>NZ_JAKREY010000008.1:0-198989 GCF_022348265.1 Alteromonas sp. Cnat3-28
TAGCGGGTTCGCAGTTGCCCGTTGGAGGTTTGCTTTGCTAATTGTTTAAAGTCGTCGGCTGTATGCATATCAAAATCACTCGAATATGAATACCACTATTAGATCAAACTTTTAAGACAATTGGTATTATTGCAGATGAGCGGATGTTTGAAGATAAAAAGCAAAACATACCGTCGAACTAACGCGTAGTACAAACACAAGGTTAATTGGCCAGCTTCATACATGTACTAGGGTGTATTGCACTTCGCTGTACATTTTTGCAAAAAAAAAGCACCCATTGGGCGCTTTTCTTGAAACCTAGTCTTATCGACGTAGACCTAGACGCTTGATAAGGTCAAGGTAACGCTCTGCGTTCTTGCCTTTAAGGTAGTCTAGAAGCTTACGACGTTGGCTAACCATACGTAGAAGACCACGACGTGAGTGGTGATCTTTCTTGTGATCAGCAAAGTGACCTTGAAGCTTGTTGATGTTGTGAGTAAGCAAAGCAACTTGAACTTCTGGTGAACCAGTGTCGCCTTCTTTAACGCCGTACTCAGCAATGATTTTTGCGGTTTCTGCTTTAGTTAGTGACATATCATTCTCCTAATATTAATGCTTCGCCGATCACTAATTCAGCAAAGCGGAATGAGCGCCGTATTATAATGACGTTTACAGACTTAGCAAGCCATAAACCGTCTTTATTTACCGTCGCAGCTACAATGGATAAACAACTCGACGTTTTGGGTTAACAAACACTTCTTGTTTAGGGATACCTTGGTCTTTCGGGTCAAGAACCCCTTCCCCTACGCCTAAGAAAATACCACTGGTATCGTCGCCATGGTAAACGCGGTAAGACATGCCTTCACTCAGCGTTTCGCTACAAGTCCCTTTTACAGATTGGCCGTTATCAAAACGGTTTCTTTCAGCGTCGTTAATGGTCACAAAAGGTAAACGACTTACGGCAGTATCCATAGGAATCAATAAGTCATCCAGCGCTTTAAAGTCACCTTCTTCCAGTGATTCCTGAATTTCAATTAACTTGTCCAGCGAGACCATTTTATCCGTAGGATAGTCTGCTACTTCCGTACGGTGTAAGCGAGTCACGTAGGCGCCACAGCCAAGGTTCTGACCTAAATCATCTACGATAGAGCGAATATAGGTGCCTTTGCTGCATTTAATGCGCATTTCTACAAACGGCAGTTCAATACGCAGTACATCCAGTTCATACACTTCAATATCGCGGGGTTCCCGCTCAATTTCTATGCCTTGACGTGCATAGTGATAAAGCGGCTTACCTTGATGTTTAAGCGCTGAGAACATGGATGGAATTTGTTTGCTCTTACCTAAGAACGCCAAACACGCATCACGTACTTGTTCTTCGCTTACATCAACAGGCTTTTCTTCAACCACTTCGCCATCGGCGTCAGACGTGGTGGTGCGAACACCCAGTTGAGCAGTTACCTCGTAGGTCTTTTCTGCATCCAGAAGAAACTGAGAAAACTTCGTAGCTTCCCCCAAGCACAGCGGCAACATGCCACTGGCAAGTGGATCAAGTGCGCCTGTATGCCCAGCCTTCGCAGCTTTGTACAGCCAGCGCACTTTTTGAAGCAGTTGGTTAGATGACCCACCAAGCGGTTTATCAAGCAATACTATGCCGTTAATCTCACGGCCTTTACGACGTCTTGCCATTTACTCCTGCTCTTGTGGATCGTCTTTATCGCGCTTTGACTCATCTTTTGCGATGGTCTGAGACACAAGATTAGAGATACGCATACCTTCAACAATCGACTTATCTTCAAAGAAGTGAAGATCAGGCACTGAGCGCATGCGAATACGTTTAGCTAGAATACTGCGGATAAACTTTTTGTATTCTGCCAGTTGTTTAATTTGCGCTTTACCTTCTTCTTCGGTGCTGTTGTAAATAGTCACAAAGATTTTTGCATGCGCTAGGTCGCGCGACACATCTACGTCAGAAACCGTGATCAAGGGCATGTCGCCAACGCGGTGCTTGTATTCATTTTGCAGAATGCTCGCCACTTCTTTATGGACTTGCTGAGCGACTCTGTCGGTACGTGAAAATTCACGGGCCATTATACTCTCCTTTCCTTATTTAACGCAGGGCATGCGTGAAGCCTGTTTACTGTATACAGACAAAAACGGGAGCACTCGGCCCCCGTTTTTCACATGCCGAATTAACTAAGGCAATTAAATTTCGCGCTTAACCTCAACGATTTCGAAGACCTCGATTTGGTCGCCTACTTTCACGTCGTTGTAGTTCTTAACGCCGATACCACATTCCATACCGTTACGTACTTCTTGTACGTCATCTTTAAAGCGACGCAGTGATTCTAGTTCACCTTCGTAAATTACTACGTTGTCGCGAAGTACACGGATTGGGTTGCTACGCTTAACGTTACCTTCAGTAACCATACAGCCCGCAATTGCGCCCAGTTTCGGTGACTTAAATACGTCACGTACTTCTGCAAGACCAATGATTTCCTGCTTGAATTCTGGTGCAAGCATACCACTCATGGCCGCTTTCACTTCGTCAATTAGGTTATAGATAACGCTGTAGTAACGTAAATCAATTTCTTCAGCTTCTAGTACGCGACGCGCTGTTGCATCGGCACGAACGTTAAAGCCTAGTACGATAGCGCCTGATGCAGCCGCAAGGGTTGCGTCAGTCTCAGTGATACCACCTACACCACTACCTACAATGTTCACTTTTACTTCAGAAGTAGAAAGCTTAACAAGTGATTCAGAAATTGCTTCTACAGAACCCTGTACGTCAGCTTTAAGTACGATGTTAAGTTCGCTAACGTCACCTGATTCCATGTTCGCAAACATGTTTTCAAGTTTCGCTTTCTGCTGACGAGCAAGTTTAAGT
This sequence comes from Alteromonas sp. Cnat3-28, assembly GCF_022348265.1. Lineage (NCBI taxonomy): Bacteria > Pseudomonadati > Pseudomonadota > Gammaproteobacteria > Alteromonadales > Alteromonadaceae > Alteromonas > Alteromonas sp. Cnat3-28. The sequence goes on from NZ_JAKREY010000008.1 coordinate 2,867, forward strand.
TCACGTTTCTTCTGATGACGTTTCGCTGCTACTTCACGCGCTTTACGCTCGTCTTTAACAACGGCTGCGTCTTCACCCGCTACCGGAACACCAGACAGACCAAGTACTTCCACAGGCGTAGAAGGACCAGCAATCTTAATTTCATTACCGTTTTCGTCACGCATTGCACGAACACGGCCGTATTCTTCACCACAAAGTAGAATGTCACCAGCGCGTAATTGGCCTTCTTGAACCAATACAGATGCTACTGGACCACGGCCTTTATCAAGGCGAGATTCAATAACAATACCGCGACCTGGGCCTTCAGCTACTGCTTTAAGGTCTAGAACTTCAGCTTGTAGAACGATAGCTTCAAGCAGTTCGTCTACGCCCATACCTGTTTTCGCAGAAACGTTACAGAACTGGTGCTCACCGCCCCACTCTTCTGAGATAACTTCTAGTTGAGATAGCTCAGTTTTAACGCGATCAGGGTCAGCTGTTTCTTTATCCATTTTGTTCACTGCAACGATAAGAGGTACGCCAGCAGCGCGAGCGTGCTGTACCGCTTCTTTCGTTTGAGGCATTACGCCGTCATCTGCAGCAACAACAAGAATAACGATATCCGTCGCCGTAGCACCACGAGCACGCATTGCGGTAAATGCGGCGTGTCCAGGTGTATCTAGGAACGTGATTTCGCCATTTTCTGTTTCTACTTTATATGCACCAATGTGCTGGGTAATACCACCGGCTTCACCGTCTGCAACTTTCGCGCGACGAATGTAGTCAAGCAATGACGTTTTACCGTGGTCAACGTGACCCATGATGGTTACAACAGGTGCACGTGTGGTTTTTTCACCGCCAGTGCCATCTGCCAACAACTCATCTTCAAGTGCGTTGTCGTTAACAAGTTCGTACTTATGACCCATTTCTTCAATTACTAGTACCGCTGTATCTTGGTCTAGTACTTGGTTAATGGTTGCCATTTCGCCCATCTTCATCATCGTTTTGATAACTTCGTTAGACTTAATTGCAAGTTTGCTTGCAAGTTCGCCAACTGTGATGGTGGCGCCAAGCTTAACTACACGCTCTACAGGTGCTGCTGGCTTGTTAAAGCCTTGCTTAAGATGCTCACCCGCATTTTTCTTCGACTTACGACGACGGCGTGATGAACGCTCAACCTGCATGTCTTCTTCGTCTTCAGCTTCTTGAGCATAACGGTTAGAGTGCAAGTGAACTTCTTCAGCTTCTTCTTTCTTACGACGCTCTTCTTCTTCCTTCCAGCGACGCTCGTTCTCTTCAGCAAGTTTGCGCGCTTCATCAGCCGCTTTCTTCGCGTCTTCTTCAAGCTTCTTCTGCGCTTCTTCTTCTTGCGCTTTGCGCAGACGTTCTTCTTCCTGACGAGCCGCTTCAGCTTCCGCTTTTTCAGCTTCAGTTAGCTCAGGTTCGTCGGCCTTACGTGCTTCAGCTTCTTTTTTCGCTTGTTCCGCACGACGAGCACGCTCTTCTTCAGCAGCTTTCTTCGCTTCTTCAGCTTTACGTGCTTTCTCTTCAGCGGCTTTTTTCGCTTCAGCTGCTACTTTTTCTTCCGCTTCGCGCTTCAGACGTGCTTCTTCTTCAAGACGCTTCGCCTCTTCTTCTGCTTGACGCTGCTGTTCTTCAACATCGCTACGCTTGACGTAAGTGCGCTTTTTACGTACTTCTACTTTCACTTCTTTAGACTTACCAACACTTAGCGTGCTGGTTGTCTTACGCTTAAGTGTCATACGTGTCGGTTCAGCTGCGCTGCCGTGTTGCTTACTTAAATGATCCAATAGTTTTTGTTTCTCGTCTTCGTTTACCTGATCGCCGGCATTCTTAGTGATACCCGCGTCTTTAAACTGGCCAACCAATCGGTCAACGGTCGTACCAATGTCGCTGGCGAGCTTTTCAATAGATACATCTGCCATTACGTAATTTTCCCCCTGTTGACCTTACTCTTCTTCACTGAACCATACGATATTACGAGCCGCCATGATTAACGCACCGGCTTTCTCTTCGTCTAGTTCATCGATATCACTGATATCATCGGTACCTTGTTCTGCTAATTCTTCCAGGTCGGTAACACCGCGGCTGGCCAACACATAGGCCACGTGTTTACTCATACCTTCAAGATTTAATAAGGCTTCTGTAGGCTCTGCACCTTCAAGCGATTCTTCGTTCGCCAGTGCACGCGTGGTTAGGAAAGCGCGCGCTCTGTTGCGCAACTCTTCAACCATTTCTTCATCTAACCCTTCAACCGCTAAAAGCTCACTTGCAGGCACGTATGCCACTTCTTCTAACGTTGTAAAGCCCTCATCTACCAAGACAGACGCGAATTCTTCGTCAATGTCCAAACCAGCAGTAAATAGATCAAGTACCTTCGCGTTTTCTTCTTCGTGCTTCTTGTTGAGATCTTCAACCGTCATCACGTTAAGTTCCCAGCCTGTAAGCTGGCTAGCTAGGCGAACGTTTTGACCACTACGGCCAATTGCCTGTGCTAGGTTGTCTGCTTCAACCGCTACGTCCATGCTGTTGCTGTCTTCATCAACAACGATTGACGCCACTTCGGCGGGAGCCATAGCATTGATAACGAATTGCGCTGGGTTTTCGTCCCATAACACGATATCAACACGTTCACCGCCAAGTTCCCCTGATACGGCTTGTACACGTGAACCACGCATACCAACACACGCACCAACTGGGTCTAAGCGTTTGTCATTAGTTTTAACTGCAATTTTCGCACGAGAGCCTGGATCACGAGCCGCAGATTTAATTTCTAGTGTTTCTTCCGCAATTTCTGGTACTTCCAGACGGAAAAGCTCAACTAGCATGTCTGGGTGCGTACGGCTAATAAATAGCTGTGCGCCACGAGCTTCTGGACGAATCACGTAAAGAAGACCACGTACACGGTCACCCGGGCGGAACGTTTCGCGAGGAAGCATGTCATCGCGGTAGATAACACCTTCAGCGTTGTTACCTAAGTCGATGATGATGTTGTCACGGTTTACTTTCTTAACCGTACCAGTAACCAATTCACCTACTTTATCTTCGTACTCAGCAATCATTTGCTGACGCTCAGCTTCACGTACTTTTTGTACGATCACTTGCTTAGCGGTCTGCGTAGTTATGCGGTCGAATTTAATAGATTCAATCTGTTCTTCCACATAATCGCCGAGTTGTATCTCTGGTTCGTCGATTTGTGCAGCAGAAATCGTAATTTCAGCAAATGGGTTTTCCTGTTCTTGATCATCAGGGATAACCAACCAGCGACGGAATGTATCAAAGTCACCAGACGTTCTGTCGATGCTTACACGAACTTCAATTTCGCCTTCGTTTTTCTTTTTTGTTGCACTAGCGATCGCAAACTCTAGCGCTTCAAAAATTTTCTCTCTAGGCACTTGTTTTTCATTTGAAACGGCTTCCGCCACTAACAAAATTTCTTTATTCATTTTCGCCTCTCTTTTGCTTTCGTCGATGAAAGCAGAGCTGTTCCGTTAATCGAACGTGGGAACAACGTTACCTTTTTCGATATTCGCCACAGCTAACTGGAACTGCTGGCCATCCACTTCAATACTTACGATGCCATTTTCGCACGCGAGTACTTTGCCTTTAAAATTACGTCTGTCATCCATTGGCATAGACAAACGAATTTGAACCACTTCACCCACAGACTCGATATAGTGCTTCTCTTTGAAAAGCGGTCTGTCCATACCCGGTGATGACACTTCCAAGTTGTATTCAGTGCTAATTGGATCTTCAACGTCCAAAATTGCGCTAACCTGATGACTTACATCTGCACAATCATCAACGGTAATACCGTTTTCATGATCAATAAAAACGCGAAGAATAGAATGCTTCCCCGCTCGTACAAACTCGATCCCAACCAACTCAAAACCCAGTGCTTCAACACCTGGCTCTAGCATTTCGGTTAGTTTCTCTTCAAGTTTTGCCAATGCAAACCTCCAAAAACGAAAAAAGGGCCTAAAGCCCACCTGTCATCACCCGGCTCAGCGAGGCTGACTCCAGGTTTTAATACAACAAAAAGCCCCGGACTAGCGGGGCTTTTATTAAAATTCTGAACCCATACCTACCAACAAGGGCAGTTGCAAACCTATGGGTAAAACCACCGTTAGGTGATAGCTTGCTAATGATAAGTGCGTTACTTTCCTGTACTGAGGGAGCCCGCTCTAATCACTTAATGAGTACATTATACGTATAGCCGTCGCATTAAGCAACAGCCAATAGGCGCAGACACTGGAGGGGGTCGATCTTTTCTGTGCAAAATTCGGCCAGCATGAAAGTATTTTAATTGCGGTTTAGTCCAGCAGACTTAGTCTTCGTCTTTAAATGTCGCTTTAATATCAAGAATTTTAGGCATAATTTCTATCATCAAATCGACAAGTCTGGGTTCGAAATGCTTTCCCTTTTGGCTTTGAAGAAAATCTATCGTTTTTTCAATACTCCAGGCGTCTTTATAAGGACGTTTGCTGGTTAAGGCATCAAACACGTCTGCAATGGCGCAAATTCGCCCCTCAATGGGAATATCTTCACCCGCAAGCCCTTTAGGATAGCCTGACCCGTCCCATTTTTCATGGTGGGTAAGCGAAACAGACTTTGCAACTTTCAACAACAAAGAATCGCCGCAATCACCAATGATTTCCGCACCAATCTCAGGGTGGTTTTTCATGGTGGCAAACTCTTCGTCTGTCAGCTTCCCTGGTTTCAACATTATACTATCAGCAATACCAATTTTGCCGATGTCGTGCATCGGTGCAGCATGAAGCAGAATTTCAGCCTGTTTATCTGTAAGTCCATAGGCAAGCGCAAGTTCTTTCGAATAATGGCTCATGCGCATGACATGCATGCCCGTCTCATTGTCTTTATATTCCGCCGCTCTACCTAAACGCTGTACAACTTGTAAACGGCTATCAAGTAGCTCGTCAGCTTGCACCAAACTGAGGTGGGTTTTAACCCGCGCTTTTACGATGGCCGGAGATATAGGCTTAGTAATGTAGTCCACAGCGCCCGCTTCGAAGCCTTCCGTTTCTTCGTGTTCATCATTTAAGGCGGTGACGAATATAACGGGAATGTGCCTTGTATCTGCTTGCTGTTTAAGCTGGCGGCATACTTCAAAACCCGTCAGTCCTGGCATCATAACGTCAAGCAATATCAAATTTGGCTGTCTAGTCTCAGTGAGCTTTAGCGCTTCTTCGCCATTTCTCGCAAAAATAAGCTGATAATCATTAGCGAGAAGTTGCTTTAAAACCCTTAGGTTTACTGGCTCATCGTCAACGAGTAATAAAGTAGGTTTTGTAATTTCAATGTTTAACATGCCGCGTCTCTTGGCTACTTTAATTCTTGTATCAGTGTAGAGATGCGCTCATGCGCCAACTCGAACTCAAAATCATCGATATCTAAGAGAATTTGAGTTATTTGTTCTTTGTGACTAGAACACCCAACTTCGCGTAAAAATGACAATTCATCATCATCTACCATGTTATGCTCTACACTATCGAGCATAGCCTCCAAATGACTCAGCAGCAATGCATTATCGATACTTTCATTAATGGCATTTTCGGCATACAGTGGTGATTTGCCAAGCATCAACTCGATTTTATCTAAGGCATCACGAAGACGGTTAACGTCTTCAATATTCACCTCTGACTTTAGAGCCTGAGCTTCAATCTCCCTGGTCGTATGATAGAAGGTGGTTAAGCAAAGATTACCCGATGTACCCTTTAAACCATGTGATAGTGCAGCAACCGCTTTATAGTCTTCGCGAATTGCAGCCCCCATTAAGTCGTCGACTTTATCCCTGCAGGTAGTAGAAAATTTATCCACCTCTTGTAGGACGGCCTCTTCACTCCCCCATAAATCGACGGCCTTCTTCAAATCCAACACGTTTTTATCAACTTTAAGCGCAGATGCTGGGGCATTTACTTCTAATGTGTCTGGTACCGAGTCGACCTGAAGCGTATCTATGTTAAGCACGCGAGCAATCTCGTCCATCAATTGAGGGAAATCGACGGGCTTGTTGGCGAACCCTTCCATTCCCGCCTGCTGCGCGGCATGTTTGTCCTGTACTAACACGCTAGCAGTCAGCGCAATAATGGGCGTAGGTGGTAAGCTATTTTCTTTTTCAAACTCTCGACGCTTTTTGGCTGCTTCTAGGCCATCTAACTTAGGCATCTGTAAATCCATCAGCACCACGTCAAACGACTTAGCGCGCATTTTATCTAATGCAATCTGTCCATCTGTTGCCGTTTCTACACTGTGGCCAGCGCGTTTTAGCAGCAACGAAAGCAACTCAAGGTTTTGCTGCACATCGTCAACAATCAGTACGGTTAACGAGGTTTCAATGCGTACTGCTTTCGATGAGAGCTCACTAGATACATAATCATCAATTTCTACAACTTCTAGAGGAAGCCTGAAAGTAAAGGTCGTTCCTTTACCTTTTTCGCTAGTTGCACAAATATTACCGCCCATCAGTTCAACTAACTGCTTGGAAATAGTTGTACCCAGCCCTGTGCCGCCGTACTTTCGACTCATCGATGCATCTGCTTGAGAGAACGGATCGAATACTCTTTCTACTTGCTCTTGCGTCATACCAATACCGGTATCTGTCACGTCAAAATAGACATACTTTTCATCACTTTTGACATTAATAGTCACTTCACCCTCGTGAGTGAATTTAACGGCGTTGCCTATCAAATTGTTAAGTACTTGTCGCATTCGCTCCGGTACACCTCTGTATCCGTTAGCTACCGAATCATCGACATTAAGTACAAGTCCAACTTTTTTGCGTTTGGCTTCTAACCAAAATGTTGAAATAACCAAATCCAACTCTTCGCGAATAAGGAAATCGCGATAATCTAAATCAAGCTTGCCTTTATCTAACTTCGCACTATCAAGTATGTCATTAAGAAGATGCAGCAATGAGCGTGCGGAACGGTTTATCGTGGTTAAGTGAGATTTCTGCTCTTCGCGTAGCGCTTCTCCCAACATAAGGTCGCTAAAACCTATAATTGCATTCATAGGCGTACGGATTTCGTGACTCATATTAGCAAGAAATGCGGTGCGCGCAGCGGCAGCTTGCTCAGCATTTTCCTTCGCCGCTTTTAGTTCATTTTCCATCACTTTTCTATGTGTTATGTCAGATATGAAGCCGTCTACATAGAGTACCATGCCATCATCGTCTTTAACCTGCACTCCATGCTCGATAACCCACTTCACCTCTCCAGATTTCGCGACAATTCTATATTCATATGAAAATGCGCCTTCATCAGGACTAATAGATGATAGGCGCTCTACATCACTAGGATGGTAAAGATCGGCGAAAGAGCGCTTCGGATTAGGCAGTATAAAATCTTCAGGCGGGTATCCGGTTACTTCTATTACTGCATCACTAATAAATACCATGGGCCACCCTGGCATACTTAAACAGCGATAAGCCATACCAGGAATATTTGAGATAAGACTTCTAAATTTAGCTTCGCTCTCGCGCAATGCATCTTCCATTTCCTTGCGTTTACGTAAATCAGAAGCGAAAGAGACAAAAACGGGTTTTCCATCAATTTTTGTGTAGCCGACACCTAGGCGCACTGGTATACGCTCACCATCTTTGCGAAGTACTTCTACTTCTCTTCCCGTACCAATAATTTGCACAGTTGGCACTACTCGCTGACTGAAGAAGTCATCACCGAATAAATGGCGTCTTTCAGGAGTTATTATCTCAGATGCGTGCATACCAATTATTTCTTGCTGGGTATAGCCATAGATACGCTCAACGGAGGGGTTAGCGGTTTTGATAATGCCTTTTTCATCTACCGTCAGAATGGCGTCGACCGCGGTATCGGTGATAGCACTTTGAATTCGCTCACTTTCAATGGCGCGTACCATTACATCGCGATATTTAAACAGAAGACTAATGCCCAATACCGTGGTAATTAATACCAACGTAACGATAGCAATCGAAATTGCTAGAAAAACAGCAATATCTGACGACTGGTTCGACGTTTCCATTCCTGGTGGCAATACAAATCTTGCTGCCGCCATCCCCGTATAGTGCATACCAGAAATAGCCAGTCCCATGACGATACTTGCAAGTAATACATGTTTTCCTAACAGCTTTTTACTTTTCGTAGCAGCTGTAATGCCGAATTTAATCCACAGCGAGAGCATGGCTAAACACACAGCTACCACAATAGAAAGAGCAAACATACCGAGGTCATAACGAAGAAGCGGTGCCATTTCCATAGCGGCCATACCACTATAGTGCATGGTGCCAATACCGGCACCTACCAGTACACCGCCTATCATTATTTCAGCGAGGCTAATACGGGACTTAGTTAAAAGGTGAAGCGCCACCCAAGCAGCGGCAAACCCGGGAACGGCAGAGAGCCCAGTAATGAGTGGATCATAGTCAACGGGCAGACATAAATCAAAAGCGGTCATCCCTAAGAAATGCATAGACCAAATACCACCGCCTAATGCAACGCTGCCGGTGCCTAATAAGGTATTTCGTCGAAGTTTGTGTTCGGTGATCGCGGCTTGCCCTGCCACATTAAACGCCATATATGAAGCAAACACAGCCACCATAAGCGATAGAATGACCAAAGGAACATGATAAGCACCTTCTATTAAGGTGGCGTGTTCTTCAAAAGTAAAAAAACGGGATATCATAACGCGGCCATACTACCTATTAATCTAATTTCTAATGGTGCGACAGCTATAACTTAGCACATTCACATATGAAGTGCGGTTATCAATTCGTAGCAATTAATTCAAGATTATCGTGTAAAACAAGAAGTCAAAGTGTTTTTTTGCTGAAAAGAAAAAACCCAGCAAAAGCTGGGTTTTTAAAGTGGTTGCGGGAGCAGGATTTGAACCTACGACCTTCGGGTTATGAGCCCGACGAGCTACCAGACTGCTCCATCCCGCGACTGTACGGTAAAGCTTGCGATTGCAATGCTTTGTAATTCTGGTTTTCAAATTGGTTGCGGGAGCAGGATTTGAACCTACGACCTTCGGGTTATGAGCCCGACGAGCTACCAGACTGCTCCATCCCGCGCTTGTACGGTAAAGCCTGCCTTTGCAATGCTTTTAAATTCTGGTTATTTTCTGTGGTTGCGGGAGCAGGATTTGAACCTACGACCTTCGGGTTATGAGCCCGACGAGCTACCAGACTGCTCCATCCCGCGCCAGAAAATTATTGTTGTAAGCGCGTCATTTAATGCCTCGCTTCAACGTGGTGCGTATTATACATAGGGACTTTCGCAACACAAGTACCAGCATGCGAAATATTTCATTTTTCTGACTGTTAGCGGTTTAATTGACCAACATGAACAAAGTTAATACGAATTAACCGATTTTCAGCTCCTATTTACACACGTAGATTCAAGCTATTTAAATTTTTCCATTTTTTCAGCCAACGAAAAATCTAATTCTGTGAGCCCACCAGCGTCGTGCGTAGTCAATGTTACTTCTACTTTATTATAAACATTGAACCACTCCGGATGATGCTTTAGCTTTTCCGCCCAAATCGCAATTTGAGACATCCACCCAAAAGCTCGGATAAAGCTCTTAAACATAAACGTCTTTTTGATAGTGTCTCCACTTTGCTCCCATGGTGTGTCATCGGAAACCAGTTCATTGAGCGCTTTCAATTTTTCGTTAATTTCATTATCAGACAGCTTCGTCGCCATTCTTATCTCCTTCAATCACTGATTATTACGTAAAAACCTTACCTACTACGGGATACTTTAATCGATTGGTTTAACATTAGAAGAGATTGGAGACAAAATCACAAAGAGGAATGGAGGCTAAGGTTTACAAAAGGCCACCCTTTAACTTCTATAGTCAAAGGGTGGCGATACTTCTACCTTATTAACAGATTAGAACTCGATAGCTAAGCGCGCATAGATTTGACGACCTCGTGGATCGTGAACCTTAGAGTCAAACCCGCTGTTAGTGAATAGCTGTGGAGGCTCTTCGTCGAACATGTTAATTGCGCCTAACGTCAACACATAACTTTGTTCTGTATCATATAAGCCGCCTAAGTCGATGTTGTATTGAGCATCTACCGTCAAGTGACTATCCACTTCGTAAAAGCCACCTGAACAACCACCCACGTTTGCAGTACCGTCCGCGCAATTTTGATCATCATCATATGATGAGATATAGCGAAGGAAGATATTGGCTGCATGGATATCGTTTTGCCAAGCCAGTCCCAAGTTCGCGCGCAATTCAGGAGAAGACACACCAATGTTATTGAAGTTACGGCGTCCAGCACCATCAATGTTTCCTGCCTGTGGGTCCATCAAGTCATACTTAGTGATGTAGGTCGCATTCAACGTAGGTGTAAAGTTACCGAAGTCTGTCTCTATTTTATAACTGGTTACAAAATCAATACCCGATGTTTCCATAGAACTCGCGTTAACATACGTGTTATTTACTTGAAGAACAGGCCCAGTCATCGGGTCTCCAGCACGGATAACGCGGTCTGGATTAGTCGGGTCTTCATTTAGTACCGCCTGCGCGTTCTCTTGAATGATTAGGTCTTCAAACTCGAAATTCCAATAATCAACTTCAACAGAAAAGTCTCTGAAAGGCTCGTATGAGAAGCCAATATTATAGGCTGTCGACTCTTCGGGTTTTAGCTCTTCATTACCCGATGTTCTAACAGCCACAAATGCCGTAGCACCTTGAACGGGGTCAATAAGCTGTTGCAACGACGTTGCGCCACCTTGTGCTAAGAACACTGTTGGCGCTCTAAACGACGTAGATATCGAGCCGCGAAGTGAAAACTCATCAGTCGCACGCCACGATATCGCTAACTTTGGATCCACCGTACTTCCAATGGTACCGCCGTAATCTTCATAACGAACCGCTAGTTGAACATCTAACTCGTCATTTATTGGTAATGCAAGTTCACCGAACGCTGCCCATACATCCTGGCTACCATCAATATCAGGGTTGCCGATAACGAATGTGAAACTGTCTTGGTTAGCAAGATCATCGTAATCTTGGCTAAGCTGGTTTTCACGATATTGAACACCCAAAGCTAACGCCGCAAAGCCACCGCCCATTTCGAACACATCAAACGATGTAATCGCTTCGAAAACTTCAAGGTCCGCTTTAGAGTCAATCACTTCGGTTCCCGTAAAGGAGCTAACCACATAATCAGAGTTAGGTGCCGTTGTGTAAGACGTTGCAAATGGATTGAAGAATTCGCAATCCCCTACCCCTGGCGTTCCTGCGATAGGATCACAATTAGAGCCACCTAGACCGTATAGCGCAAGCTGAAACTCGGTATTTAGTACGTCAGGAACCCTAAATACAAAATCGTTAACCGCACGTGTATAGCTTACTTCCCAGAACCCAGTATCTGTCACACCTTGTAAACTGGTGCTAAAGCGAAAGGTATCTGATTCGGTATTAGCTGGGTCACCAGGGAAGCCGTTACCTTCAGCGCGGCCGAAGAAAGCAACAGGCTGACCAAATGGATTCTGCGGATGGTAATCCGGAACAATTGGAGAGGTTAAAATTGGGAAGCTCGGTGCTCCACCACGTTCTGCACGGTTTCTCGCTAAACTGAATTCAGCCGACCATGTAATATCGTTATCGAACTCGTAGTCTGCACGTACATAAGCATTTGTTCGGCTCTCATCGGCAACATATGAATAGAATTTACCGAAATCAAAACCGCAAAAACCAATTTCTAAACCTGGCACTGTACCACTTGGCGCAAGTAAATCGGGTGCGCCACCAAACTCCTCACATCCGTAAGGGTCGATAATAGGCAGTGCCCCTGCACCTGGGATATTTAAGAAGAAAGAGCCTGGGTTACCCAGAGCACTTGTATCGTCTTGGGGACGACTTAGTCGTCTATCGCTGAGAAAAAGCGGCGAACGGTTGGTATAGCTTATCGCCGCTAGTACGCTTCCGTTATCTCCGGTTGCACCCCATAAACCTTGTAAAATGTATTCTTTGTTGTCGCCATGCGCACCATCTTGATAGTCAAGGCTTACCATTGCTCCGTCATAATTGCGTTTGGTGATAAAGTTAACGACACCTGCAACGGCATCAGAACCATATAGAGCCGACGCACCATCTTTAACTACTTCCATACGATCAATGGCAATCATCGGTACAAGCGAACTGGTATCGACGAAGTTCAGGCCTTCGTTCGTTGGTTGCGCTGTAACGACCTGACGCTTATTGTTAAGTAAAACCAGAGTAGACGCTACGCCTAAACCACGAAGGTTAATATTCGACGTACCCGCTGTTGCGTTTTGCGTAAATGCATCCGGGTTGTTTTCAGCACCCGTGTTAATAGTGAGTGTTTGTGTAATATCCGCAATATTCTTTGCGCCAATCGCGTCGATAGCCACGCTATCTACCACGGCTAGTGGAGAAGGAGATTCGAAGTTTTCGCTACGGCGAACAAAACTACCGGTAACCAAAATGAGTTCTACGTCTTTCTTAGCTTCTTGCTCACTTTCAACGTCTGCTTCTTGGGCTGATGCGATATAAGGAGAGCAAAATAAAGCAGTACCGACCATTGCCGCCACTGCTGTCTTACGCGTTTTAAATTTCATAGTGTGATTCCAAATCTGGGCTTATCACTACCGGCATTACTACCCACACTTTCCGCTAGCGACAGGCTGTTCGATTTCGTGTTGTTATTGTCTGAGGCCATGAACAAATATTGACCTACGCAATTGATACTATGCTTGAATCCCACCCTTGTAAATTTATTGTAAATAATATATTTACATTAATTTTACACATGGTCTGACCAGATATTCTCTAGGATAAATAGAAGGCTCTCCGCTGAATTTAGCAACATCTCAATTGGGAATATGTTTCCCAATTAGGGAAATTTATTCATTACGCTAGATTGTTCGCACACGTCAAAACTCAGCCATACCCTATAATTTTCAATATGTTACAAGATTTCTTTGAAAGGAATGATTCTTGAAACATCAGGAACACTTTATATGAAGGTGCACGAGGTCAATGGAGTTTCCAAAAATAGATGAGGTTTATAAATTACTCAGCGAAAAGCTAGAGTCTTGGGTAGAAGGCGGCATTACGCTTCTACCTAATATTGTTGTCGCATTTTTTATTGCAATAGCCTTTGGCATTATCGCCAAAGTGATCGGCAACGTTGCTGGCAAGATTATGCGCAGAACGTTTGAGTCTCGACAAATTGCAAGCCTCCTCACCTCGATAATCAAATCTATCGTTTTAATAGCGGGAATTTTCATTGCGCTAGACTTTGTTGGCCTCAAAGGTACTGTTACCTCTTTACTTGCAGGCGCAGGTATTGTCGGGTTGGCCATTGGTTTTGCGTTTCAGGACATGACGGAAAACTTCATTGCCGGTGTGGCCATGGGAATTCGAAAACCCTTTGAGATTGGCGACGTCATTGAGGCAGAAGGTGTATTTGGTAACGTGAAGGAAATAAACCTTAGAAACACCTTAGTTGAAACCTTTTATGGCCAACTTGAAGTTATACCCAACAAGATACTTTTCCGAAATATATTGACCAATTATTCATATCTTGGTTATCGAAGAATAGAGGTCCCTGTAGGTATTTCTTACGCTGATGATATAGAAGAAGCCGCTAAAGTTATTACGGATGCTATGAATGAAAAAGATTATGTCATCAAAAAAGAAGAGACCGCGGTTTACGCAGAGTCTTTTGGCGATTCAAGTATCAACCTATTACTGTGGTTTTGGATTCGATATCCAGGAGAGCCTGGATTTATGGTCGTACGCCACGACGCGATCAGTACAGTAAAAACGGTATTAGAAGAAAACGATATTCTTATTCCTTTCCCTATCAGAACATTGGATTTCAATGCCAAAGGGGGAGATAAGCTTAATAGCATGCTTAAAAAGCAGGATGAGAGAAGTCCAAGTAAAGGTAATACAAATTCATCAACTGAGCAGTCTGATGTGAAAGCGGGTGATAACCCTGAGCAACCCGCAGAAGAATGAAACTAACGGAGATGCAAATGGAAATGTTAAATTCAAAAACACTTAAACACGCTTTTTTAGTACTTATACTCGCAGCCAGTTTTGGGAGTTTAGGCGGTTGTGCAACAGTTGAAGGGGCCGGTAAAGATATTCAAAGTGCTGGAGAAGCCATTGAAGAAGGTGCCGAGGAAGCGTCTAACTAACTAGTTTCTGTCGACATAGGTCTTGCCGATAAAGTACGACCGTGTAGGTAAAAGCCTGACGATTGCTAAACTTGACCCTGTTGACTTTTGCTATATATCAAAGGTCAACCAACGCCAGCATCTCAGGCTTTTTTTATTTTGTGGCATTATGATTCTGCAATACACGGTGCGACATATCAACTAGACAACGACGTAGTACACGCATCGAAATACGCATTTGGCAATATGCCGTACTAGTCTATACAGCCACTTTTACCGCGTACAACAACAATCTATCAAGGCTTAAGCACCGCGAGCATGAGAAAGCCACCTATTAGCGCAGGGTTCCCATTCGATTTAAGTAAGCAACTTGCCTCTACTTTATAAAGCTTCCCTTGCGCCTTTTCAGTGATTTCGACAAGTTTGAATCGGTATTTAACGGCATCATTACTTTTTACTGGTTCAAGAAAACGTAACTTATCAATGCCATAATTAATCATAGACGCGATACGTTCGTCTGGCGCAATCACTTCAGCGAATGCTTTAGGCATGAGACTGGCAGTCAAGAAGCCGTGCGCAATTGTTGTTTTAAAGGGACTTTCTTTTTCACAGCGCGCAGCATCTAAATGTATCCACTGGTGATCGCCCGTGGCGTCTGCAAACTGATTGATCATGTCCTGCGTAACCGCCAGCCATTCAGGTTGTTCAAGGGTATCTCCCACTGCTAAGTCTAAAAGTGTTTTCATTTTTCAGTCCAATCTCCATTTATTGACGATAAAACTACTATTATTACCTTGAATGTTTCAATTAACTTTTAATAATAGGTATTTATAAATATTCTTGTTACACTAACGTAAATTATTCGTAGATGCTATGTAGCATTGGATCACAGTTTTCTATTAAACGCACCGTGATACAAACTAGCGCCTCTTCATCTATTGGCTTTTTTCAGGGCACTCGCTCTTAAAGGATTAGTTATGAATCTCAATAGAATCGATTTGAACCTTTTTGCAGTATTCGACGCCATTTACACGGCAGGAAGCTTAACCAAGGCAGCAGATGTCTTATGCATTACTCAACCAGCGGTAAGTAACTCTTTAGCAAGGCTAAGAGAAATGCTTAACGACCCGCTGTTCGTTCGTACTGGCCACAGTATGACGCCTACCCCCGTAGCGCAAAATATTATTGTTCCAGCTCGACAAGCTTTAGCCTTACTACGCAGAAGCGTGCAAGAAAGTCATACATTCGACCCTCTCACAGCCGAGAAGTCCTTTAACTTTGCCAGCCGTGATTTGCTTGAAGTAAGCATTATGCCTCGACTCATTTCACGTTTGCAGAATTTGGCGCCAAATATTGGGTTGACCAATTACGAGATTCCTAGAAGCCAAGTTGTTTCGGCGATGGCATCGGGCACGTTGGATTTTTACTCAGATGCATCGACATTTACAGACCCTCATTTGTGTAAAGAAAAAATCGCCCAAGACAGACTTGTTGTGTTAGCACGTAAAAATCATCCTGCGCTTAAAAACGGGCTTAACTTAGATACCTTTCTACGATTAGGCCATATTAATGTGTCACAGCGTAAATCTGGTGTGGGTCCAATAGATATTGCGTTAGATAAAATGGGCAAAAGACGCAAGGAAGTTATGCGAGGTCAACATTTTTTAACCGTTCCAAGTACGATAGTAAAGACAGACCTAATCGCGTGCCTGCCGTATCACCTTGCTAAACATTACGATCTTGCGTTGTACGAGGTTCCTTTTGATTTACCGCCTGTAGAGTATTTCCTTTATTGGCACGTAAGCGCCGACCATGATCACGCTCATATGTGGATGCGTGAACAAATAATGGAAGTAGCGAGCAACTATAAACCTCACTAACGCCACTTCTCCAAACAGCGCTCGTTATGGGCGCTTTTTTGTCTCCATAAACTTATAAAACCACATACTTAAGTATCGCTTAGAACGTTTTCAAGATTTCATTTTTGTCGTTTAATCCTCCCGAACAAATAAACAATCTATAGAAGTACTTGAGGAATTAACCATGTTGAAAATTGTTAAAACTTCTCTTGTTATCGCAGCGACATTAGGTGTGTCGGGCGTAGCACAGGCTGATGTTAACGAAGCACTAGCGAATATTTGCACTATCGTTCAAGCGGACGATAAAGGCGAACTACGTAAGAAAATGCGTTCAGTCGAATCAGACTACCGTATGAAACTTAAAGACTACTACTCAGCAATTAGCTGTGGCGGTAACAGCCTAATTCGTACAGCACTGCTAAACAATGCTTTAGAAGCTGGCGAGTTACTTGTTAAGAAAATGCCAAAAAGTGATTTAGAAGCACCTGAAGCTGATGGAAAAACACTTCAAGCTTGGGTTGCGGAAAACGGTCTGCAAGATAACCCAATTGCTGCGGTTATCAACGACCGCCTATAAAACAGTTTCACACCATGTGAACCAGTTCAACATGGTTGCAGAGAAATCTGCACTTTAGAAAGCGACCCTCGGGTCGCTTTTTTCTTTTGTATCAGTTGATAAAATTCAATGCATAAAAAAAAGAGTATCCCCTACTCCCTGAGCCTTTAACGTTGCGATATCGTCATTTGTGGATGCAGGCGTTATTCTGTCTACTTACATGGCTTCATATGCCCGATGAAAACCACCAACATCAATGTGAACAATACCCGTTTGAACGTTCTCCACATCATAAGCTGGATCTTTAATGAAGAAGGTGCGCTGATTAGTTGCGATATTAACGAGAGAGTAACGAGCTTTAAGTTGAAAGCAATGCCAGAAAAGCCTGTAGTGGGTGTTGCAGCGGGCGACAACAAACTGCACGCTATAAGAGGCGCTCTGCGATCGAAATTGCTCAATGGGCTCATCACGACAGAACGTACTGCCTCAGCACTGCTTACTTCTTAATTTCGTTCTTTTCTTATTAATACAATGCCTATTGCGTACATTTTTAATACGCATTAACTTCAACAAAAAGCAAAAAAACAGCATTAACGTTGTTTTTTTGCACTTTATTTGACTATTTATTGATCTGCAATTGCAATTCAACTAAGTTTGCCTGCGCCCTTTAATACTAAAGGCTACAACGCATTTCATACCTCTTACATCTTTAGTCTAACGTATTATTCGATATACCTTGTTATTTGAATGAATGTTTTTCATTCGACCTGATTGTTTTTTAATTAATCCCGAACAGACAAACCGATTAATTAAACAAATATAACGAAGGAAATTTAACCATGTTGAAAATCGTTAAAACTTCTCTAGTCATCGCAGCATCAACATTAGCTTTTTCAAACGCAGCACAAGCAAATGACGTAAACGAGGCACTAGCAAACATCTGTACTATTGTTCAGGCTGACGACAAAGGCGAATTGCGTAAGAAGATGCGTCGCGTACAGTCTGACTTCAAATTAAAGTTACGTGATTATTACTCAGGTGTTTCATGCGGTGGTCAAAGCCTTATCCGCACGGCCTTAACGAACAACGCAGTTGAGGTAGGTACACTGCTTGTTAAGAAAATGCCAAGCAAAGACCTTTCTGAGCCCGAATCAGACGGCAAAACACTTCAAGCGTGGATAGCAGAGCAAGGCTTACAGAGCTCGCCAATTTCTGCTGAGCTTAACGATAGAATCTAAGCACTAATTCACATAGCCATGTGAGTCGATTCAACATGGTTGCAGCGTCAGCTGCAATGAAAGGCCCCGCTACGGGGCCTTTTTACTTTCTGTCTCTTTAAATTTTCACGTTCTTCAACCCAGTGACTTAGGTAATCAAGCTGCCGTATGCGTGAGCTCGTAACGCAAGCCCCCCTTTAGGTATGGTTTGACATACCATGTTATTTTACAACATGTTTTTCAAATAGTTAGATTCGGGTTTAATGCATCTCAACGAACGAACACAATCTTAATAACAACAACCGAAGGAATTTAACCATGTTGAAAATCGTTAAAACTTCTCTAGTAATTGCAGCATCAACTTTAGCTTTTTCTAACGCAGCTCAGGCTAATGACATCAACGAAGCACTTGCAAACATTTGCACAATTGTTCAAGCAGATGACAAGGGCGAACTACGTAAGAAAATGCGTAGCGTTCAATCGGACTACAAACTTAAGCTTCGCGATTACTACTCTGGCATTTCTTGTAACGGCCAAAGCCTAATTCGCACTGCTCTTACTAGCAATGCGGTTGAAGTAGGTACTCTACTGGTTAAGAAAATGCCAAGCAAAGACTTAGCAGAGCCTGAGTCAGACGGTAAGACACTTCAAGCGTGGATTGCTGAACAAGGTCTTCAAAGCTCTCCTATTTCAACAGAGCTTAACGGCAGAATCTAATATAACTAATTAATCACACCATGTGATGTAACGATTCAACATGGTAGCGGCAGGACGCCGCACTGGAGGCCCCTTTTAGGGGCCTCACCCCTTTCTAGAACCCTATAAAATTTATCACTTCTTTTTGTACCCATTCAGGTTTTTCCCTGTGTAACCAGTGCGACGCGTTCGGGATAAATAATGAAGGCTGGCTCCCTCAACATTCACGTACTTTGACACAACCACTGTGCTCACTTCCTCTATGTTGTTTTTAAGAAACAAAAAGGCCGAGCAAAATAACGTATCCAATGATGACTAGGTTAAATCATTTTCTCGGCTACATTATTTTCTCGGCCTTTCGTACGTCTTTTAGTAGCGCACGTGTATTACTTTTATGTCGTTACTCGATAGCGAACATACTCTCTGGCATAGACATTAAGTTGTCTGCACCTGATTGCATAGCAGAAACCAGTGAGCGAGTACGGGTTAACAAACGGTCAAAGTAGAAGCCCGTTGTTAAGATTTTACTCTTATAAAACTCGGTTTCGGTGCTGCCTGCATCAAGCTGTTCTTGTGCTTTCACTGCCATTTTTAGCCAGAAGTAAGCAACGGTAACGTAACCTGAATACATTAAGTAATCGACAGACGCTGCACCAATTTCATCTGGGTTCGATGCTGCTGCCTTACCGATGTCCATAGTAATCTGCTGCCACTCGTCAAGGTGAGAGTTTAGCGCGTTAGTCCAAGCACTAAACTGAGCGTTGTCACGCAATGAATTACAGTAGTCGCGCACTTCTTGAACAAACACATTAAGCAATTCGCCATTAGAGCCCATTACTTTACGACCTAATAGGTCAACGGCTTGAATACCGGTAGTACCTTCATACATGGTGCAGATACGGGTATCACGAGCTAGCTGCTCCATGCCCCATTCTTTGATAAAGCCGTGGCCGCCATAAACCTGCATACCGTAACTCGTGGCTTCTTGCGCGGTTTCAGTTAAAAAGGCTTTTACGATAGGCGTTAAGAATGCAAGTTTTGCATCCGCAAGTTGCTTCTCAGCCTCGTCGCTACCATACAAAGTAACGTCAACTAACTGCATACAGTAAGCGGCAAGCGCTCGGTTGCCTTCCGCGAACGCTTTCTGCGTTAACAGCATACGACGTACATCAGGGTGCACAATAATAGGATCAGCTGGGCCATCAGGATTTTTACGCCCTGTTAATGAACGGAACTGAATGCGGTCTTTTGCATAGCGAAGCGCACCTTGGAATGCTGCTTCAGATGATGCCAAGCCTTCAAGACCAGTGCCAATACGTGCGGTATTCATGAACGTAAACATGCAGTTTAGGCCGCGGTTTGGTGGCCCAATCAAATAACCTTTTGCGCCATCGAAGTTGATCACGCAGGTTGCGCTGGCTTTGATACCCATTTTATGTTCTATGCTTCCGCAGCTTACCGCATTGCGGTCTTGCTTTTCACCGTCTTCAGAGACATTGAATTTAGGCACAACGAACAAAGAAATACCTTTGGTACCCTCTGGCGCATCTGGCAATCGAGCTAACACAATGTGTACGATATTTTCAGACAAGTCGTGTTCACCTGCCGAAATAAAAATCTTCGTTCCTGTTAAGCTGTAGGTACCATCTTCTTGAGGTTCCGCGCGACATTTCAACATGCCAAGGTCTGAACCGCAGTGTGCCTCGGTCAAACACATAGTACCTGTCCACTCACCGCTAACCAGTTTTTCAAGGAACATTTTTTGTAGCAATTCAGAGCCATGGGCTTTTATTGTTGCCATACAGCCCTGGCTTAGACCTGGGTACATCGCCCAAGAATGGTTTGCGCCTGAGAACCACTCAGCAATGATAGATGACAATGAATATGGTAGTGCCTGACCGCCAAATTCCTCAGGGTGAGACATTCCTGGCCATCCGCCCTCAACATACGTTTGATAAGCTTCTTTAAAACCTTTAGGCGTTGTTACTTCACCATCAACCCACTTACACCCTTCTTCATCACCTGATGCATTGATGGGCGCCAGTACGTTCTCTGAAAACTTTGCAGCTTCAGCGAAAATCGCTGACACCAAGTCTTCTGATGCTTCGTCGAAACCTAGCTTTTGATAGTGATTTTGATAATTTAGTAGCTCATGTGTTACAAACATGGCGTCACGTTGTGGAGCTTTATAACCTTCCATACCCAATACCTATATTACTTCAAATAGACCAGCAGCGCCCATGCCGCCACCGATACACATGGTGCAAACAACATATTTCGCACCGCGTCGTTTACCTTCGATGAGTGCATGACCCACCATGCGAGCACCGCTCATGCCGTATGGGTGACCAATAGAAATGGCACCGCCGTTTACGTTTAATAATTCGTCTGGAATGCCTAACTTATCGCGGCAATACAGTACCTGTACTGCAAACGCTTCATTAAGCTCCCATAGACCGATATCGTCCATGGTTAATCCATGCTGCTTTAATAGCTTAGGAATGGCGAACACTGGGCCAATTCCCATTTCATCTGGCTCACAGCCTGCCACTGCAATACCGCGATAAATACCAAGAGGTTTAGCATTGCCTTTTGCCGCTGAGTGCTCATCCATAATCACTGTCGCGCTGGCTCCATCAGAAAGCTGGCTTGCATTACCTGCGGTAATACAACCACCTTCTATCACTGGGTTAAGCGCTTTAAGCCCCTCTAGCGTTGTTTCTGGGCGATTTCCTTCGTCTTTTGACAAGGTCACTTCACGCTCAGAGGTTTCACCTGTTTCTTTATTAAATAAGGCTTGCGTTGCTGTGATAGGTACAATCTCATCATCAAACTTGCCCGCTTCTTGAGCCGCTGCTGTGCGCATTTGGCTTTGGTAACCGTATTCGTCTTGTACGTCACGGCTAATGTTGTAGCGCTTACCCACCACTTCTGCAGTTTGAAGCATTGGCATATAAATATCTTTGTGCTTAGCAACCAGTGCAGGGTCTACTGCACGAAACATATTCATATTTTTGTTTTGCACTAAAGAGATAGAATCTAAGCCACCCGCAACCATTATGTTGGTATCGCCCGTACGAATTGAATTCGCTGCGGTAGCAATGGCATACATGCCAGAACTACATTGGCGGTCGAGTGTCATACCCGCTACGGTGACCGGTAAACCACCCGCTAAACCAGCCAAGCGGCCAATATTCATGCCGCCACTGCCTTGGGTTAGCGCTGCACCCATTACCACGTCATCAACACTGGCAGGGTCGATCCCTGCGCGTGCTACTGCGTTTTGAATAGCATGGCCACCTAATGAAGGGGCTGGTAAATTGTTCAGTGCACCTTTATAAGCGCGCCCGATTGGCGTACGTGCTGTACTTACGATAACTGCATCGCGCATTTTCATATTCCTTTCAGTTGGGCTGAAAGTTCAGCCAAAGTTTAGCTAGGCCTACGTGCTTCCTCTCGAAGTTACCTAGCTTTACCAAATTCGGATGTCGGGAAACGAGAGCTAGCGCTAGCTCTCACCGTCGATTAACTCTCGCTAACGAGAGCTTTATCTACTTCGCTTTATAGCTTTTAAACGTGCCGCCGCTTTGGGCCAATTTCACCAACAAATCACTTGGTTCAAGCCACATCTTTCCGTAATCACCCAATTGATCACGATAGGTAGTCAGCTTATCTAAAATAGTGCCTAGCCCTACTTCGTCGGCATATTGCATAGGGCCGCCGCGATACACAGGGAAGCCATAACCGTAAACATAAATCACATCGATATCGCTAGATTTAGCTGCAATGCCTTCTTCTAAGATGGCAGCACCTTCGTTGATCAATGAGTACATGACGCGTACTAGAATTTCCTCATCGCTAATGTCTGAACGCTGAACCACGCCTAAACGTTCTGCTTCTTGCTTGGCAATTTCTAGTACTTCTGGATCTGGGACAGGAACTCGACTCCCAGGTTCATAGTTGTAAGCTCCGCGTCCGGTTTTGAGTCCGTTGCGCCCCTTTTCTACCAAGCGATCTGCCACTGCACCGTAAGCGGGGTCGTGTGCAATGTGCTCTTGTCGAGACTGTCGTACATAGTAACCAATATCTAATCCAGCCATATCACCCATAGTGAACGGCCCCATTGGCATGCCAAACTCGGTTAAAACACGATCAACTTGCTCAGGTGTTGCTCCTTCAAGCAGTAAGCGGTTAGCTTCACGGCCGTAAGGCTCAATCATGCGGTTACCTACGAATCCGAAGCAAACGCCTACCAACACCGCTACTTTCTTGATGCGTTTAGCCATCTTCATGCAGGTTTTAATGACTTCAGCAGATGTCTTCTCTGCTTTAACCACTTCTAGCAGTCTCATCACATTCGCTGGCGAGAAGAAGTGAAGACCAATTACATCTTCAGGACGGGATGTGGCTGTCGCTATTTCGTCTATATCCAGTGTTGACGTATTTGAAGCCAAAATGGCGCCTGGCTTACACACTTTATCCAGCGTCGAGAATACGGTTTTCTTTACTTCCATCTTCTCGAAAACGGCTTCGATGACGAGATCAACATCAGCTAAGTCGTCATACGACGTAGTACCTGAAAGCAGTGCCATGCGGCTCTCTACCTGCTCTTGGGTTAACTTGCCTTTTTTCGCTGAGTTTTCGTAGTTCTTTCTAATAAGCGCTAATCCCTTCTCTAGCGCTTCTTCTTTGAGCTCAAGCATTGTGACTGGAATGCCGGCATTGGCGAAGTTCATAGCGATACCACCGCCCATTGTTCCGGCGCCGATAATCGCAACTTTATCAATGTTGCGCTCAGGAGTATTTTTGTCGAAATCGCTCACATGACCTGCTGCGCGTTCAGCAAAAAAGAAATGCTGCTGGGCACGTGCCTGTGGCGTATTCATACACTCCATGAAAAGCTTGCCTTCATTTTTAAGGCCATCTTCAAAAGCAAGCGTGTAAGCGCCGCGTACCGCTTCGATACATTTTAATGGAGCAAAGAAACCACGAGTCGCTTTTTTAGTTTGTGCAGTTACTGCATCAAACACCGCCTGCGTTTCGTCAGACATGGACAGCGTGATATCACTGGTGCGTTTAATCGCTTTATCTGGCGTTAATGCTTGTAAATACGCTTTTGTA
Source organism: Alteromonas sp. Cnat3-28 (assembly GCF_022348265.1). Lineage (NCBI taxonomy): Bacteria > Pseudomonadati > Pseudomonadota > Gammaproteobacteria > Alteromonadales > Alteromonadaceae > Alteromonas > Alteromonas sp. Cnat3-28. The sequence goes on from NZ_JAKREY010000008.1 coordinate 26,481, forward strand.
TCTTCAAGTAAATGCTCAGGCTTATCAGAAATTTTGTCGAAGACACCTGGAAGTTTGACCACCGACGTAGGCTTGCCTGTTACGATCATTTCTAACGATGTTTGTGCGTCGGCTAAACGAGGAAGGCGCTGAGTACCGCCTGCGCCCGGTAATATGCCTAGATTTACCTCTGGAAGACCCACCTTATTGTCGGCAAAGGTGATGCGATGATGGCAAGCTAACGCCACTTCTAAGCCACCGCCGAATGCTGGTCCAGGGAGAACAGCAACAACCGGCTTAGACGCATTTTCAATCTTGTCTAGTACCTCAGGCAGCATGGGAGACAAATCGCCACCAGAGAATTCGCTGATGTCAGCTCCCCCCGAAAAAATAGGTAGTGAAGAAGTAATAACAATGGCACTTACGCTGTCGTCATCTAGTGCATTGTTTATGCCTTCTATCAACCCTACTCTGATAGCGCGTGACAGCGCATTAACGGGCGCACTTTGCATTGTCAGCGTGGCAACACCCTGTTGTACTGCATAATCTACGGCTTTATTTTCCATCTCAGTCATAACCATGTCCTGTTTATCACGTTAACTGGATGTTATTGCAGTGTTGTCAATCATCCAAGTTTATTGGTGTTATAGACATTTATCATAATATTTAATATTGACCGCCAGCCCCTTTGTGAATTCATTTCTCTGCGCAGAGCCTGTCCTACCTTGCCTAAGGTTTATTTGACAGAAAATAAAACCGGTGTTTTTGTTAATCAGGCAACACTTGTAATTACATTTTATTTACAAAAGGATGATTGGCTATGCAAGTGCTTAAAACACCGGAAAGCGCCTTCGACACGATCACTGACTTTCCCTACTCCCCCTGTTTCACTGAAGTAACAGACACGGTAAGCAGTGAAATAACAATGGCCCATTATCAATGTGGACCGAAAGATGGACATACCGTGCTATTAATACACGGCGAACCGACGTGGGCTTATTTATACCGCAAGATGATGCCTATATTGGCTGATGCGGGATTCAATGTCATCGCGCCGGATCTCATTGGTTTTGGGCGCTCAGATAAACCAGTAAGAAAGGAGGACTACTCCTACGCTCGTCATGTGATATGGCTAAAAGACTGGTTTTCACAGGCTACTAAAGGCCCCGTTACACTATTTTGTCAAGACTGGGGAGGTCTACTAGGCCTGCGACTTGTCGCCGATATGCCTGAGCGTTTTTCGGGTGTAATGGTGTCTAATACCGGTTTGCCCACTGGCGACCACCCGCCAAGTGATGCTTTCATCAAATGGCGCCGATTCTCACAGGATGTCGCCGTATTTCCCACATCTACGATCATTCAAAACGCCACAACCACTGTTCTAGATGAGGCGACGCTTGCTGCTTACGACGCCCCTTTTCCAGACGAAAGCTTTAAAGCAGGTGCACGTATGTTCCCTATTCTTGTTCCTACAAGCCCAGACAATGCTGAGGCACAGGCGAATAGACAGGCATGGGAAAAGCTAAAGCAATATAACAAACCTTTTGTTACGGCTTTCGGTGATAGCGACCCTGTCACTAAAGGTGGCGATAAGGTATTTCAAAAGCTCATTCCTGGCAGCAGCGGCATGGCTCATACCCTTGTAGAAAACGGTGGTCACTTTATCCAGGAAGACCAAGGGGAAATGCTAGCCAAATTACTCATTCAATTTATAAACCAAACGCAGCTGAAATAGCCACGTTTCAAAAAACATTAAACAGTTACCAATAGGAGATTACCATGGATGCTCTACTCGACTTTTCAGGGCAAGTTGTATTAATTACCGGCGCAGGCAGTGGCTTTGGCCGCTTGTTATCGCTAGGTCTTGCCAACCGAGGAGCAAAACTCGTTCTTTCAGACATTAACGAAACCGCCCTTGAGGAAACGAAAAAGGATGTAAAAGCACTCACTGATGTCGTGGTGCTAGCGGGTAATATTGCTAGCGAGTCGCTAAATAAGGCGCTGGTTGAAACAGCCATTGAAACCTTTGGCAAACTGGATATAGCCGTAAATAATGCAGGCATAGCGCATAACCCTGCACCAATTCATCAAATGACAGAGGAAATCATGGACTCGCAGTTCGCTGTGAATGTAAAAGGCGTTATGTTTGGAATGAAGTACCAAATACCCGTTATGCTTGCACAAAAGCAAGGGCACGTTTTAAATGTAAGCTCACTTGCAGGACTAGGTGGAGCCCCTAAAGGCGGTGCTTATGCTGCAGCAAAACACGCGGTTTCGGGGATAACCCGCACAGCCGCGGTGGAATACGGCCGAAAGAATGTTCGCGTTAATGCAATTTGCCCATTCTATAGTCCTACCAATATTTTGAACGTAGACGGGTACAACACCCCTGAAGCGCGCGAGCAACTAGGCATGGGAAGTCCTATGAAACGTCTAGGCGAACCGCAAGAAATCGTTAACACCATGATGCTGATGCTTTCCCCTGGCAACTCTTACATGAACGGGCAAACCATAGCAGTAGATGGTGGTGTTACAGCGTGGTAATTTTTATCTCGCAGTTTCGAAATACATGCAAAGGTATTTTTTGACATACCTTTGTATGACTCATCATGTTTCTCTTTCGTTCTACTTTAGGTGTAATGAAGAGGAACAAACAAAATCGATGAATGAGGCGAGTGCAACCGCCTCTGCAATCGACCCCCATCAAGTAAAACCCAATAATTTTATTTAGCGATTAAGTTGAACAAAAAGAGAAAAATGTGATGAAAAAGCCAAGTAAAAACATTTTTTTAGCTACTACACTTTGTATAACCTATTCGTTGATTAACGTTAGTATTGCGCAAGAAGCCCAATCTACGCTTGTAAATATGAAGGAAGTGCCTTCTTCCCAACTATTAAAGAAGCAACGTCAAAATAAACCGCTAGCACTAAGCACAGTAAAGCGCGGTACTGATGTTTCGCTTCAAACCACCAAACAATCCAAAAGCCAATACCTTATTCATAGCGCACTGCCAAGTCACCGCTTCAGCGCTAAGTAATTTTTAGGCGAGTACTCGTCTATCAGGTTAATCTTTTATTTAAAGCCATTCTTTGCGTTTACTATTCTTTTTTACTCTATCGCACACGCAGCAATAGTATTCTACGAATCAAATATTTATACCAATCCGCATAGATAAGTGCTAACCGACGACATAGCGCTTTTGAAAAAGCAACGCCCTCGTAATGACATTAGCGACATATGAGTTAATTATATTAATTGTGAATAGCGCGACACCTATTTGAAAACTATCTTCAAGATTACCACAGGTAGAAGAAGTCACAGGAAAGAGGTGAACATGCTTTTAAAACCAAAACACATCGCGTTATTGTTCACGCTGGCAATTGCAGTATCTGCAATGGGATAAGCACGAAGGCGTTTCAACATGGAAACGCCCTTCGAAAGCGATCTTAGGTCGCAGTTTTTCTTGCTAGACGTGACGTAGGATTCTTTAGGTTAACGTTTAAAAAACTCAAAGCTTAGCGGATACACCCACAACTCCCCTTTGTTCGCTTTGACTGCTGCCACAATAGCAAAGACGATGTTCATCAATCCAAGAGCGATGAAGCCTAGCGCTCCTATGATAATCAGCGTCAAGACAAAACAAATAACAGAGTAAATGAGCAAGCTTATTAACCAATTCGCTGTCACCCTGCCGTGCTGATTGATGTCTTCGTTTTGATCTTTGTGAGCAATCCATAGCACGATAGGCAATATGATACCTAAGCCAGGTATAATGAAACTGGATAACTGAGAAACATGAATGAGTGTACAGTAGCTTCGAGCGTTCAAGCCCCAGTAGAGTGGTTCTTCCGTTGACATAATGGTCCTTTTTATTGCGTTGGTTTGATTTGATAAATATAGGCGTTTTCAGTGTGACCGGCATCAAGCTTAACAGGAACTATGACCCGCTCATATTGCTCACTTTCAAACTCATCCAGCATGGTCCAGTTTTCGGCAAGTTGAGAAGACGTTAGCATCATGCCCTTCACCTCTTCTTTTGCTTTAGTTAGATCAGAAATAACAATTCCTGGAAACCCCATAACTGCTCCCCACCCTTGTTGAACTAAGTGCCCTTCTACCGTACCAGACTGCCACTGGCCACCAATATGAGCGACGATATGGTGATTTGGACAATTAGGAGCAAGGCTTCCGTAAATAAACAACCTTTCTAAATCAGGTGTAGCAGACGTTACATTGTCATTGTTTTGCATTACTTTGACCCATTATTAAAAAACTTTTCGTCAGGTGTTGAGGTAAATTTAAAAATAGGCCCCAACCGTTCGCATTGCTAGTTATAAATTGCCTAAAAAAGCCAGTGCTTTTGTGAGAGTAATATCGAATTTATTTTACAAAAGCAACACAGCGTTACACAATGCAAGAGCATGTCTATGTGAACGTCGATTCACGTAAAAAAACACAATAATTAAAGGACAAAGTATGCTCAATCACAAACGTACTCTGATAGCAGCATTGGTAAGCGTTTCGCTTATGGGATGTGACGAAAGTACAACACAGACAGAAACTAAACCGCAACTCACTGCACAAGACGCCAAGCAGTTTTTAACACAGGCGCAAAATGATATTGCAAAAATGCAAGTTCCTGCCGCGCACGCCGAGTGGAGCTACGCCACGAATATCAATTTCGATACAGCAGCAGTCAGTGCTTACTTTAATGAAGTGCTTTCTACCAAGGTTGCAAAGTTAGCTAAAGAAGCGGCGAAATTTAACGATGTAGACGTAGATGCCGACACCCGCAGACAGCTTGACCTACTTAAAAACAGTTTAACAATGCCGCCGCCGGCAGATGCGGAAAAAGCAGAGCGGCTTGCAAAAATTGGTTCTGACTTAAGTGCCATGTACGGCTCTGGTGAGTATTGCAGCGAAGATGGTACGTGCAAAAGCTTGGTTGAAATGAGCTCTGAAATGGCCACCCTACGCGATGCTGACAAGCTACTAGAATATTGGACAGGCTGGCGTGAAGTATCTAAACCAATGGCAGGACTCTATGCAGAACAAGTATCGCTTGCCAATGAAGGTGCTACAGAGCTAGGTTTTGAGAACGTCAGCGCCTTGTGGCGTGGAAAGTACGACATGCCAGCAGATGAATTTCCCAAGGAGTTGGATCGCTTATGGACGCAAGTAGAGCCTTTCTACGAGTCACTACATTGCCATGTGCGCGCTAAGCTAGGTGAACACTATGGCGAAGACGTAGTACCTCAAGACAAACCAATCCCAGCCCATTTATTAGGTAACATGTGGGCACAGTCGTGGGGGAATATTTACGATATCGTTAAACCTCAGCAAGAAATGAAAGTTCCTGATGTTACAGGCGCATTAGCTGAACAGGGGTATGACGAAATCGCCATGGTTAAACAAGCAGAGTCATTTTTCTCATCACTTGGCTTTGAAGAACTTCCAGATACCTTTTGGGAACGCTCTATGTTTCAAAAGCCTGAAGGCCGTGACGTTCAGTGTCATGCCTCTGCGTGGGATTTAGATGACAAAGACGATCTTCGTATAAAGATGTGTATTCAAAAGACTGGCGAAGAATTTAACGTTATTCACCACGAATTAGGTCACAACTACTATCAACGCGCTTATAAAGACCAACCACTTCTTTACCGTGGTTCGGCAAACGACGGCTTCCACGAGGCTATTGGCGACACCATCGCTTTATCAATAACACCTAAGTACCTTAAGCAAATCGAGTTAATTGATGAGATCCCAGACGCATCAAACGATATCGGTATGTTAATGCAAGTTGCGTTAGACAAGATTGCCTTCATTCCCTTTGGTCTGATGGTTGACCAATGGCGCTGGAAAGTGATGTCAGGTGAAGTAACACCTGAACAATACAATCAACTATGGTGGGAATTGAGAGAAAAGTATCAGGGTGTGATGGCGCCTGTTGAGCGCAGCGCCGACGCGTTTGATCCGGGTGCAAAATATCACGTGCCTGCGAACGTACCTTATACACGCTATTTCCTAGCGCATATCCTTCAATTCCAGTTCCATAAAGCACTGTGTGACATTGCAGGTGATGAGGGCCCGCTTAACCGTTGTTCTATCTACGGCAGTGAAGAAGCCGGTAAAGCACTTAACGAAATGCTAGAGATGGGTATGAGCCAACCTTGGCAAAATGCGTTAGAAACACTGACAGGCTCATCGCAAATGGATGCCAGTACTATCGCTGACTACTTTGCGCCACTAAAAACGTGGTTAGATGAGCAAAATGCTACACGCCAGTGTGGCTGGTAACTATATCCGTTATGATTAGCCACTGGCTAACATAATTAATGCAGTCCAAAAAGCCTCGAATTTCGAGGCTTTTTTTGTTGAATTTAAACTTTTGTACCATTGTAAGAGCGGTAGATTAGCGTAACGTTAGTGTATAAATTTTATGTAATTTTTGATTATATTATGCGCACCCTGTTGGTACTTTCGCTTTTCATAGTTTTTACTGCAACTTGCAGCCTACCTGCACGCGCGAAACCTATTGCCCCAGCGTTTCACTCCTACAATATGGATAGTGGTATCGCCCACGTATCCATTTCAGATATTGCGGAAGATAAGTATGGTTTTCTGTGGTTGGCATCGCAGTCTGGTGTCGATAAATTTGACGGCTATACATTTCGAAACTTCGGCTTGTGGGGTGAAGACAAGTCAACAGGCCTCCAGACCCTGTTCGCCCTTCAGATAGAGGCAAGCTTAGACGGTCAATACCTGTGGGTGGGGACATACAGCGGGCTGAGCCGTATAGATGTTGATACTGAGTCGTTCAAGCACTACACGTTACCGGCGTCAGAGCCTTTCAATAAACAGGTAATTAATAGGATCAAGACCACCCACAATGGCCAGCTTTGGATAGTCTCTGAGCGAAACCTTTACACATACTCTCCAGAATCAGACAGTGTAGAACTGGTCAGCTACCTTCCCAGTACCACGAGTACGCTGACAGACATAGAACTTATCGGCAACACCCTTTATGTCACTTCCACCTCGGGCCTTTATAAACTTGATCCGTTTAAGAAGTCTCTTGAGTTAGTGGCTTTTGAAAACATGAACTTTACTCGACTGGTGGCAGCAGAGAAATCTCGATTCTGGTTGGGCACCGCTACCCACGGCGCATGTTTGTTCAATCCCGACGAACAAAGCACTACCATCGACAAAAGCTGTACCTCTGAAACTCACGGATTATCTGATAACTACGTTACAGACATCTTATTAAAGGACAACGGTGATATATGGGTTTCTACTCAGCGTGGGCTGAATATTTTAACGTCACATAACCCCAACTCTGTGCTGCGTGCACCGATTAACGAGAAAGATGCGGCCAAAGAGAGAATTTCAAGCCTTTATCAAACGAAAGCTGGGCTGGTTGTCGTTGGCACCACAGACGATGGGTTTGCGATCAGTAACCCTCTGCTTAGCAACTTCTACTCACAGGAAATAGGCGAAGGACGAATCATCTCCTCTTTATCGAATTACAAAGATAACCAAGTATGGGTAGCGAACGAAAAGGGCCTTTGGCTTTACGACACGATAAGTAAAACTCAAGAAGGCCCATTTACTTCCAATGGTGCATTTGCGAGTAGCGAAGACACTAACGATAAGCTGTTGAGCGTGTTTTATCATACGAAAAGCGATGCATTATGGGTAACCACACGCACAGGCCTCGCCAAACTGAACCCTCAGACCAGAAACCTAGAATTTGTTGCGCTGAATGGTAAGTCGGGTTACAGCATTAATATCGATGATGACGGAGACATTTGGTATGGCGGCTACAGCGATGGGCTGTTTGTATATCGCCCGTCAGAAGATAGGGTAATAAAGCAATGGCCATTGTCGCTGACAACGAGAATTGTTTTGGACGACAATGAAAACGCATGGTTAAGTACGGTATCCGGTTTATTTGTTGCGAATAAACTGACTGGAGACTTGACCAGCGTCAGTGAGTTTACGGACAAGATATCAGATCAAACTGTAGTGACGTGGATTTCTCAGTCAAAACGCGGTGGTTATTGGGTTGGAACGCAAGCAGCTGGACTCTTCTTTATGTCTAAAGAAGGCAGTGATTTATCAACGATTAAAGTGACACAAATTAAGCCTGAAAGTCGATTGAGCAATGTATCCATCGGGGCAATTGTTGAAGATGATGAATATGGACTTTGGATCTCTACAATTGAAGGGATTGCGTATTTAGCACCTGACTTGTCTACCCTTTCTTATTTCGGTGCAGAAAACGGCGCACTGTCTACGGGTTACTATATTGGCTCTGTCACCGTAACTGAAAATAACACAATAATGTTTGGTGGAGCGGAAGGCTTAACACAATTTACTCCCTCACAAGTGGCAAATGTAAAGTGGTCACCTGGAGTGCACCTCACAAACGTTGAAACGGTGAGTAGGAACGAGCAAAACGGAACAACCTATCAGCAAAGACAGCGCCTAGACGAGGTAATCGAACTTAAACATAATGATATTGCGCTCACGATTGAATTTGCCGCCACTGATTATATGAATGCAAACGAACTTACGTATGCCTATAAACTCGCAGACTTTGAGAACAGCTGGCGCTTTACTGACTACAAGACAAGAACGGCCACCTACACCAACTTGGACCCAGGACGCTACCGCTTCACTGTTAAAGCTATAAATCAAGAGAATGAATGGAGCACCAATGCAGCGCAACTTGAAATAGTTGTAGTTCCACCATGGTGGGATAAGCCTATATGGCGTGTGGCGATTACCCTGCTAGGCATGCTGTTGATTTCATCGATGGTGTGGCTGAGGATAGCATCGTTGAAAAAGCGCTCTGCTGAACTTGCACTAAAAGTTGAGGAAAAAACCCGAGACTTAGAGGCGGTCGTAGAAAAGTTAACGCAGCTTTCAACTCAGGACGCATTGACGGGTCTCAAAAATCGTCGCTACTTTACACAAAGAGCCAAGGCAGCATGGCAAAATTATAAGCGCCATAATCATACTTTCTCCTTGCTAATTGTTGATATTGATTTCTTCAAGCGTATTAACGATGAATACGGTCATCATGTGGGTGACACAGTACTGGTCAAAATAGCTAGGATCCTGGAAGATAGTTTAAGAGAAAGTGACGTAATTGCGCGATGGGGCGGTGAGGAGTTTCTTATATTGCTGCCTTCATTAAAGGTACAAGAAGCATTTTGGGTGGCAGAAAAGCTACGTAAAACTGTCGCGGATTACGAAATCGATGCTCCCCCCTACTCTGTATCGGCTACCATAACCTGTGGTGTAGCGGATATACGAGATTACGATAGCGTCGAGGCTTGCATCCACGCCATCGATAAAAAGCTATATGTCGGCAAAGAATCAGGCCGAAATGCGGTGATAAAATAGCCGCTGGCTCATCATCGTACCCTTTAGTTTCTCTTCCCCCCATTGCATTGCCGTTTAAATGGCAATGCATGCAGGCAAACGTTTTGTCATGCATTTTATCGCAGTAATTGATCGCTTTCCTTTTTACCCACCTATGTATTGTGAATTCTTAAGTAGCTTAAGATGAGCGATATCACCCACAAGGAGGATGAAAACATGGCAAATGTATTAGTAATCGGCGCATCAGGCCAAATTGGTAAGCAAGCAACAGTGAAATTGTTGGATGCTGGTCACAAAGTCGTAGCGCCAGTAAGAAGCCCAGACAAACTGTCAGATATCCAAAATGCCAACCTCACAGTGGTTGAGCAGGATTTAGAAAAAGATTTTTCAGCACACTTTGAAGGTGTGGACGTTGCGGTATTCACAGCAGGTTCTGGCGGTAGCACCGGCGCAGATAAAACACTTTTGATTGATCTTTGGGCGGCCCGCAACGCGGTTAACTATGCAAAAGCGGCGGGGACACCCAAATTTGTTATGGTTAGTTCTATTGGTGCAGACGATCCTGACGCCGTGGAGTCAGCAATAAAACCATATTTGGTTGCCAAACACATGGCCGACGAGCATCTAATTAATAGCGGCTTACATCACGTAATACTTCGACCTGGCACTTTATTAAATGAACCGGGCACGCATTTAGTACGAACCGATATGCCAAGCAATAGGGACGATGCTGTAATACCAAGAGAAGATGTAGCGACAGCTATTGTCGAAAGCGTTGCAAGAGAAAGCAATGATGATTTAATCACCTATTTGTTCAAAGGTGATACACCAATTTCTCATATTTTCTAGGTGAGCGACTTTTCTAGGTGATCGGCGCCCTCTCATTTGCCAATGCGTTATCGCGTCTATCCGAGCTAGAGAGGGCTTACTTTTTGCTTAGGTCGCCGGTTTGTATACTGCTGACTTAGGTGGTGCCCAGAATAGGCAGTATCACGCACTTAATATGTGCCTACTTAGAGACTAGAGGTGGTTACCTACGGTATCAATGACTGGCTAACCCAGTTGCCATTTCCGTCTTTTTGATGCCACTCTCGACTTTGAGGGTTACCTCTCAAATTCAGGTAATCTACGCTATCAATAGCTAGCATGATCACGCAAAAATGAGGTGGAACTACACCAAAATCCCCTTCAACCTGTAGTGCCGAACCATCGTTTCTTGGCGTGCCGGGCTCGCCCCACAAAAACTGCTTTTTGCCTGCATCTGACAATTTATTCCAGTGCTGAGTAACTAAGTCAGCATCTTGATGTAACGTTATTATTGTTGCAGTACAAGAGAAGCGATATTGCTCCCTGGTTTTAGAAAAATACCAACAAACCTGCGAGTGAGGATTCTGGCCAAGCTGGTCATATTTATCTGAGCGGGTGTCAGAAATAACCACCAGTTGGTTGTCGTCGGTGATCCCTCTAAAAACCACGGTACGGCAGTACGGTACACCACTACCGTCCACAGTAGCTAACTGAAAGTAACGACTTTCTGGCATACTGCGGGTTTGGTGAAGACTCTTTGTCAACCCTTGTCGCCACTGGGGCATAACCACCTCCGAGAGTAAAATCGCCTATACTTACCGCTACGCGGCTTTCTTCTTCGCAGCTAAAAAAAACAGGGAGTAGAAGTTTTGCGTGGTAATTTCCGCTAGTTCTTTTACCGTCACGCCTTTAAGCTCAGCAATAAATTCTGCCACTTCTACCACGTAACCTGGTTGGTTTTGTTTACCTCGATGAGGAACTGGCGCAAGCCATGGTGAGTCAGTTTCAATAAGTAGTCGCTCTAAAGGGATCGCTTTTACCACTTCACGCAATTCATCTGCTGAATTAAAGGTTACGATGCCTGAAATAGAGATATAGAAGTCCATCTCTATTGCTGCCAGCGCCATGTCTAATGACTCAGTAAAGCAATGCAAAACACCTTTGGTGTGCGCAGCTTTGTGTTGGCGGAGTAAGTTAATGGTGTCTTCCCTTGCATCCCGCGTATGAATTATTAACGGCTTTTTAGTTTCGTTAGCTACTTTGATGTGGTCGACGAAAGACGTTAGCTGGACTTCTTTACTTTCCGGACTATAAAAATAGTCCAGCCCAGTTTCGCCAATGGCTACCACTTCTTCACGCTGCGCCTTCTCTAACAGTTCTTCATAGCTACACGCTTCATCTTGATGTAGTGGGTGCACACCACAAGATACTGATACATCTTCAAACTGACTTACAGCTGCTAACATGCTGTCGTAATCACCAACAGATACGCACACACAAAGGAAGTGTTCAACACCTCGGGTTCTTGCGAAATTTAAGGTTTCAGCCAGCTCTTCTGGCCCTTGCTTAAGTCGGTCTAAGTGACAATGAGAATCTACGAACAAACTACACCTGTTTTAAAAAATTGCTGTTAGACAAAAGGGCTTCGACAAGCCAGCGTTTGCCTATTAACGTTGAAATTGCTTTAGTAACCCAAAAAGTACCATTGATTTGTTAACACCTGCGTGCTGCAGCGTTCTTACCGCATCAACACACGCTTCATAGCGTTTAAAATCAACAGCCTGTTGACGTTTTATGTATTCGTCATGGGCCATCTGTTGACACCACAATGCGATTTGAGGCGCATTGTCCTGCCACTTATTCGCAAGCGTTTGTACTTGCAAATTTGCATCGCCTGCTAAGAGCGCTTGCATACCATCGCTAAAATTGCGATAGCTAATGTCTTCTTCACCACTGAGGGCCTCTTCTACGCGAAGAGGAGCATAGCCATAAGCTGCCAGTAACGCTTCGCTTGCATCTTCTACGCCCTTAGCGTTTAAGTAGTTCAAACTATCTGACACTGACGGGAGTGAGAGTATCTGCCGTTCACATCGACTTAATATGGTCGGCATAATTTTATTGATACTGTCAGTGATCAGCAGCAAGAAGGTATTATTTGTGGGTTCTTCTAAGGTTTTCAACAGTGCATTAGCTGCCGCTTCCGTCATGGTATCGGCACGGGGAATCAACAACACTTTATTGCCCCCCATTTGCGCAGTACCTGATAGCTTACCAATGCCCTCGCGAATTTTATCCACACCTAACTGCTTTTCACTTTCTAAAACATGAAAGTCTGGGTGGTTTCCAGCTTGCTTCAAATGGCAACTTTGACACTGTTCACATGGCCCATTTATGCTTGGCTGCTTACACAATAGCGCATTGCTTAACCCTAACGCGAGTTGGTATTTTCCAATTCCCTTTGGCCCTGTCAGCAATAAACCATGGTGTAGTTTCTTTGCCATATATCGCGACAGTAACGTCGAGAACGTTGTAGCAAACCAAGGCATTACTTGCATTAACCTTTCCCCTGCTGGCTTTCGCTACTTGTGTTCGTCACATAGTCATTGATAATCGCAATCACGTCTTGATGAACCTTTTCCATAGGCTGCATTGCACTGACCACGACGATAGATTCATCTTGCTTAGCAAGAGACAAGTATTTTGCACGAGTTCGTTCGAAAAAGGCGAGCCCCGCTTGCTCAATGCGGTCAAGCTCCCCTCGCCCACGGGCGCGCTCTAGTCCAACCGCAGGCTCGACATCCAGATATAAAGTTAAATCTGGCTTAAACCCTTTAAGGGCGATATCGCTGATGGCCGACATTGTTTTTCCACTGACGCCCCGACCACCGCCTTGATAGGCTTGAGATGACAGGTCGTGTCTGTCACCTACCACCCACGCACCAGCATCAAGTGATGGTAAGATTTTATTGGTAAGTAATTGCACACGCGCCGCATACATAAGAAGTAGTTCAGTCTCCTCACTAACGGTCTCATCCCAGTCGTGTTTTACACATTCTCGAATAGCTTCAGCCATAGGTGTGCCGCCCGGCTCACGAGTTTGCTCAACGCGCTTTCCCGCGTCTTTTAATGCTTGAACAATTAGCCCTATTACTGAGCTTTTTCCTGCCCCTTCAAGGCCTTCAACTACAATAAACTTTCCGCGCATTACTTTTTAAACTCTGTTTTTTGTTTAGCTATAACGTATCGGTTGTCTGCATCAATACGGCTATCGTTTTAACTGGTATTTTCGCACAGCTGCATTGTGTTCAGCTAGTGTCGTAGAAAATTGATGGCTGCCATCGCCCTTCGCCACAAAATAGAGTGCATCCGTTGTCAGTGGGTGCAACGCAGCGTGAATGGCGGCCTTGCCTGCCATCGCGATAGGCGTAGGTGGGAGCCCTTTAATAACATAGGTATTGTAAGGCGTTGCTGTTCGCAAGTGCTTACGGGTAATGTTTCCGTCAAACGTAGGACCGATACCATAAATCACGGTGGGATCAGTTTGAAGACGCATATTTCTGTTTAGCCTATTGACGAAAACGCCTGAAATCATGTCACGTTCCGCAGGCACAGCCGTTTCTTTTTCAATGATACTCGCTAAGATAAGAGCCTCGTAAGGTGTGGCTAACGGCAGTTCGGCATCCCGTAATTCCCATTCGCTAGAAACAAAGTCAATTAGCGCGCGGTGTGCTCTTTTCAATACCTCGCTTGCGGTTGTGCCTTTGGTAAAGAAATACGTATCAGCCAAATATACGCCCTCTGTCTGCGAAACGTTTTCGCAACACCAATCTACACCATTATCCTGAGTGAGCTGGTTTAATTTCCCTTCATTTAAATCAAACACCAAATCTGTGTTTTGTTTAAGCGCCTCAAGCCACTGTGCAAGAGTTAGCCCTTCAACTAGACTCACTGCGAAGAGGTGCTCATCGCCCTCAGTAAACAAGGTAAACACATCTACTAGTGACTGCCCTGGGCGCAGCATGTAGGTGCCAGACTTAACAGACGTACTGCCTGCAAAGAATTTGAGCCACACCTTAGCAACAAAGGGCGACACATCGGTCATGCCTATTTTACGCAAGTGTTTCACGGTACGATAAGCGTTACTGCCGCTCTCTATCGTAAATAAGGTTTCACTTTTTAATGCTAGTTCATTGGTAACCTTGCTCGAGACATACATTACGCCAGAGGCTGCCCCAACAACGGCAAGCATGACAAGAGATAATAGAATAACAATTACCCGCTTCATGCTTGAACTTCCCCTTTCTTCATTGCTTTACATTCCATTTTATTTCTTTTTACTACTAATCTGGTGAAGCTCGTAAAACGTTGACGAACCCCGTTGTGAGAAGTGCGTTTTAGTTAATTTTGAAGCGCAGTCTGAAGCCGTGTCTTTAGCGCTACAATCGCATCGCTTCTTACATCAAAATCGACATAAGAGAAATCCGGCATTTGTATTTTCTGTACCGGCATTACGCCCATTAGTGCATTGGTAATTACCACTGCACTCGCTTTTCGCAAATAAGAAAGGTCATATTCCCCCACGTGAAGCGAACAATTGTCGTTTAACAGCGAATCAATAAGACACTGCCTGACTACGCCATTGACACCGCTTCCCTTCAAAGACGGGGTATACCATTGTTCATTGAGGTAGAAAAATACATTGCCAGCACTCGCTTCAATAATGTTATCTTGGGTATCGCAAACAATAGCATCGTGTACGCCAGCGTCGTCTACTTCGTGCTTAATTAAGACTTGTTCTAGCCTGTTCATATGCTTTACACCCGCAAGCAATGGTTGAATGGCTAACCGCGTTTGAGCGCATATTACCGTTGCCCCTTCATTCGCAAGACTATCGTAATGGACAGGGTAAGGGTGCTGGCTAAATCTGACTAATGCTTCACTGTCTTCGCTTCGCGCATACCCCCTTCCGGCTTGACCTCCCGACACGTGAACTTTTAGCACATATTTTGGAGAAGCGTTATCACCTGAACCGCTCTTTATCGTCTTAACCTGTTCAGCAATTGCGGCTTCAAGCGCGCGGATATCGATATTGAGCTTGATGGCTGCCGCATCGTGCTCTAAACGTGAAATATGATAAGGCAATAATTTTACTTGATGTTCACTTACCAACAATGTGGTAAACACACCGTCGCCATAATTAAACGCCCTGTCACTTGATGAAATAGGCGTAGCGCTAGGAATAATTCTCACTGCCTACTCTTGTTCGCCGTTATTGTGGTTGTTGGAAGTATACCAACTTGCGTTGGTCAGACAACGTCTAGCTGAATTGATTTGGCTGTAGCTGTGCTCAAAGAGACCTGAGTTTTATGATATTTACTGTGAGATATAACTGTATAAACAACAAAAGGCAGCCGAAGCTGCCTTTTAAATATACGTGAAGTTCACTTAATCAGCGATAAGTACGCTATATTAGTTACGCCGTATTAGATACGCTTGAAAATCAATGAGCCGTTCGTACCGCCAAACCCGAATGAGTTACACAGTGCGTAGTCTTCATTGAATGCTTTTGCTTTGTGTGCAACAAAGTCTAAGTCACAGCCTTCACCTGGTTCGTCCAAGTTAATGGTTGGCGGCGCCATTTTGTCACGCAGTGCCAAAATAGTGAAAATTGCCTCAACTGAACCGGCGGCCCCTAGCAAATGGCCTGTCATTGACTTGGTAGAGCTAACAAGTAGCTTGTGAGCATGGTCATTGAACACGCGTTTTACTGCTGCCACTTCCGCAATGTCACCTGCAGGCGTAGACGTACCATGTGCGTTAACATAGCCGATTTCGCTTGCATCCAACTTCGCATCATTTATCGCGTTTTGCATAGACGCTGCCGCACCTTCTCCATCTTCAGGTGGAGAAGTCATGTGGTATGCGTCGCCGCTCATGCCAAAACCAACCAGTTCTGCATAAATGGTCGCGCCACGCGCTTTTGCAGCTTCGTATTCTTCTAGCATTACCACGCCAGCGCCCTCACCCATGACAAAACCATCGCGGTCTTTATCCCATGGGCGGCTTGCTGCTTGTGGGTTGTCGTTGCGAGATGACAACGCACGTGCCGCGGCAAAACCAGCCATGCCTAGCGGAGTAATAGACGCTTCTGCGCCTCCGGCCAGCATGGCATCAGCATCGCCATAAGCAATTGTTCTTGCGGCAATACCAATGTTGTGAACGCCTGTTGTACAAGCAGTCACAACGTTTAAATTCGGTCCTTTCAACCCTTCCATGATAGACAAAAAGCCTGAGATCATGTTGGTAATGGTTGAAGGTACAAAAAATGGCGATACGCGCTTAGGACCGCTATTTGTCAGTTTCAAATGGTTTTGTTCAATTTGTTCTAAACCACCAATACCTGAACCAATAGCTACACCTACACGATGCGCATTATCTTGTGAAATAGTTAAACCAGAATCGACCAAGGCTTGCTTGCCTGCTGCTATACCCAGCTGGATAAAGCGGTCCATTTTCTTGGTTTCTTTCTTTTCAATGTATTCCTGCGGATCAAAATCATTAATTTGACCTGCGAAACGGGTTGAATAGTTACTACAATCGAAATGGGTGATTTCACCGATGCCGCTTTCGCCCGCGAGCAATTTGCGCCATGTGTCTTCGCTATTAAGACCTAATGGTGAAAGCATTCCAAGACCAGTAACCACTACGCGACGTTTTGTCACAAAAAGCCCTCGCTTTGGAACTAAGGTAGGAGATACAAAAACGGCTCTGTTAGAAGAGCCGTTTTGTCGCTACTTAAGACTTAAGCGTCTTTGTTAGCGTTGATGTAATCAATTGCTGATTGAACAGTAGTAATTTTTTCTGCTTCTTCGTCAGGAATTTCAGTATCGAATTCTTCTTCCAAAGCCATTACTAGCTCAACAGTGTCAAGTGAATCAGCGCCTAAATCGTCAACGAATGAAGCTTCTGCTTTTACTTCTTCTTCTTTCACGCCAAGTTGTTCAACGATGATTTTCTTAACGCGTTCTTCAATGTTACTCATAATTCTAGGTTTCCCTTAAACGTCACTAGATAATAAAAGTGCCGCTAGTTTATTTTGCAAGGTGCATCCTTGCAAGCACCAGTTTAAACAAATTTTCTGGTCAAACCAGCGACATTCGAAATTCGTAAAATACTATTTTTACATCCAAGTTCGGGTAAATACCACCCCAAACTAAGGAAAATTCGCAATTTTTGCGAATTTACCCCATATACATACCACCATTTACATGGATAGTTTCGCCTGTAATATAGGCTGCACCATCGCTTACTAAAAAGGCAACAGTGGCTGCAATTTCATCAGGCTCGCCTAATCGGTTAGCCGGAATATCTTTGAAAATGGCTTCTTTTTGGTCATCGGTCAGCGCTTTTGTCATATCGGTATCGATAAAACCAGGCGCTACAACGTTGATGGTAATACCACGAGAAGCCACTTCACGCGCCATAGATTTAGAAAAACCAATGACCCCTGCTTTCGCTGCAGTGTAGTTTGCCTGTCCGGCATTACCTGCACTGCCCACCACTGAACCAATGTTCACGATGCGACCAAAACGCTTCTTCATCATACCGCGAAGTACCGCTTTTGACAGTGTGAAAATTGAGGTTAAGTTGGTGTCGATAATATCCTGCCACTCGTCATCTTTCATGCGCATTAGCAGATTATCACGTGTGATACCGGCATTATTGACCAAGATATCGATACCACCATGTGCTTCATTGATCGCTTTAATCGTGGTATCTACGCTTTCTTTTTCGGTGACATTTAGCGCAAAGCCCTTGCCGCCGAATTCAGAAAGATAATCGCTAATTGCTTGTGCACCATTTTCACTGGTTGCTGTGCCGATAACCGTAGCACCTTGCTGTGCAAGCTGCGTAGCAATCGCTTTGCCTATACCTCGGCTTGCGCCGGTAACAAGCGCAATTTTACCGTCTAATTGACTCATTGCGTTTCCTTATTGTTTTAATGCTTCAACACCATCAGGTGTATTAACTGCAAGAGATTCTAGGCTCTTGTCGATACGTTTGTTCAATCCAGTAAGTACTTTACCAGGACCTACTTCAATAACGCGCTCAACGCCCGCTGCCGCCAAGTATTCAACAGTACGCGTCCATTGAACGGGGCAATATAGTTGTCTCACTAATGCGTTCTTGATTGCATCACCTTGGGTTTCAATAGTGACATCAACATTATTCACGATATTGATTGCAGGCTCATTAACGTTCAATGACGATAACGCGTCTTCTAACTTGTCTGCTGCAGGACGCATTAACTCACAGTGTGAAGGAACGCTTACCGCAAGAGGAAGTGCGCGCTTGGCGCCCGCTTCTTTACACGCATTAGCAGCTTGCTCGGCGGCGTTCTTTTCCCCTGCAATAACCACTTGGCCTGGAGAGTTAAAGTTAACTGGTGCAACTACATCGCCTGTAGCAATAGCAGTTTGCTGACAAATATCCGCAATGGCGGCATCGTCTAATCCGATAATGGCATACATGGCACCCGCACCTGCTGGTACAGCTTCTTGCATGTATTTACCACGGGCTTCCACAAGCTTGATAGCATCAGCAAAATCCATGGCGCCGCCACATACTAATGCTGAGTACTCACCAAGGCTGTGACCCGCTAGGTAATCTACATCGATGCCCTGCTCGCGAATAACACGCCAAATTGCTACGCTAGCAGCAAGCAACGCTGGTTGAGTGATATGGGTTTCGTTAAGTTTACCGTCTGTATCATTTTGGACTAAATCCCACAGATCGTAGCCGAGCGCGTCAGAGGCTTCTTTAAACGTTGCTTCGATAATCGGAGAAGTCTCAGCAAGTTCCTTTAGCATACCTACGCTTTGAGAACCTTGTCCTGGAAATACACAGGCTGTCTTTGTCATGTCGATTCCTTATTATTTTTAATTTACTAGAAGCGAGAAAACGTCGGAGTTGGAGTGCCCCCTAACAAGGCAAATATCACCAAGGCAAATATCTGCAAGGCTAATAGCGTACAAGCGCCGATGCCCAAGCAAATCCGCCTCCGAATGCTTCTAGTAATAAGTGCTGTCCGCGTTGAATGCGCCCGTCTCTGATAGCGGTATCAAGCGCTGTAGGCACAGTAGCAGCAGAGGTATTACCATACTGCTCTAACGTAAGCACTACTTGATCAAGAGACATATTCAGCTTTTTAGCTGTCGCTTTAATAATTCTAAAGTTTGCTTGGTGAGGTACTAACCAGTCAAGATCAGATTTTTGCATACCGTTGGCAGCAAGGGTTTGTTCTACCACTTCTGAAAGCTTGGTTACCGCAACCTTAAAGACTTCATTACCACGCATCACACCCCAGTTCTCGTGAACCGACTGCTCGTCACCACGGGTTGGATTACCCACGTACAGCAAATCACCGTGAGAGCCTGATGCATTGATATGTGTGGAAAGAATGCCAGGTTCATCACTCGCTTCAATAATCGTTGCGCCTGCCGCATCGCCAAACAAGATAACCATGGTTCTGTCTTCAGGGTTTATCAAGCGGCTCAAACAGTCGGTACCGACTACAAGAATACGTTTCGCCATGCCAGACTTAATGTATTGATCGGCAACACTTAATGCGTAGCAGTAACCTGCACATGCAGCAGCTACGTCAAATGCAGGGATACCGTCAATATCAAGAATGCGTTGAATTTCACATGCTGTGCTTGGAAGCGCATAGCGACCACTTGTGGTAGCGCACACAATCATGTCGATAGAATTCGGGTCAATGCCAGCCATCTCAATGGCTTTCTTACTGGCTTCTGCCCCCATGGTAGCAGCGGTTTCATCTGCTCCAATAATACGTCGCTCTTTTATCCCGGTACGGTCAGTGATCCATTCGTCACTGGTGTCCACCATTTGCTCTAAATCTGCGTTTGTACGCACGTCGCTGGGATAATAGCTACCTGTTCCTATAAAGCGTGAATATTTGCTCAAAGCTGCTCCAACAATACCGTTTCTATCTTTGTCTTTATCTTTTCAGGTAAATGCATTTTTGCTTCTTTCATTGCTTGCACGATGGCGTAATAAAAGGCGTCTTTTTGTGCATTTCCGTGACTCTTGATAACAATGCCGCGCAATCCTATCAGACTCGCACCGTTATACTGGTCGGGGTTCACGCTGTTATAGATAGATTTCAGTAATGGGAAGGCAATTTTTGCCAATAATCGGGTATAAAAGTTCTTCTGTGACTGGCGTTTTACTTCGTTTATCACTAACTTAGCCAGCCCTTCGCTCGATTTAAGCGCTACATTTCCAGTAAAACCGTCTGTTACCACTACATCGGCATGATCGGTGAAAATGTCGTCGCCTTCTACATAACCAATATAGTTTATGCCTGGCGCATCTTTAAAAAGCTGGTCGGCAGATTTTACCTGTGCGTTACCTTTAATATCTTCTTCGCCTACGTTCAATAAGGCAACCCGTGGCGATGCTATGCCCGCCACCTCTTGCGCAAGCACTGAGCCCATAACGCCGTATTGGAAAAGAATTTCAGGCGTACAGTTCACGTTTGCGCCTAAATCTAAAAGAAATACGTTATGGTGCCCTGTTGTAGGCATCATATTAATGAGTGCGGGCCTATCAATGCCTGATAAGGTTTTAAGCAAATAGAATGATAAAGTAAGCAGTGCACCGGTATTACCTGCGCTTACGCACGCGTTTGCCTCGCCACTTTCGACAAGTTCAATAACGCGACGCATAGAAGAATCTTTTTTGTTTCGTAGCGCTGACGTTGGCGCTTCGCCCATCTCAACGACTTGTGAGCAGTGCACAATAGTAACGCGGTTGCGTTCAGCGTTGGTAAGGGGCTGTATACCTGCTTTGATGGTATCTTCATCACCGCATAACGTGAAGTGCACGTCTGGGTGAAGTTGAATAGCCTTTACGGCTGCGGAAAGGATAACAGGGGGACCATGATCGCCCCCCATGATATCTAACGCGATGGTTAGTTTAGACAAAATGTAGTCGCCGTATTACGCGCCGATTACTTTTTTGCCTTTGTAATAACCGTCAGCGGTCACGTGGTGACGACGGTGAGTTTCGCCCGACGTTGAATCGACAGACAAAGTCGCGCCTGTCAATGCATCGTGTGAGCGACGCATACCGCGCTTAGAACGCGTTTTACGATTTTGTTGTACTGCCATAACTTACTCCTGGTCTCGCTTAAGTTCTTTCAAAACCGCGAAAGGGTTTTGTCGCTCTTGTTCCGGTTCAATCTTTCCAAACGACATATCGTCCTGCTTCACTGTACACTCCGACTCTGCATGAAGGGGCACAATTGGCAAAGATAACAGTAGCTCGTCTTCAAAAATTTGAAGCAGATTAACTTCTCCGTGGTCGTTGACCTCTACCGGTTCGTAAGCCTCGGGAATGATGTCATCGCTTTCCTGTTCTTCTCCCTGCACTGGAGTAAAACAGAATTCCGCTTCCACGGGATAATCGAGTTCACCATTACACCTTTGACAGATAAGTGTTACCTGCGTGGCTAGATGGCCGTGAAAGACAGTAAGACCCTGCGCGTCTTTTTCGAACTGTACTTCTGCGTCCACATAGTCATTGCATCGGACAACTGCTTCACTCAATCGTTCCATATCTTTAGACGCAATCACGCCCCGGTAATCGGAACGTTTCATGGCACTTTTAGTCGGTTCAACCGAATGAGGGAGTTTCACTTTCTGCATAGGGCGCGCATGATATAGGGTCAACCCCTTCCTGTCAAAGCAAAATTGCGTTTTAACCTACAATAAAACGCTGTATGTGGTACGCAGTGATAATGTAACATTGTACTACTAACTGAAAGTACGCAACATATTGATTTTATAAAAGGAGTAATTGTGGCCTCCCTTGTTCTTGCCTCATCATCGCAATACCGAAAAATGTTGCTCGCCAACATTGGTATTCAGGTAGACACCCACGCACCAGATATTGACGAAACGCCCTTTGCGAACGAAAGCCCTACTGCATTGAGTTTACGTTTAGCCGAACAAAAGGCGCACAAGGTTGCCGCTGAATTAGAAAAGGTAAATAACGACACCATTATTATAGGTAGTGATCAAGTAGCTTTGGTCCAAACCGATGCGGGCCCGCAGCTACTTGGCAAGCCTGGCACGTTTGAAAATGCAGTAAACCAGCTAATGGCATGCCAAGGTAAGCAAGTGTCATTTTATACTGCACTTTGCCTTCACCAACCTAGTGCCAATAAAACGATAACGCAGGTAGATGAAACACGCGTTTTCTTTCGGCATAACAGTGAAACTACCATTCGCGCCTATGTAGATAAAGAGCAACCACTCGATTGCGCCGGCAGTTTTAAAAGCGAAGGTTTGGGTGTATTACTGTTCGATAAAATAGAAAGCCGCGACCCTAACAGTTTAATCGGTCTTCCGATAATGCTGCTAAATGAATTACTGGGCGCACACTTCGATGTCGATTTATTAGCAATGGCTGCACAGTAAGCCACTAATTCTGTCAGAGCAGTTGTATCAGAGCAGTTGTATCAAAGCAGTGCTACAAACCAGCGCTATTTGAATAGCGCTGTTTCTAGTTCACTTATAGAGTGTACAAGTGCTACAGGTAACAACGCTTCTAAATGAACCTGCGCGTGAACGCCATATGACACACCTATCCTATCCATACCAATCGTTTTCGCCATTTGCATGTCGTAGGTTGTGTCACCAATCATCACGGCGTCTTCTATTTTTACACTAAGTTCATCAAGTAACTGTAGGAGCATATCGGGCGAAGGCTTTGATTCTGCCTCATCGGCGGTACGTGACGCACTAAAGAAAGGTCCCGTCCCTGTTTGTGCCCACGCTCGATCAAGACCGCGGCGCGCTTTACCTGTCGCAACGGCCAATGTGCATCCCGCTTCTTTCAAATTGCTAAGTAACTGTTCAACGCCATCAAACAAAGGACACGGCGTTGTATCGCGAGTGACAAATGCCTCTTTATAGGCGGCGACTAAACGTTCGGCTAACTCATCGTCTTTGATATTAAAAAGCTGTTTAATGGCAGGCTTTAAACTTATACCAATAATGTGACCTACTTCATCGTAGGTAGGAACAGGCATATCACACTGCTTTGCAGCAAGCTGCATGCAGCTAACAATTTTTGTCGCCGAATCCATGAGCGTGCCATCCCAATCGAAGATAACAAGTTTGTACTTAGGCAGTGTTTTATCTAACGAAATGAAAGGCTGTGTTTCCACAGCCTGTTTTTTTGAATGCATAACTTACAGCGCTTTAAGTGTATTTGAGAGAGTGTCGTCTAATGGCGCGGTAAATGTGACGCGCTCTTCAGTCGCTGGGTGCAGCAGTGAAATACTGCGAGCGTGAAGGAACAGTCTGTTCAGCCCTTTTTGGCGCATTGCCGCGTCGAAATCCGCATCACCGTATTTTGGGTCACAAGCAATAGGATGACCCGCATGCAAACAGTGAACGCGAATTTGGTGGGTTCTACCTGTAATAGGCGACGCTTCAACCAAGGTTGCACCCGCGTATTCCTCTAATATGCGATAGCGAGTTTCTGACGGTTTACCATCGTCGCTTACACTTACCATGCGCTCACCCGATTGCAGCACATTTTTACGAAGCGGCGCTTTAACTTTAAATCGAGTTTTAGGCCACTCACCTGCAACTAGCGCATTATATCGCTTGTCCATTTTGCCAGTGCGAAGCTGCTCATGCATGTGGCGAAGGGCAGAACGTTTTTTAGCAATTAAAATGCAGCCCGACGTGTCACGGTCTAATCGGTGTACCAATTCCATAAATTTGGCATCGGGACGCAAGGCTCTTAAGCCTTCGATTAAACCAAAACTCAAGCCACTTCCTCCGTGAACTGCCATTCCCGATGGCTTGTTGATAACAAGTATACGGTCGTCCTCGAAAAGAATATGCGACTCTAATGATGCAATTTTATCGAGCTTTGGCGATGGCGCAGGCGCACCTTCCGACACGCGAACCGGTGGAATTCTGATTAAATCGTCGGCTTGTAACTTATATTCAGGCTTAACACGACCTTTATTCACCCGCACTTCACCTTTGCGCAAAATGCGATAAATCATGCTTTTCGGCACACCTTTTAGCTGGGTGCGCAAAAAATTATCGATACGTTGACCAGCCAAGTCGGCTTCAACCGTTACAAAACGTACTTTTTGGGGAGCTTCTTCTTTCATAGGGGCATTATACCCTATTGCAAAGTGCCCAACATACTGAAAGTTACGTTTTACTAAATAATTATTATATCAGCGCTTAGCTAGGACTTAGAAAACCCACCTTTGCGCATACTTTTTATCCAAAGCGCATGTTTTCTGTATTTAACATCTCAATTTATGGGATTTATTCATTCGCTTTCCTTGCTAAAATTTGACTTTTAGTGCGATAATTATCGATGTTTTTAACACGATTAAATTCACGTAAAAAGAAAGGTGTGGAACAGGCATTTCGTTGCCGCACTTTAACAATGTGAAACACAGCGTTATAAAAACAACAACAAGACCGAAAATCAGCACGCATCTGAGTGTGTTGTTTTAACTTGTAAACGATAAAAGCATGGTTTGAGCGTCGGTGACATCAGCAATGATAAGTGTTCGATGAAATAACACATTCATACCGACCCCGCGAGAGAGGCAACGACTACACTGCCGTAAAAAGCGAGGCCATGCTTGCGAACATAAAATAAGTTTGCCGTTTAGCTAACAGAATTAAATGACAATTGAGTGGCAAAAATGATGCCGCTTGAAAAAATGAAATGAGTAATAAGGGCTAGTCGCTCCCGACATCCTTAAAGCAGTGTGAACATGAATGCATCTGTACGATTATACGTGTCAATTCACGATCGTATGGGTTTGCGCTTAAGATAAAGGCGCTTGTTTATTCGCGTGAGTGTTTGCCCACCAGGGATAATGCGACGTTACAACAAGGTCCCCGTCCAGCCGTGAGGTTGCGCGGTGAGGGTTTGCACATGTCACTTTAATTTTGTGTCTTAACGGCTGTACGAAAACAGAGTTAGATACAATGAAAAGAATGTTAATTAATGCAACTCAGCAAGAAGAGTTGCGCGTTGCTCTTGTCGATGGGCAACGGTTGTATGATTTAGATATAGAAAGTCCAGGACACGAGCAGAAAAAAGCGAACATCTACAAAGGTAAAATTACCCGCGTTGAACCCAGCTTAGAAGCTGCTTTTGTTGACTACGGTGCAGAGCGCCACGGCTTCCTACCCCTCAAAGAAATTGCCCGCACTTACTTCCCTAAAGGTTACAAATTCGAAGGCCGCCCTAACATCAAAGATGTGATTAAAGAAGGCCAAGAAGTAATTGTTCAAATTGATAAAGAAGAGCGCGGCCAAAAAGGCGCTGCATTAACTACATTCTTATCGCTCGCAGGCAGTTACCTAGTACTTATGCCAAACAACCCTCGCGCTGGCGGTATTTCACGCCGAATAGAGGGCGATGAGCGTACAGAGCTTAAAGAGTCACTAAGCAAATTGGACCTTCCTGAAGGTATGGGTTTGATTGTTCGCACTGCGGGGGTTGGCAAATCTTACGAAGAGCTAGAATGGGATTTAAAAGTCTTGCTTACCCATTGGGAAGCTATCTCTAGCGTTGCTGAAGAACGCGAAGCCCCTTTCTTAATTCACCAGGAAAGTAACGTAATTGTTCGTGCTATCCGCGACTACCTACGTCGCGATATTGGCGAAATCCTTATCGATAAAACCAGTATTTATGAGCAAGCTTTACAGCACATTCAATTAGTGCGCCCTGACTTTGCAAATCGCGTAAAGCTCTATCGTGGTGAAGTGCCGTTATTTAGTCACTACCAAATCGAAAGCCAAATTGAGTCTGCATTCCAACGCGAAGTGCGTTTGCCTTCTGGCGGCTCAATTGTTATCGACCCAACAGAAGCACTAACCTCTATAGATATTAACTCTGCCCGTGCAACAAAAGGTGGTGATATTGAAGAGACAGCGCTTAACACAAACCTAGAAGCGGCAGACGAGATTGCCCGTCAACTGCGTCTTCGTGATCTAGGTGGATTGGTTGTAATCGACTTCATTGATATGACGCCAGTACGTCACCAACGTGAAGTTGAAAACCGCATGAAAGACGCGGTGAGAAGCGACAGAGCACGAGTACAATTGGGTCGTATTTCCCGCTTTGGCCTTCTTGAAATGTCCCGTCAGCGTTTACGTCCTTCTCTAGGCGAATCTGCGCACCACGTGTGCCCACGATGCTCTGGTCACGGTACCATTCGTGGCACTGAGTCTTTGGCACTGTCTATTCTTCGTATTTTGGAAGAAGAGAGCATTAAAGAAAACACGGGGCAAATTGAAGCGCAGTTACCCGTTCCAGTTGCGACCTATCTACTTAACGAAAAGCGTAAGTCAATTCAGCTTCTCGAAAAGCGTCACGGCGTAGATTTACTGCTTATTCCTAATGCAAACCTAGATACACCGCACTACCAGGTATTACGCAGACGTCCAGATGACGTTATATCTGAAGCGAGTTACGACGTAGAGTTAATGCCTGCGGTAGAAGCTGAGACGGAAACAACGACTTCTGCACCGGTTAAGCGTGAAGAGCCAGCACTGAAAGGCCTTGTTGCACCAACGGCTGCACCTGTAGTTGCGCCAAAAGAAGAAACAGCAAAGAAAGCCGACGATGTGCCTTCACTATTTGCCCGATTTGGCAAATGGATTAGTGATTTATTCGGTAGCGAAAGCGAAGAAGAAACCAATAAAGACAAGAAGCCACAGTCTGGTAATAAAAATAGAAACAACCGCAGCCGCAATAATGACGACCGTCGCCGCAAGCCGCGCAACAAGAACAATCGTCGTGGCAATCAGTCTCAAAACAGAGACCAAGGTAAAGACCAAAATCGCGATGGTGAGCAGAATGATAATCGCAAACCGCGCGGCGATCAGCAGCGAGACCAGCGCCAAGATCAAGATGATAAGCGCAATAACAAAGGTCGTAAGCCTCGTAAGGCACAACAACCTCGCGATGAGCAACAAAAGCCTAAGCACGAGAAGCAAGACGGCGAGCAGCAAGAAAACCAAGCGCAGAAGAAGCGTGAAGTTGCTGAACGCAGAAAACGTCGTGACAAGCGCCGCAGCGTCCGTGTGAAGAAAGATGACAACGGGGCAACTACTGTTGAACAAAACGAAGCCCAGGCTGCGCCAGTAGTTAAAGAAGCGCCATCGCAGCACAAAGCTAAAGCTGACGCCAAGCCTAAAGCGCCGAAAGCAGAGTCACCGGTTGAAAACACTGCTGAACAGAAGAAGGATGAGCAAAAGCCAGCAGTCAAAGCCGCGCAAAAGCCAGCGGATAAACCTGCTGAAGCGAAGCCAGTATCGGATGCTGTTAAGGGTGAAGATGACTCATCAGCGATTACCAGTGATGCCGTTGACGGCACTGATGCAAATACCGACGCTAACAGCGAAGAGCATGGTCAAAAACGTGAAGGCCGTGGCCGTTCACGCCGCTCTCCACGTCACGTTCGTGCCGCTGGTCAACGTCGTAAGAAAGAGTCGCAGCAAGTTGACGATTCAGACACGCAAGCTAAACAGCCTGGTGAGTTGTCACCGCAGCAGCCAGAAGCAGAAGTTGAAGCGACAGCTAAGACAGATGCACCTGTTGTCGAAGAAACACAAGCAAAAGAGCCTGGGCAACTAGCGCCAGCTGAAGAGCAACCTGTTGCTAAGCAAGAGAAAGCAAAACTTGACGTTGAAGCCGTTCAGGACGAACTTCAGTTTGATGCAGAGCCTTTAGCGGGTAAAGAACCTTCAGCGGGAAATAAGCCTTCAGCGGATGCAGAGCCGTCAGCGAACGATAAACCTTCGGAAGCTGTAGACTCAACTGATGAAGTAACGTCAGCAGACGATAACGCGACAACTGAAGCTAAACCGGCTAAAGAAGCTCAAACTTCAGTGCAAGAAAGCAACGTTGAAGAAACAGCTCCGGCAGCACAAGCGGAACCGGCAGTTGAAGCTAAAACAACGCAAGCTGATACGGCGCCAGAAGCTAAAGACGAAGCAACAGCATCGCCAGAGCAAGTTGAAATAAACTTGGCTGACGCACCTGTAGTTGCAGAACCAGAAGCACAGGTACAAGAGGCGAAAGCAGATACGCCAGCGGCTAAAGAAGAGGCTGAAACAACAGCAGCGCCTTCTTCGAGCCTAGCAGCGAGTGGCAAAGGAAAGCGTGGCGCATCGCACCCTATGGCATTGCCTGCAGCAGTAAACGACGCATTTGTTGATGTAGCGCTTACCGCTAAAGCTGACGACACACGACCTGCACTCGCAGTATCGGGTAAAACTGCAGCGATGTCGCACGTAACGTCACGTGCATCAGCAGTAACAACGCTTCCTCAGTCGGTAGATGACGTTGCCGAAGTAGCAGCAGTGGCTGAATAATTTTCAGTCGCTAGTGCGCTACTAGCTAATTGATGTAAAAGCCGCTTTCGAGCGGCTTTTTTGTTTGCTAGTGTACGTTTAACATCGAGTCCGAGTTGAGAATAAAATGTCAGATACGGTAAACCAGCAGTATATAGATTGGTTAAGCCAAGTATGTAGCGCGCAAGTATTAGACACACAAATGATTCAACCTCTTTGGAGTGGCTACGGTGCGTGCTTTCGTGCCACTTTGGGCTATCCCAATAGTACTTTTTCAAAGAACCAGGACGAGAGTAGCCCTTTCCAAGAAAGCCAGTATCACCAAGCTCAACAAAACCCACTTGGCGCGCAACAAGGTGGAGACGAAGCAGCGCTAAAAGTAGTCGTGAAATGCGCCACTCCGCCACACAGGCTCTCTCACCCTAAAGGCTGGAATGGTGAAGCTAGCCACAACCGTAAGTGCCAATCTTTTAAGGTAGAGAACTGTTTTTATAGCGACGTTCAAGTCCAAACTGATGCGTCGTGCCGTACAGCTAAATACTTAGGGCACAGCCAACAGGGCGAAGCCTCCCTTCTTGTTATGGAAGACTTAGCACACAGCGGCTATTCTCGCACGGCCTCTTCACTTACCGCTGCGCAATGCATCACTGTTCTAAAATGGCTTGCCAACTTTCATGCACGCTTTGTCAATGTGAGAGATGAATTTGATAGCCGACGTTTACAATTATGGCCTGAAGGCACTTATTGGCACTTGGCAACCCGTGAAGATGAGTTCAACGCCATGTCGGATGGATTACTAAAGCAACATGCTGTCGATATATCTACCACGTTAGGCGACGCTCACTATCACACTTTGGTGCACGGCGATGCTAAAGTGGCTAACTTTTGTTTTACCGAAGATTTTTCTGACTGTGCAGCTGTCGACTTTCAGTACGTGGGTTATGGCGCAGGCATAAAGGACGTGGCGTATTTTTTGGGCAGTGCCCTATCAACCCAAACCCACATGAAACATCGTGATGCATTGCTCGATAACTACTTTCAAGCGCTCGAAGATGCGCTACACACTCGATTGGCTAACAATGATAGTTCGGCTTGTTTCAAGCGTGCTGATATTGCGCTTATCATTGCTGAATGGAAGTACCTGTACCCCTTCGCCTGCGCTGACTTTTATCGGTTCTTAGCGGGTTGGAGCCCCGAACACTGGAAAATAGATGAAGAGCTCCAATATCAAACAGATATTGCCTTGTCTATTCTTGAGCGCACGGCTTAAACGATTACGTTTTCATAGTGATCACGACTTTTATGAACGTACTTTTTCTCTCTCGCGCGCCCTTTTTTACGTTCTATTTCTACACCAATTCAGACGACATGTCGCTGGTAGCCCATCTGCTCTGACTTACTATTTTATTGCCGTGAAACTGCACCATTAAATTACATTTAGCGTATATAGTGACAAATAATCATAACGCTGCTGCCAATGTACAAACGTAAACTCTACCTTTTTGGGCTACTTTCCACTTTTATTCTGTTGATTGCTTTAGCCAGTGCAGCCATATCTGCGCATTTAACGCGCACTAACTTAGCGCAAGCTCAACTCGCTCAATCCCTGCTGTCAGAGCACCAGCAGTTATCAAGTATTTCCTACAGGCTTTTCAAACAGCTAACCGATGAGCTTATTTTTGGCAAGAATGCGAACCAAGCGAAAGTGAGAAACAAACAACAACAAATAGAAAACTCGTTGAACCGTATAAAATCTCTGGAACTTGCCCAACGCGAAGCACTAGGGCTTGAGGCAACATTAGGAAGTGTTGAAGATACCGATGAACTTGAAGCGCTGATTCAAGGCATTGTGGAAGAGTTTAGAGCTATTGCGCTAAGTAACGACAGTACTCCACTTAATCAACAGCAGCGCCTTCAAACATTACTTGAAATAACTATCGACAACCAGTTTAGGGAGGCCATCAACTCTGCAGTAAACCGCCAGACAGGCGTTGTATCCCGCATTAACGCTAGCATTGAAACGCTAAACAGCAGCATTGTGTGGTTTACTATCAGTTTAGGCCTTATCACCTGTCCTTTCATTCTGCTGGGTTGTTATTGGCTATTCAATGCCCTGTATCAGCCGCTTACAGTTATTCGCACGGGTACCGATGCCATTGCCTCGGGAAACTACCACTATCGATTGCCTGAAACCCTGGATAGCGAATTTACTGACTTGGTCAAAGCACTAAATTCCATGATAGCGCGACTACAAGAACACGAAGACCAGGCTGATGCCCATCGTAAGCACTTAGAGTTTGAAGTGGAGAGCCGAACCCGGGCTTTAAAAGAAGCCAACAATAAACTCACTCAGCTGGACGCAAAGCGCCGACAATTTATGGCTGATGTAAGTCACGAATTGCGCACACCCTTAACCATTATTCGTGGCGAAGCTCAGGTAACCCTTAGGCAGGCTGCGGCTAGCAACGAGATTTATGAAGAAACGCTAGAAACCATACTTGAGCAAGCCGTGAACTTAAGTAAGTTGGTTGATGATTTGCTGCTGCTAGCGCGTGCCGAGATGCACGAATTTACTGTAGATCTGGTTAAATCTGACTTACATAACCTGCTTACACAAAATATGGCGTTATGGCAAAAGCTCACAAAGCCAAGAGACTTAGATCTTAAATGGCTTGCCAATAATGAGGTCCAAGTGCTCATCGACAAAGACAGAATTGCGCAGGTACTGACCATCCTTATCGAAAACGCGCACAAATATTCTTATCCCGATACGCCCATTGTGCTGCGCGTTGAGAGCGAAGGCCCGAATATCAACGTATCGGTCATTGATAGCGGTGAAGGCATTTCGTCAAGTGATTTGCAGCACGTTTTTGAACGCTTCGTTAGGTTAAAGCGCAAAGGCAATGGAATGGGGCTAGGTTTGTCTATCGCTAAAGCGATAGCAGAAGCCCACCACGGTACATTGAGTGCGCATTCCACATTAGGTAAAGGCTCGCAGTTCACGTTGACGCTGCCAGTTTTACAAGACCACGCGACGTCCTTAGATTAATAACAACCGTTAAGTAACTTCGAACGACTAGGATCATAACAACAATGAAAATTCTTATTGCTGATGACGAAGCCCCCTTGCTACGCTTTCTATCACGAGGCTTAAGCGCTGAAGGTTTTGAGTGCATCGAAGAGTCGGCATTACACAACTTAGTCACGCGCATTCGCCATGAAGCCCCTGCTATTATTGTACTTGATCGCATGTTTGGTGATGAAGATAGCGTAGAGCTGCTGCCCGCAATCAAGTCGCTTCCCCATGCCCCTATGGTTTTGTTACTAACCGCGGTGGACGAAGTACGCGAGCGCGTGAATGGTTTAAAACAAGGCGCGGATGACTATTTGTGCAAGCCATTTGACTTTGACGAACTACTTGCGCGCATAACGGCCTTAAGCCGAAGAGTGACGAATACACCGGTTACCCAATTAGGCCTCACCATCGGACCGTTAAACATCGATGACGAGTCACGTATTGCGACATTGTCTGGGGAAGAGATTTCACTCACCAAACTAGAATACGACATGCTCTACTACTTCGCAGAAAATGCTGAAAAAGTGCTGTCTCGAGAACGCATATTAAGTCGAGTATGGCGAAGCCACAGCGATCCGTTAACTAATGTTGTTGATGTGTATATCAGTAGGCTGCGACAAAAGCTTCACAGCAGTGATGCCATATTTATTGAAACTCTGAGAGGCAACGGCTATCGGTTGACCACCAGAAAATAGTCGTTTCGTCTCATTAGCTATTGCATTCATGTGTTATCCCGCCTAATTTGAACACTCGTTCAAATTTTATAAAGGATAATTATGGCTCGCTCACCTTCTTCATTACTCTCAAGGCTATGTTGCGCAACCGCTGTAGGCATTAGTCTATTGTCATCACCAGTCTTCGCTCAGACAGACACCAGAGGTGCCGCGCAGCCTGATAAGAATACAGCAATGTCTGCACGGGAATTGCGAGCACCAAAGGTTATCTTTTTCGATGTTAATGAGACCTTACTTGACCTCACCGCCATGCGCAGCTCGGTAGGCGAAGCCTTGGGCGGTCGAGATGATTTGTTGCCACTGTGGTTCTCTACTATGCTGCATCATTCACTGGTTGATTCAACGACTGGCCGCTTTCATACCTTTGGAGAAATTGGCGTTGCCTCCTTGCTGATGGTGGCTGAAATTGAAGGTATTGAATTGACCAAAGCGCAAGCGAAAACGGCAATTGTCACGCCATTGCGAAGCCTACCACCCCATCCTGACGTGCGCGATGGCTTACAGGCACTTAAAAACAAGGGTTATAAACTAGTAAGCCTTACCAACTCGTCTAATCAAGGCGTATATACTCAATTTAAGAATGCTGATCTTTTGTCTTATTTCGACGAACGACTAAGTGTAGAAGACATTAACTTATATAAGCCCGATACACGCACGTATGAGTGGGCTATTGAAAAAATGGGTATAGCAGCAGAAGACGCTATGTTAGTGGCGGCCCACGGTTGGGATATTGCTGGTGCTAAACAGGCAGGCTGGCAAGCCGCGTTCATTGCACGCCCCGGTAAGGTACTTTACCCGTTAGCAATAGCGCCTGACACGGTGGTAAGCGGACTAGATGAATTAGTCTCCCAATTACCTGATGCCAAATAAGCGTTAGGGTTGATGGTATCTAGGTGCACATAAAAGCACAGCTTAAAGGTTGGCACGGGTAAACATAATTATTAGGTTAAACGCCTGGGCCATAAAAGGTCATGCAAACCAATATTTCGAGCTAGGCACTGAGCTACTCTGTTGCCGTGCCTGCTCTTTTCATATCGATGTGAGGAATATCGTCTTCCAAGTACATAGTCGAGGTGGCTTCAAACCCAAAACCTTCATAAAACCGTTTTAAATACTCTTGCGCGCCAATTTCAATATCACAGCCTGGCCATAACGCCTCACAATGATCAATGGCTTCACGCATAAGTGCTCTGCCCGCCCCTTTACCTCTGAAAGCTTCGCTGGTAGCTACTCGACCGATACTCACCGATGGATAACTAACCCCTTCGCCAAGTAATCGTGCACACGCTACCAATTTGTTATCTTGAAACCCCATTAAGTGATGAGTTTTTGGATGGCGGTCTTTTTCGTCAAGCTCCGAATAGGCACAGTTTTGCTCAACGACAAAAACATCGACACGCAGCTTGAGCAAGTCGAAGAGTTGATGATTAGTCAGTTCATTAAATGTAAGTGATTGCCAGGAAACCATGTTGCCTCGATGATTTTTTATTATTAACGTTTGAGTAGCGCCTTTAACAGATCCTGTTAAAGTTATAGATGTCAAAATACAAATTTTAAGATGCCAATTTTAAAATGCTAACTTTAAAATCTCTGCGACGATAACGATTGGTTTAGTGTAACGCAACCCATTTTACTCACAACTTATGCTACAGCCTGAGCACCACACGCGTAGGTCAAGATACTCTGGATTATTCAGGCTCTAGGGTTAAGATACTCGTTGTTCGCCAACCCTGCCTTGACATAGTCAATGAACATTTTAACCTTAGTAAGGTTCTTACGCCCTTCAACACTTACCACCTGTATAGGCAACTTTTTGTCTTCCACATCTTCTAACAAACTTACCAAATCACCACTTCTAAGTGCTTCTGCAACCTGATAGGACATCAACCGAACAACCCCAACGCCTGCAATGGCGGCGTTAATAGCCGCTCTGTTTTGGTTGGATTGAAAACGAGGTGTGAGCTTAATGGCAATAGGTCTGCCGTTTTTGTGATACGTCCATACCGCTGGCTCGTTAAAGCGCGTCGGATAAAGCACACTATGCCGTTTTAAATCTTCTGGCTTTTTTATGGCCGGGCTACTCGCCAAGTAGCTAGGCGCCGCACAGGTTACACGCCGTACGTATCCTACCGTAACACCGTAAAGCGAGGAGTCTTTCGGGTTACCTATACGTATTGCTACATCCATATTGCTATCAATTAGATTCACCACATCGTCGTGAAAATGCCCGTTAACCCTAATGTCGGGATAGTCCTTAAGGAATTGGGATATTATTGGCGTTACATAACGTTCGCCGAACAAAATGGGTGCCGTGATATTAAGCTCACCTTTGGGCACTAAATCAATGCCAGACACAGCAGCTTCACATTGCTCAATATCTGCCAGTATACGTGAAACATGAATAAGGTAATGTTCACCAACCTCACTCAATTTCACTTGCCGCGTTGTGCGATGAAAAAGTCGAGTATTTAACTGTGCCTCTAAATGCGCAATACACCGAGTAACCGCAGGCGCTGACATCGACATCACGTCTGCAGCTCCTACAAAGCTTCCCGACTTAGCAGCCTCTGCAAACACTCTCATGCACAAAAGCTTGTCCATATTATTTCACTCAATGAAATTATAAATTTCAAAAATAGCTAATTATTAAATAAAAGGAAAGTTCTAGTATCGCTATCAGCTTTTACACGTTTTCGTTCAGGTTAACGTTTTTACACTACAGCCCAATGCCTACAGGAGTTATTTATGAGACCACCGCTTCCCCCCTTTTCACCTGAAACCGCAGCGCAAAAAGTGCGCCTTGCTGAAGACGCATGGAACACCAAAGATGCGGTAAAAGTTGCAGGTGCTTATACCTTTGACTGCCGTTGGCGCAACCGAGCAGAATTTATTGAAGGACGTGCTCAAATAGTGAGTTTTTTGACGAGAAAGTGGAACAAAGAGCTCAACTATAAATTAGTAAAAGAGCTATGGGCATTCAACGCAAACCGCATAGCAGTGCGCTTTGCATACGAGTACAAGGACGATTCTGGTCAATGGTATAGAGCTTACGGTAATGAAAATTGGCAGTTCAACCTTGATGGCCTAATGGAAAAACGTATTGCCAGTATCAACGAACATCCTATTTCAGAAAGTGACCGAAAGTTCACGTGGGATGGCGAACGACGCCCTGACGATTTTCCCACTCTGTCCGAGCTTGAGCTGTAAACAATGTTGATAATAACACCCAACTAACCATTTCTATTGAGAGGATGAATTTATGACAAATCCAACAAGCAATACATTGCCAAAAAGCCCTATTGTTTTGATTCAAAACCCTAAATCTGGCCACTGCCACAAGGTTTCATTGTTTATGGCACTGAATGCCATCCCTTTCACAACCGTTGAGCCTGACATGGCCAAAGGCGAGCACAAGAGTGAACGCTTCAGCTCACTTAACGTGTTTAAACAAGTCCCCGTGATAACAGACGGTGATATCACTTTGGCTGACTCCAATGCCATTCTGGTTTATTTGATCCACGCATACGCAGACAGTGACTATTGGCTCGGAAAGGACGCCAAAGAAAAAGCGCTAATTCAACGCTGGCTATCAGTCTCAGCGGGTGAACTTGCTAAAGGGCCGGCCGCCGCGCGATTAGAATACGTATTTGGAGCAACTATTCATGTGCCCACAGTACTAGCCACCAGCGAGACGTTACTTGCAAACATGGAGGCTCATCTAGAAAACACGGTAAGTGCTTTTTTGGTTGGCGAACACGTTACCGCAGCAGACATCGCCATGTATTCGTATATAGCTCATGCCCCTGAAGGAGGAATATCGTTGTCCAAGTTTCCTCTTATCAATGCTTGGATAAATGCGGTTGAGAGTCTGGATAATTTTGTCCCAATGCCAGCGTCTGACATCGCACCAGCGCGCAATACCAGTCAGCATAGTTAATTGAGGTCGTTATGTCTCTACCTAAGCTATCATCCTTGAACCCAGCGTTTCATCAAGGCGAAATTGCACTGCAAAAAAAGCTGGAAATTGACAGGGAAATCGGTGAGCGAACGAATGGTTTTATCCGTAGCTTTATGCCGGAACAACACAGGCAGTTCTTTACATCCAGTCCGTTCACTGTTTTCGCCTTGGTAGACGAAAAAGGCCACCCTGTAGCCACGCCTGTTTGGGGAGAAGGAGATTTCATAGAAAGTCCCTCTGCTACCCAATTGCGCTTTAGCCTACCAGTAGAAGTTTGGAATATGATGCAACACTCGTTAAATCTCGACGCGACTTCAGGCAGCAAAATTGGAATCGTCGGCATTGAATACGCTACAAGGCGAAGAAATCGGTTGAACGGTACGATAAGTCACGCAACTAATGAAAACCTTACGGTATTGGTAGATCAAAGTTTCGGTAACTGCCCCCAATACATTCACAAACGAACCACAGTCAAAAAACAACGTGCCGTTCAGACTGCCCCAATGAAAAACACAGTAGGTGCCGGTGATTCTACATTTTTTACTTCAACATCGAATGTGCTCACCCCAAGCGCACGCTCGCTAATATCAAGGGCTGAAACGTTTTTTATTGCCTCACGACATAAATCTTTAGGCCATGCAGCGAATGAAGGGCTAGACGTTTCTCACAGGGGGGGCAAAGCAGGCTTTGTTAAAGTGGAAGGGAATTCGTTAATCTTTCCCGATTTTAGCGGTAATAAATTCTTTAATACCTTGGGCAACATCTTACTAGACCCACGCGTCGGTCTGTGTTTTTGGGATAATGAAACAGGTGACCTTCTGTTTATTAAAGCAAAGGCGAGTATCGAATCCCTCGAGTCGAATATAACCGCATTTGAAGGTGCAGAGCGCTTTGTGTCTCTTTCGGTACTCTCGATAACACATATTTCGGGTGTGTATCCCTACTCCCATGAGATCACAGACATGTCCCCCTATGCACTAAAGACAGGCGACTGGAAATAAGCGGTTAATTGATGAACCCTATCATCTAGTTAGCGTAATCAATTGGAATACCGTAACCAGAATGGTTACGCTGTTTAGACAAAAAGTCTTGGTTAGGTTTTGTAGACAAGGGCAAATGCCCGCGTAGACACAGGGGCAGAACATGAGTGATAAGCGCAACATCAAAACGTACAACAAACCCGCTGGCGGATGGGGAGCACTAAAGAGTGTAACCCAGAGCTGGATCCAAAGCGAAAAGCCACTTAAGAATCTACGAGCCATGCTCAAGACGAACCAAGACAAAGGCTTTGACTG
The DNA here is from genome assembly GCF_022348265.1 of Alteromonas sp. Cnat3-28. Lineage (NCBI taxonomy): Bacteria > Pseudomonadati > Pseudomonadota > Gammaproteobacteria > Alteromonadales > Alteromonadaceae > Alteromonas > Alteromonas sp. Cnat3-28. Next base: position 64,164 of record NZ_JAKREY010000008.1, read on the forward strand.
CCCAGGCTGTGCGTGGGGTGAATCACCAGAAAGTGGTTTAGTGAAGTTTTGTGAAAATGGTGCTAAAGCAGTGAACTGGGAGTCTACCGGTCGCTATGTAGACCCAACATTTTTCTCAAAGTATTCGGTCGGCTCACTGAAAAAGCACACCGACTACTGGCTTGAGTCACAAGGGAGACTCACCCACCCTATGCGCTACAATGCTCAAGCAGACCATTACGAACCAGTATCATGGGACGATGCCTTCGCACTTATTGCCAAACACTTGAAGGGTTTACATTCCCCTCATCAGGCGGAGTTTTATACCTCCGGGCGGGCGAGTAACGAAGCCGCCTATTTATATCAGTTATTCGTGCGCGCATTTGGCACAAATAATTTTCCCGATTGTTCAAATATGTGCCACGAAGCGTCGGGGCAAGGTATGAAACCTACGATTGGCGTGGGCAAAGGCACAGTTACGTTCAATGATTTTGCAAAAGCAGACACCATTTTTGTTATCGGCCAAAATCCGGGAACTAACCACCCTCGTATGCTAGAACCTCTTCGTGAAGCAGTACGAAGAGGGGCGCAAGTGGTATGCTTCAACCCGTTAAAAGAGCGTGGCCTTGAACGATTTCAAAACCCGCAGCATCCGGTTGAGATGCTAACCAATGGCTCTGAGCCAACTAATAGCGCCTATTTCAGGCCAGCTCTTGGTGGTGACATGGCGGTTATGCGCGGCATCGCTAAATGGCTATTAACTTGGGAACAAGAAGCCAAAGCAAACAATGCTCCTCCCGTATTCGACCACGACTTTATTAACGCACATACCAATGGAATGGACGACTATTTGAGTGCCGTTGAAGCGACGAACTGGGAGCATATTGAAGCGCAGAGCGGTTTATCAAAAGACGAAATACGTCACGCGGCAACCATGTACAAACGTGGAGAACGGGTGATCATGTGCTGGGCAATGGGGATCACCCAACACAAGCACTCAGTAGCTACGGTTCAGGAAATAGTGAACGTACAACTACTACGAGGAAACGTGGGCAAGCCTGGTGCAGGGCTTTCTCCCGTTCGTGGCCACAGCAATGTGCAGGGGGATAGAACTGTGGGTATTAACGAAGTACCCCCCAAAGCATTGCTTGACGCACTAGAGAACAAGTTTAACTTCGCCGTTCCACGAGAAAGAGGTCACAATACGATTCAAGCTATCCAGGCTATGGAAAGTGGTGAATCCAAAGTTTTCATCGGCCTAGGCGGTAATTTCGCCCAGGCGACGCCAGATACGCCGCGTACTCACGCTGCGCTGTCACAATGCGACTTAACCGTTCATATCGCCACCAAGTTAAATCGTTCTCACCTAACCACAGGTAAAGACGCGCTTATATTACCCTGCTTGGGACGTACTGAAATTGACATGCAGGCTAGCGGGCAACAAGGCGTGACTGTGGAAGATACGTTTTCTATGGTCCATATTTCTTATGGCCAACTTCCGCCAAGCTCGCCCGAACTTCGCTCTGAACCCGCTATTATTGCTGGTATCGCGAAGGCGACGTTAGGCAACACGCCGGTAGACTGGGACTTCTTAATAAGCGATTACGACAATATTCGTGAGCTCATTGCCGACACCATAGACGGTTTTAAAGACTTTAACACCAAACTCGCTCAACCAGGTGGTTTTCATTTAGGTAATGCAGCAGGTGAGAGACGCTGGTTAACACCATCGGGCAAAGCCGAGTTTGCTGCTAACGCCCTGCCTGATTCACTGTTAAATGCTGACCTCGTTGCGAAAGGTGAAGAGCCGGACCTCATTTTACAAACACTGCGCTCTCATGATCAGTACAACACAACTATTTATGGTATGGATGACCGCTACAGAAACGTGTTTGGCGCGCGGGACGTTCTGTTTGTCAATGAACGTGACATTAAGAAGCTGGGTTTTAACGATGGCGATAAAGTCGACATTACGTCAATGTGGAACGACGGCAAAACACGCCAAGTTAAACAGTTTATGTTGGTGGCTTACGACATCCCGCAAGGTCAAGCAGCAGCATATTACCCCGAAACCAATCCGTTAGTACCACTAGAAAGTTACGGTGATGGCACGTTCACACCAACATCGAAATTTATCGCGATCAAACTTTCGAAATCTGAATCAGATGGCCGAATAGCAGTCTCTGCGGTGTAAGCTTTTCGTTGCTTATCCGGTACTTATCAGTACAGGCCCTTTGTTTCTAACTGGCTCGCTGCGCACTACTTTTCTTGCGGTGCGTAAGCTCTCGGAGGGTCATACTTAGGTACATGGATCAGGGTGAGACCATAACGGCTTGCCCACTTTACTGATAAGGCTGTAGGAGCAGATAGCGTCACTACCAAAGGTAATTTAGCTCTTATCGCTTTTTGAACCAACTCTAAACTGCAGCGGCTTGTGAGCACAACAATACCTTCAGGTTGAAAGAGTTTTTTGGTGGTGATAGCACCAATTAATTTATCAAAAGCATTATGCCTTCCTATATCTTCTCGGCATGCCAGCACATTGCGCTTAGCATCAATGTAGAGCGCTCCATGCACCGCACCGCTCTGCTGAGCTAATGCTTGCGCATTAGATATAAGGCTTCGCAATCCTTTAAACCAGCTCACATCAGGCAAAGGCGATACATCAATAGACGTCAATTGAGGCAAAGCGTTGTCTAATGCCTCAACACCGCAGAGCCCACAGCCCGACGCCCCCTCCAATTGCCGCTTATTTTCCTTTAACTTCCAGAACGCCTGATTGGCAATTTCAACTTCCGCATTGATGTGTTCTTTGTGATGCGTCAATTCAATACCGTAAAGCTGGCGGGGATGTTCGATAATGTCGTTACTTAAACTGAAGCCCACAATGAAATCTTCAATGTCGTTTGGGGTTATCAGCATTACGGCATAATTAATACCGTTATAACTAATGCTTAAAGCGACTTCTTCGGCAAGGGCAAACTTTTGAGTATAGGGTGTAGCATCTAAAACTAATGCGTGCAGTTCAGTGTTACTTTTCATGTGGCCATTCACCTGGAGTATTCACATTCAACCACTCTACGCCATCTTCATTGGACATATTTGCGAGACGCTTTTTGTTATCGCTTTCATCTTTACGCGCTGTTTTTTTGAGGTCGCCTTCTTTAAGAGAAACTGCATTGAGAATTTCTAAAAATCCTACCACTCGTCTTTTTTTTTGCTCAACTAGATAGTTGGCTAAGAGGGCTTTGGTCTTCTGCGTAACGGGTAAGTAGAAAGGCAAAAAGCGTTTTTCCACATAACATGCCTTTTCAGCCTCTCGCCCTCGCGAAACTAATATTCTCAAAAGCTCGGGCGTCATCTGCGGCATGTCAACGGGAAGAACAAGTAGTTCACAAGGATTGCCATTGTGATTATCAGGTTGAGATAGTGCGTCTAAAACAGCATGTACTCCGCTAAGCGGACCTGCATCTTCAATTTTGTCATTCAAAAAGCCTGGCGCGTTGCGGCTAATTAACACTTTATCGCAACTCGCAGACTGTAAAAGTAACGAAGCATTATCGATGAGAGTACGGCCCTGATAACGCATAAGTGCTTTATCTTGCCCCATTCTGCGCGATTGACCACCCGCAAGCACTAAACCGATGAGTGTCGTATTCACTTTACTCACTGCATATGCCCCCTTTATTGAAAATCTCCTCATATCCTTTTAAAAACTCAAAGCATTGTTTGGCAATGGGAGAGCTGGGTTCGCCTTTTCGCATGATGAGCCCTAAAGGCGAAATGGTTTTACCATCGTCAACAGTAACATAGGCGAGCCCTAAATCATCATTGGCCTTTGCGACGTTGGTTGGAAGGATCGTACAACACATCCCCTTTTTCACTGCTTGCAGTAAACAATGAACCGAGTCTGATTCAATAACAGGCTCATTGTTCACGCCCACATTAGCCATGTTTAACGTGATTGACTGCCTAAAGTGCATTGAAGGTGTTAATAACCCAAGTGGCAGTGATGAAAGAGACTGCCAGCTTAGGGTATCTTGCTCAAAGCAGTAATGATTAGGGTGATACAGCAACACCATTGGTGTAGCTTTAAACGGCAAAATATGGAAGTGTTGCGCGCTCATGCCTTCAAGGTAACAAAGACCCAGGTCAAGCTCGTTACGGTGTAGCGCGTTAACGATATACTCACTGCTATGTGTTTGTAAGGAAAACTGTAGTGCACTGTGCTGTTTTGAGAGGGTGTCAATAATGTCGATAGGATCGACACTCGCTAGAGGAACGGCACCGATCCGAAGTCGGCCAACTAAGGCACCTTTGCACGATGCAGCTTCCGCTTGTAGTCCGTCACACGCCGCTAAGATATTCCTTGCCCATGCCAAAATTCTTTCACCTTCCGGCGTAAAGCCTTGGAATCTGTGGTTGCGAGCCACCAACTGAATGCCAAGCTCATCTTCTAAATTATGAAGGCGTGAAGAAAGCGTGGGTTGTGTAACATTGCACGACTTAGCCGCTTTACCGAAGTGCTGCGTCTCATCTAACGCGACCAGAAACCGGAGCTGACGAATATCCAAAGACCAATACCTTAATCATGATAGATAGCTTCTATCATGATTCTACCAATGGAATGATTGACTTGTAAGTACATTAAACGCATGTTTTTAGAATAAGCCAAAAATCCCAAAAATATGTGCACATACTGATTGATAGAAACTATCACTCAAGATTATTCGCCCAGCATAGATTAAGCATTTTGTTCTGCGCAAGCGCTTCAACGCTGCTCGACCGACATCGCCTGAAAAATTTGTAGACGACGTGTACTAGCGCCCGTTGTCCTTTGATGGTGCCTTGTTACAACAAGTCCCATTGAAAATAGAAATAGCCATACCGTTGCGGCTTCACTTACTGCATGAGTAACTGTAGTCAAATAGCCAATATCAGCAAACGACGCTACAGTGGTATCACTTAACGAAATTGGATATGGCCCCAAATACCCTGTCATTAGGTCTGATGAACCACCAGGCCAAGGTTCGTCCCAGTGACTGTTGGCAGTGCCGGCTCCTCCCCCCAGTTCTACAGGAATAAATGTGGCGTTTTCAACAAACTCGCGGCGATAAATTTCCAAAGCGTACTCTCCGGTGTAACGCCCTGAACCGCTGACGTAGTTAGATTGGCTGCCCGCAATAAAAAAGTCGGTCGTCCACAATGTTCCAAATCCAATTACATGGGCCATCTCGTGTACGATGACATCAAAAAGCGTACCGCGACTTTCTAAGCTAGCAAGGTCTGCCGTATCAAAGCGCATGCGGCCTTTATTTGCATAAACAAAAGTGCTGTCTGGTAGCTGAGTGATACCCGTTGGGCCAGCACTACCCAATACGCCACCCACACCATCAAGTGCAACGCCACTCGCATCTATAACAATATTGTGATTAAACTCGCTTTGAACGCCTATTAGGTAAGACTCCCAATAAGCGATTGCATCATCAAAAACACTGGATTGTGAAGGTGTTAAACCACCAAGATCGTTAATAGAAATTTTGAATAGTCCTGCATTTGCTGAAAAAGACACACACAACGACACCACAACACTGAAGAACCACTTAATTGAGACACCCATGGCACCCCTCCAAAACTAAGAAAAAACATTCGATGCAAATAAAATGAGTAACGTAGGCCTGTTTATCTTTGCTGTATTTCAAAGCTCAACAGGGTAAGGACTAAAAAACTATAGTAGAGAAAACCGTAAGTAGTTATGAGAAAGATTGCTTGTTAACGGCAAAAGTAAAAATTACTAAAGATCAACGTGTTGAATTTTTTAACAGAGAATGTTCAGTGGTAAGTCGTTCGCCATTGGCACAACGACGTATTGGGAGGGGGCGAATTATTGAAACTTTTTTACGTCGACTTTCCCCCTTACCACGCTCTGTGATACAGAGCGCGGCTGCGAGAATGAATTTGAGGGACTACCAGGTTAAATCATCTGGAATTTCATAATCGGCGTACCAATCATCTTCTTCTTCATCTTTACCGTCGGCTCCGCTCTTATCTAAATCAGCACGGTAAATAACTGAAGCCTCGTCGCGCTGCGCAATTTTGTCAGCAACGGGGGCTGGTACTAGTTCATAAGCGTCATCTAACAATACAACAGCCAAACGACCTTTTGTCACTTGCTTATGCATCTCTTCACTTACATACAGACGCTTTACTACGTTGTCGTGTGTAAAGTTAAGTAAAGTTTCGCCATTGCGCGGTTGTTTGTTTACCGTAATAAGCTGCCTTACCTGCGCAATAATTGAGCGCTTCTCTCGCTCCTGCTGTTGAAGCTGGTTTAGCTCGCGTGAGCGCGCTTTTTTCTCTTCAGCTGCTTGTTGAGCAGCAATAGTCGCTTCATCAACGACAGGTTGCTTTTGCTTATTCTTTTGCTTTTGTTTTTTTCGTTTATCTGCACGCGCTTGTTTAGCAGACGCTTTATCGGCCAAACCGGCTTTCAGTAGTTGGTCTTGTAAGGAGGCCATAATTACTCTCTGTTACTCTGTTTCTATTGATACGCTTTGCAGACGCTTACCGTCTTTTAACTACGTAACAAGCCCGAGCAATGTCGGGCTTGTGAATTTCAATTAAAGGTCTATTTTTACCTTTTCCGATGTAAAGGCGTTACTTCTTCTTGGCTTTAGTCGCTGGCTTTTTAGCGGCTTGCTCCTGCCATTTGCCATTGTCGTACCACGCAGACCATCCTGTTGCTTTACCGTTGTCATTCTCAGACATCACGTATTGCTGTTTGGTCTTCCTGCTGTATCGAACTATTGCAGGGTTACCATCAGGGTCTGTTTGTGGCGCATCAGCAAGATAGTAGAATTTCGGCGAAATTCTATCTCTAAAGCGAGCAAGTTCTTCCACTTTCGGTGCACGAGTTTCACGCGACTTTGGAAAGTTATGCGCCGCTAAGAAAATTCCCGAAGCGCCATCACGTAGCATAAAGTGCGCGTCAGACTTTTCACACGGAAGCTCAGGTAAATCTACCGGGTCTTCTTTTGGCGGCGCAGCTTCGCCGTTTCTAAGCAGCTTACGAGTATTCTTACACTCTTCGTTAGTGCAGCCAAAGTATTTACCAAATCGACCGTTTTTAAGCTCCATATCGCTGCCACATTTGTCACACTCAATAATGGGGCCGTCATAGCCTTTTATCTTGAATGTGCCTGTTTCAACTAAGGTGCCATCACATGTTGGTGTGTTACCACACACATGAAGTTTACGGGTTTCGTCAACCAAGTAACTGTCCATCGCCGTGCCGCACTTAGGACAACGCTTTTTAGAACGAAGCGCTTCTGTTTCGAGCTCTTCTTCATCGTCCACTTTCACGACCTCGTCACCAGGCGTTAAATTCATGGTGTTTGTGCAGCGCTCTTTCGGCGGTAAATTGTAGCCTGAACAGCCCAAGAATACGCCAGTTGACGCGGTTCTCACGTTCATTTCACGGCCGCATTTATCGCACTCAACACCTGCAGGCACTGCCTGATTCAAGCGCATACCGCCCTCTTCAGGGTCTTTCTCAGCGTTTAACAGTTTTCCGTAGAAGCCGCTGTAAAAGTCGTTGAGCACGTCCTTCCAATCTTTCTTGCCTTCAGCAATATCATCAAGATGCTGCTCCATGTTGGCAGTGAAGTCATAGCTCATTAAATCGTCAAAGTTTTCCATCAGACGATCGTTTACGATTTCGCCCATTTTCTCGGCATAAAAACGCTTATTCTCTAAGCGCACATAGCCGCGATCTTGAATCGTCGAAATAATACTGGCGTAGGTCGATGGACGACCAATACCACGTTTTTCAAGCTCTTTTACCAACGAAGCTTCATTAAATCGCGCTACAGGCTTGGTAAAGTGCTGTTTAGGATCAAGCGCTTTTAAGTCAAGCACATCGCCTTTTTGTACATCAGGCAACATGAGCTCTTCTTCGCCTTTTTTGCGAAGCTGAGGTTGAACGCGAGTCCAACCATCGAACTTAAGTACGCGGCCTTTCGCCGTCAGCTCGTAATCACCCGCCGCCACTTTGATAGTGGTTGCATCGTACTTAGCTGGAGTCATTTGACAGGCCACAAACTGGCGCCAAATAAGCTCATAAAGACGCTGTGCATCGCGTTCCATATCGCCTAAACTTGCAGCACTTATGCTCACGTTTGAAGGACGGATCGCTTCGTGCGCCTCTTGCGCACCTTCTTTACTGCCGTAGCGATTTGGCGAATCAGGCAGGTACTTGTCACCAAAATTATCTGAAATGTATGCACGAGCACTGTCCAACGCCTCTTGGCTTAAATTGGTTGAATCCGTACGCATATAGGTGATGTAGCCCGCCTCATAAAGGCGCTGTGCCATCATCATGGTTTTCTTAACACCAAAGCCCAATCGAGTACTTGCCGCTTGTTGTAGCGTTGAGGTAATAAATGGTGCAGAAGGACGACTTTGCGTAGGCTTTGACTCGCGGCTTTCTACCGTGTAGTTAGCCCCTTCTAAGTCAGCAAGCGCTTTATCAGTTTCGGCCTTGTTTTTAGGCTTGAACGCATTGCCCTGGTGCTTTGCTACCAGCATGCGCAGTGCCGCTTTTTGCTGGCTAGTTAAATCTGCGTGTACGTCCCAAAACTCTTCAGGTACAAACGCTTTAATTTCTCGCTCACGCTCTACAACAAGTCTAACCGCTACCGATTGAACTCGCCCTGCTGAGAGGCCTCGCGCAATTTTTTTCCACAGAAGTGGCGATACCATGAAGCCTACAACACGGTCTAGGAATCGACGAGCCTGCTGGGCGTTGACGCGAGAGATATTTAGTTCGCCCGGATCTGAGAACGCATCTTGAATCGCGTTTTTAGTAATTTCGTTAAACACCACTCGCTGGTAAGTTTTGTCTTTTTTACCTAGCAGCTCTTGTAAATGCCATGCAATCGCTTCCCCTTCGCGGTCCAAATCGGTCGCGAGATAGATAGTGTCAGCATCTTTAGCAAGCTTTTTAAGTTCGTTAACGACTTTCTCTTTACCCTGTAGCACTTGATAGTGGGCTTTCCAATCTTTCTCTGGATCCACACCCATTCTGTCTACAAGCTTCAAATATTCGTGACGGCGAAGATATTCTTGACGCTCTTCTTCGCTTAAAGTTTTGAGTTCTTTAGCCGGTTTTTTAGGCTCTACTTTGCCTAAAGCCTTCGTCGGAAGATCTCGCACGTGGCCAACCGAACTTTTTACGATAAAATTTTTACCGAGATATTTATTTATCGTTTTCGCTTTGGCTGGTGACTCGACTATGACCAGTGATTTTGCCATATAATTGAACTAAACCTATTGATTTTTAATGACTATTTACGTCAAATTCTGAAAATTGGAGCAACCTTGCACTATATATAGGGTACTCGCTCTTTTTTAACATATATCTACAAAGTGAATGGAAAACAAGATCTTCTTCATACTTATTCTTTCCTTTGCTTTAAACACGCGCAAAAACTGTACAATAAATAAACAGTGCGATTGGCATTGGCCTTAAAAGCCGTATAATGCCAGCCATTCCAACCTAGCCTGACAACATGTTCAGGTGTGAAGAAGTGCATCGTTTGTCCCTGTAAAAGAACGAAAGCGTTGCCGCTGCTATTAAATTAATCGCAGTGCGTATGGAAAAGTAACATATAGGGTCAAGCGCCAAAACTCCAAGAATGAGGGAAAGTATGAAGCAGTTTGAAGTTAACTTTGATGGTCTTGTAGGACCTACCCATAACTATGCCGGTTTGTCGTTTGGCAATGTCGCTTCCCTGAACAACGCAAACGCAAAGAGCAGTCCAAAGCAAGCTGCAAAGCAAGGCTTAGCCAAAGCAAAGGCGTTGGCCGATATGGGAATGGTTCAAGGTGTGTTGGCCCCACAAGAGCGTCCTGACATCGCCGCACTACGCCGATTAGGCTTCACAGGCTCTGATGCTCGCGTGCTAGAAAGCGCTGCAAAGCAATCTCGCGAGATTTTCCTTGCTTGTTGTTCTGCCAGTAGCATGTGGACTGCAAATGCCGCCACTGTGTCTCCTAGTGCCGATACTGCCGATGGTCGCGTTCACTTTACCCCTGCAAACTTAACCAACAAGTTCCATCGTTCACTAGAGCCTCAGGTTACAGGCAATATCCTGCGCGGTACATTTGCCAATGAAAAGCACTTTGCTCATCACCAGCACTTGCCAGATAACGAGCATTTTGGTGACGAAGGTGCAGCTAACCACACGCGACTTTGCAGCAACTATGGTCAGGCAGGCGTAGAGTTGTTTGTTTATGGTCGTCATGCATTTGATACCAGCAAACCAGCACCGAAAAAATATCCGGCTCGCCAAACGCTAGAAGCATGCCAAGCAGTAGCTCGCTTACATGGTCTAGACGACGATGGCGTAGTTTACATGCAGCAAAACCCAGACGTTATCGACCAGGGCGTATTCCACAACGATGTGATCGCTGTTGGTAACCAAAATGTGTTGTTTTTCCACGAGCAAGCGTTTTATCAAAAAGACGCTGGATTTAAAGAGCTTCAAGCTAAATTTGGTAGCGAACCGCTGCATTTTATTGAAGTGCCGACTGCTGAAGTCTCTGTACAAGACGCAGTAAAAACCTACTTGTTCAATACGCAAATTATAACGCTTCCAGGTGGTGATATGACCATCATCGCGCCAACTGAGTGTGAGGAAAATGAAGCCGTTAAGCGCTATTTAGACAAGCTGGTAACTCTGGGCACGCCTATTAAGTCGGTTAATTATTTTGATGTTAAACAAAGCATGCGTAATGGCGGTGGTCCGGCATGTTTGCGCTTGCGCGTTGCAATGAATGACCAAGAACTCGCCGCGGTTAATCAAAATACGTTAATTAACGATTCACAGTTCGCACGCTTAAATGCATGGGTCGACAAACACTATCGCGATGAATTAAGCGAAGATGACTTGCGCGATCCGCAGTTGCTAATTGAGTCTCGTACTGCGCTTGATGAGCTAACACAGCTCCTTAAGATTGGTTCGGTTTACCCGTTCCAGCAGGGGTAAATAATCATTATCAACTCGATGAATTGAAAAAATAAGCAATTAAAAGCAACATTTCCTCACTCTTATCACGTGTCCTTATATTTATAAGGCTCTACTAAAAAAGCCTGAATTTGAGGTTAAAATCAAACTCAGGCTTTATTCAAACTTCAAACGATTTACTCTTCGTAACTCGCGGTTTAAACCAAATTTAGCGTTCTGATTACCTTAGTTGAAAGGTACGCCAGTTTCACAAACTAAGTCGTCATCCGTGAAATCATCATCGCCTTCACCAAAAGGGTTTGCAGGGGGGCTAACACCTTCGTCGTTAATATCATCTGCAAGAATTTCCAGTCGATACTTCATGGATGCTTGAGCTTCACTACCTGTGGACTGCCCAAACACCGTTACTTCCGCGAAATACCATACCGCGTAACTTTCAGGGTAACGATATTCTAGTTCTGCATATCCATTTTCATCCGTAATACCATCGTTGGTTAATGTTACGGTACCGACTATTCCAGGTGTCAGTTGTTTGTCATCGTTGAGATCTTCTCCAGCATCTAATATACCGTTGAAATTCTGGTCTTCATTATTACACTCCGTAACATTAACAGGCTGCCAGATTGAATCTATCGTACTATATTGCCACTCCCCTCTGAGATAAACACCAAGTCCGCTAGCATCGCCGTACTTCACAGGGGTAACTGATGCAGTCAGATTTACCCCGCTGACTGGGCGCCCCACTGAATCAGAGACAAATATCGCGAAACGCTTAAGATAAGAAGTAGTATTGGGTGTCTCAATAGCGTTACCCGTACCAATGACGATATCGAATGCCCTTGCACCCACTGTCAGCATTATCTCGTCATAGATTGATTCATCGTCAGCAACCGTGGCTGTTATTACTACATCGTCTTCAGAAGTGACTGAACCGGAAGTAAAAACTGTGGTTGCTATACCCTTGCTATCGGTTGTCGCTTGGGAAGGTGATACAAAGCCAGTCGATACGTCAGATACGGAGAAGTTAACCACACTGTTTTTCACTAAGTTTCCATCAACGTCGCGGACTACTGCACTGATGGTGCTAGTTTGACCGTCAGGGCCAATGATGTCAGGTGATGCATCGGCAATCAGTGTGTGAGGTGTGGTAGCAATAAACTCAATCTGAGTGAGTGCTGTAACCAACACATTCCCACTTCCGTCACTCGCTGATGCAGTAATTGAAGAAATACCTGCATTATTCGCACTGATATCAATACTTGCTTGCCCTTCTGCATCGGTCACTACAGTTGCGTTGCCCGCAATAACGCCACGTGACGCGCTAAAAGTAACATTCTGACCTACCACAGGCGTATTGTCTTGACGCCACTGGACCGTAATAGTTTGAGTCTGCCCTAGCGGCACTTCCTCTGTAGGCAAGTTGACAAAGTTAAATTCGTCTTGCTGAACTTGCACCGTAAAGCTTGTCTCAGCGTTAAGTGCTGCCGCAGTGATAGTATCTTCGCCAGACGTTGATGCAGTGTAAGACACTGTCGCTTGTCCGTTTGCGCCCGTATTAACAGTCGTGCTGCTAAGCGTTCCGTTAACCGCACTTAGCACTACGTCTTGGTTGAGAATTGATGTTCCGTCAGAGTCCTGAACACGAATTGTATAATCTACGCTGTCGTTCAAAATAACTGACGATGCACCGTTGATGGTGACTTCTGTACCAGCAATGGTAATTTCAACTGTTTGCGTAAGGCTGCCTGCACCGGCTGTAATGGTGACGGTGCGGTTTGACGCATCGTTTTGAGACGTTAATATTGCGCGCGCTGTACCATCTGCGGCGGTTTCTGGTTGAGTTAATTGAAGTTCAACCCCATCGCCTGATGCGGCAGAGAAGCTTACTTCTACCCCTTCCATCAGCACACTTTGTTCATTTTTAACCAGTGCTATCAACTCAACTTCATCACTACCGCTTGAGGCGAGCTGAATGCTGTTAGCATAAAGCTCCAGTGACGCGGGCTCTTCACTTACCGTTGTACTGCCCGTAGAGCTGAATGTAGTTGAATCCGCTTCACCCGTTGGCAAAGTAGCCGTTACTTCACCATCCCCTGATGCGCTTCCCACCGACATACCGATCGACGCTACGCCTTCAGCATTAGTCAGTGCAGTGGCAGTATCGTTAGAAAACGTCGCTAAATCATCGTTGCTCAATGAGAAAGTTAGGAGCAAATCGGCTTGAGGCTCCCCCTCAGAATTGGTCACGGTTGCCAGTGCAACTAATGCGTTGCTAGAGGATAAGCTGTTGTCGCTTGCTCCACTCTCATTTTCCAGTGTTAAAGCGATTGTATAGGTTGGTGATGTGGTACCGCCGTCTCCGCTTCCGTTATCCGTGTTATCTCGAGAGACTGATGAACCGCCCCCACCACATGCTGTTAGCATAAATAATGCGCTAATTAGGCTTAGCGTTTTCGCTAATGTCGACATAATTCGTTCCTGAACCTCTTTTATTGACAATTGCGTCGTTTTTTATGTTTAAAAATCAACTGAATCTGGCACACTACGAAAGATTAAAAATATAAAAATGCACAGGGAACATCAATGTCTTCATCTGCACATAAATATAGTTTAACCGCCCGCATCTTTATCGGCATGGCTGCCGGTATCTTGACTGGTGTCTTTCTCCAATTATTGTTTGATGATAGCGGAGATTTTACTTTTTCGATATTCGGTTTAGAGTTCTCAACGTATAACATTCTTGTAGAAGGTATATTTTCCACTCTCGGCCAAATATTTATTGCCAGCTTAAAAATGCTTGTGGTTCCTCTTGTGTTTGTTTCCTTAATTTGCGGAACCAGCACACTGTCTGACCCTAGTAAATTGGGAAGACTTGGCGCAAAGTCAGTCGGACTCTATGTTGTCACAACCGCCATTGCCATAACACTAGCCATGAGTATAGCTTTAGTGGTGTCTCCGGGTGACGGGCTAAATCTAACAACAGAAACTACCTTCCAAGCGAAAGAGGCCCCTAGCCTGTCTGACGTTATCGTTAACATGTTCCCAAGCAACCCAATTAACTCAATGGCACAGGGCAACATGCTACAGATCATTGTGTTTGCCGTACTGTTTGGTATAGCTATGGCGATGACAGGTGATGCGGGCAAGCGTCTTACCGCTATCTTTGAAGATATTAATACGGTAATCATGCGTCTTGTTACCATCATCATGAACTTAGCGCCGTACGGCGTGTACGTGTTGATGGCGAAACTCTTCTCCACTATTGGTGGCGAAACAATTCTGAGCCTGGCGAAATATTTCTTCTTAGTATTTGGCGTGTTAATCCTTCACGGCCTGGTAACCTACTCAGTGCTGCTAAAAGCTCTATCGGGATTAAACCCTGTTATCTTGATGAAGAAAATGCGTGACGCTGCGCTATTCGCATTTAGTACCTCAAGCAGTAGCGCTACCTTGCCCGTCACAATGGAAACGGCGAAAAACAAGCTTGGCGTAGGTAACTCGGTATCGTCGTTCACCCTGCCGCTAGGCGCAACAATTAACATGGACGGCACGGCCATAATGCAAGGTGTTGCCACGGTCTTTATTGCCCAGGTTTACGCTGTCGATTTAAGCCTTGGCGACTATATGATGGTAGTACTTACCGCCACCCTTGCTTCTATCGGAACCGCTGGTGTGCCAGGTGTGGGCCTTATCATGCTAGCTATGGTATTGCAGCAAGTGAACCTACCGGTTGAAGGGATCGCACTTATTATCGGTGTAGACAGACTGCTGGATATGACACGCACTGCGGTAAACATTACAGGCGACTGTATGGTGTCGTGCATTGTAGCTAAAAGCGAAGGAGCATTGGACGAAAGCGTTTATAACGATCCTAAAGCCGGTTTGAAGCAGGAAGATGTGGACTTCGAACATTTTGAAAAGAATAAATAACGACTACAAAAGCTTCTGTAGCACGATTTACATATGAGTTTACATAAGCAGTCGCAAACTAAAAAAGGCCAGCATCAATTGCTGGCCTTTTTAGTTAGTTTGTCCGTACTCTTTGTTGTGTCACCTTGATGTAGAACCACTATACCTGCGGTAACACGCCGCGATTACGAACATTTTAACTCTCGCTGAGTGGGTAATGATCTATGCTGACTGGTATTACTTACCCTATTGAGCTTAAAGTTAGTGAAGCGCTGATGAAGGTGATACTTTGGCTGCCTTTTGCGCTGGATAAATAGTAGCGCCCACACTCAAGAACATAGCAACAACCACGGTTACTACAACGTCTTGCCAATGTAGATCAGATGGTAGGAAATCGATGAAATATATATCGCCTGATAGAATTTCTATGCCTATCGCCACCTCAATAAAGCGAACAATCTCAGAGAGGTTAGGTGCTACCAGTAGCGCTAAAACCACACCTACAGTAATGCCTATAACGCCATTGATAACGCCCTGTAACACGAAGGTATTGCGAATTAAACGATCCGTCGCTCCCATGGTTTTTAATATTGCGATGGCAGCCTGTTTGTCTCTAACCGCCATAACCAGTGACGACACAATGTTAAAACAAGCAACGGCAATGACCAGCGTCAAGGCGATATACACCACAGCTCTAACTAGCTGAATATCGTTATACAAATGGCCCTGGGTACGTGTCCAGTCAGACATGTAAACAGCCTGAGGATAGCTGTAACCTATATCTCGCATCGTGTCGTAAGATGAAAATGGGTCGTTAAGTGTAAATTGAATTCCTTGTGACTTAGATGAAATACCAATAGCTTCAGACGCTGTTTCCAAGTGCATTAAACCCAGCTGGTTATCGAGTTCACCGCCAACAGATAGCACTCCAGAAATAGAAAGCCTAATTGAACGTGGGGCTTTGAAGGTTAGATCCTGAGTTGTTTGGGGAATGAGTATTTGAACAATGTCACCAATATTAAAATCCATGGAAGCGAAAATGCCCTTTCCAACAATGAGACCATTTTTCTGCGTCAAAAAACGTTGCCAATCCTCACTTGTGACTCTTTCAGCATATTTGTCGCTAACACTGTTAACCGGAATACCAGTAACGCTAATTGCCTTCAACTCCCCCTTTGACTGCAACATTCCGGTTATCCCTGTGTATGGAGTGACAGACGCAATACGGCTATCTTGAGACAAACGATAGAGCTGCGCGTCTAAATTTTCTATTCCGCTTTCGCTTTTGCTATATAATTCACCATGAGGAACCACACTCAAAATACGACTTGTAAGCTCTTTTTCAAATCCGTTCATTACGCTTAGCAACACAATTAGTACAAAGCAACCAAGGGCAATCCCAATGGTGGATGACATCGAAATAAAAGAGATGAAACGCTGTTCTGAACGTGTTTTTCTGAAGCGTTGGGCCAATTCAAAGGCGAGCATCTTGGCTCTCCTTGAACAACGTATCGCTCGCTAATCTGCCGTCCTTTATCTTCAGCACCCTGTCCATTTTCCTAGCCAAGGTAATATCGTGGGTAACGACGACAAACGCTGTCCCTTTTTTATCACTTAAGCTAGTAAGCAGTTTATAAATTTGCTCACCCGTCGAGTCATCAAGATTTCCTGTAGGTTCGTCGGCCAGCACCACTGATGGCTCGGTAACTAAAGCTCGTGCTATTGCCACACGCTGTCGTTCACCGCCTGACATGGTCGATGGTAAATGGTCGACGCGGTGAGAAAGCCCAACTTCATCTAACATTTCACGAGCCTTGCCGTGGGCCAATTTGGTCGAGAGCCCTCTAATTCTTAGCGGCATTGCTACATTTTCTAACGCTGTGAATTCACCGAGCAAATGATGAAATTGATAGATAAAGCCCATTTCGTCATTGCGAAGCTTTGCTAATGCATTTCCAGATAATTGACCGAGTGATTTTCCATTGAATTCGACTTCGCCGCTAGAAGGTTTATCCAACCCTCCAAGAATATGTAAAAGGGTGCTTTTACCTGAGCCGGAGCTACCTAAAATAGCAACATGTTCGCCAGCTTTTATTGAAAGAGAGACATCGTGTAAAACGGGGGTAGCATTACTGCCATCTTGATAGGTTTTATTAATATTGCGGCAAATTAGCACGTCCTGCATGCGAGTATTCTTCTTTAATTTCCAGACGGTGAATGGTAGCGTTAAACGCTACCAACACCAACTGAAAAATAACAGCGCTAAAATGTAAATATCAATCCGTATTATTGTATGCCTTGAACGCTTTTGGCCAACGCATCCACCGACTGTGGCTTGCCAAATAACCACCCTTGACCAAAGCCGATGGTTAATCCTTTCAGTTCATTGCATTGATCAATGTTTTCGACCCCTTCTGCAATTAAATCAATATTAAGTCCTTCGGCAATGCTCACAATGTGAGGGATGAGCGATGAACGAATGCTGTTATCTTCCATATCCATAACAAAGCTGCGGTCAATTTTAAGGTAATCACAGTTTAGCGTTTTAAGCTGGCTTAAATTTGAATAACCCACTCCAAAGTCGTCAATTGCAAATAAGAAGCCTTTGCTCTTCAGCGACTTAATATGCTTCACCGCGCTATGAGTGGCGATTTGCTCATCTTCAGTGATCTCTAAAACTAACTTGAAGTTCTTTACGTTCATATCTAGTACAAAGTCTAGGTCCAAACAACCTTCGCGGGTAAAATCGAAGGGGAATAGATTAAACGATACCTTAAAGCCTTCGGGGATCTCTGGGTTTTCGTTGAGTTCTCTCATGGCGGTGGTAATCATATCAACCGTAAATTCCCAGGTCATATCCTGCTCTTTTACCTGAGGAATAAATTTGTCAGGGTAAATCGGCCCAAATTCATCCTCAAATCGACTCAATACTTCGCACCCAATGACCTTTCCCGATTCCAAATTTACAAAAGGTTGGTACAAGCAATAGAACTTATGTTCTTTTAGCCCTTTACTGACGCGAGACTCAAGTGAACGTCGTCGTCTTAAATAGTTAAAGGTAAGCATATGCGTCAACGCTGCTGTCATTATCATAGCAAACACGAACAACACCAGCTTGCCCATGTGCAAATCTAATACGCGACCGTGATCAGATTTCACTTTTAGGCAGGTATGATTGTAGCGTTCATCACACTGGATAAATTGTAAGGAAAAATAGCCAGTGTGTGCGTCCATGTCATCTTCGCTGAGGGTAGAACCGACAAGGCTAGGATTACCTGCCATATGATAAAACTGATCGCCATTGTAGAACAGTTGCCAATCTTGCGTGTAGCTGTAACCAATGACACTATCCATATCCAATACTGCGTTGTAACGTCCGCGCTGTACTATAGTACCAGTAGCTTGTTTATCGAAAAGCTGAAGAGGAGTATTAATCCAAAAAGCGTCGCCAAGCTGAGTATAAAAATCAGGCTTAACCTCTTTCATGGGCTCTTCTAGAATGTCCTAATAAGTACTGCACAATAGCTCGTTATTTTGATAAAAACCTATCTCTTTTACAAATCGAGAGCGAAACAAGGTTTTTCGCATTTCCGCTAAGTTATCCATTCCACAGGTTTGATACGGCAGCGCATTTAGGTAATCGAGCGTGATCTCAGCATCTCTAAATACTACGCGCACATTATCTAGTATTTCTGTAGCGCGACTCTCCTCTTGTTCTCGAATAAACACAAACATAACGATAGCGAGTAATAGGGTCACACCCACTACGCTTAGCAATGACACCCCAATTGCTTTTACATTATCAGCAAGAAAGTACTGTTTTTGGTTGCTTTTATTCATGGTTTCCGTGTTTTTTAGCGTGAGCGACCTAACTTTAGTACAAATTAAAAAAAAGACACTACGACTTTAGGGCATGTTACTGTTTGTTGGATGTTTTTTTACTTTATAGAAGACTATTAATCGAAGAGGAATAATGTTTCTAGTGTCACATTGTGCAATTGGGAAATGGAGCAATTTCTTGAATGGCTAAATGACAAGGGGGTAAGAATAAATAAAGTGCGATTGCGAGAACAGCAATTTTAACGACAGAGTAAAAAGAGAGCTTTTTGAATGTACCCAGAAGGGGGAATTATCTAAGAAGGAAAAGCTTATCATTAATGGCGGAGCGGACGGGACTCGAACCCGCGACCCCCGGCGTGACAGGCCGGTATTCTAACCAACTGAACTACCGCTCCGCATAATGGGAAGCGCGCTTTATTCGATTAATGGCGGAGCGGACGGGACTCGAACCCGCGACCCCCGGCGTGACAGGCCGGTATTCTAACCAACTGAACTACCGCTCCACATAATCGAGATTGCGCTGTATAACTAAATGGCGGAGCGGACGGGACTCGAACCCGCGACCCCCGGCGTGACAGGCCGGTATTCTAACCAACTGAACTACCGCTCCGAAGACCTTTTAGTTATACCATTGAAAGAGTGGCGGAGCGGACGGGACTCGAACCCGCGACCCCCGGCGTGACAGGCCGGTATTCTAACCAACTGAACTACCGCTCCACATCTTCAATGTTATCAGTGAGTTGACTTGGCTGTTGTTGCCCTGTCCCCTGACTGCGGCGCAGATAATACGTATTCCCCTATGTGGAGTCAACGCTTTTTATTAATAAAATTGTCATCTGCGGTTTGTTTGCCTGTTAAATAGGCATTATGTCGAAATAAAATTCAAACTGAACAAATTAGCGACGCCTTAAACTGAAGCGCTGGTCTCCCTGCTATTCCTTTTCAGCTTTTTCACGCTTTTTGAATAGCCCTAGCAGTTTTTTAAACCCCTTAGGTTCAGATTCCATAGTAAGGTCAGCATCGGTGGTTTCTCCCGATGGCTTTGCAGTACTATTTGCTTGCTTAGGCGCAGACGCCTTTTTTCGCATAATAATAATTACAGCAGCAGCGATTACTCCGATGAGCACTATAGACCCATTTACGGCCACCAGAATGAGGGTTAGCGTCCCATCATCCATTTCATCTTCTACCGAATTTGGCTGCATATCGTCTTGTGGCACTTCAGGTTGCGTTATTAAGGGTGCACTGCCATCAACGATAGGATCTTTTCCATTGATTAAAGGGTCTTCAACCTCAGGCTCGGCTGGTCCCTCTGCCACAAAACTATATTCAGGGACATCTAATATAAAATCGCGCCCATCCATTGTCGTGCCGTAAGCAGTGAGCTTTACCCTAAAAATTCCTTCTTCGTAGGCGACAATCAAGTGCTCTCGAGGATCCACACCGCCTTCTGTTAGCGAAAAATTCTGCATATCGGAATTAGGAAACTTCACTTTGCCATCGACTAGCAGTGACTCGATGTCGACTAATTCACGGTCTACATCAATAATAATTTTATGATAGCCCTCTCCGCCTCCATCCATTTCAACATCAATAGACACGGGATTTTCATGTAAGACGATAAGTTCGCCTATTTGCTCGCGGGTGTACATTGGTGTGCTTACGCGAAAAATAGGCTTCCATTCACCAGCCGGTATTTTCAAGTTGAACTGGCCAGTAAAAACGCCATCTCCTGGTCGCTCATCCATCCCTCGCCCATCGTCTTTAAATGTCGCTATGCGCTGGTCATTTGTACCAAAGTTGCCGTAGTTAGGGTTATTGGTACTCTTAAACTCAATCTCTAAGTCGACGACATCTCTGAACTGTTTGTTTTCTATAGGCTTGCCGTTGTTGGTTAAATAGGCTGTGGATTTAAGTATTTCGCCGGCAAACAGCACATTCGGTAACGGCTCAGCATGAAGTTCAACATTAGACAAAACCATTACACGGCTTTGCGGTAATACTTGACCTACAGCTTGCCAAGGCCCTGGCACAGGATCTTTGATGGTGATCATGTCAAAGGTATCAGCGTCGTACCACTGCACCTTTTCTTCGTCGACGCGCCCTTGAAATAGCTTTGAACCATCGGGTCTAACCAGCACTACAGGGGCAGAACCGTACTCCCTAAAGAAAACCATGGTGATTTCTTTAACGTTATAGTCAACGCGAAAGCGGTTTTGTAACAGTTGAATGGAGTTGGTGTATTCATCACCAAGCTCTGTAAGAGGAGATGTATCTGTTGTTGTGTTGCTTGATTGAGCATTTTGTACAGCGCTATCAGCAAGCTGCCTTGCAGCGTCGCGTTCGTCTTCTTGCGACTGAGCGCCAGCGCTTAAGTGTATAAACAATGATAAAAAAATTACCCAATAAAACCACACTCTCACGCTACGCTGCTCCTGCATTGTTTGGCTATTTTAGTTCTGTTTGATTATGTTCTGCTAAGACACCTCTTCAGGCTGAGGACGCCATAAACATTTGCCACCCGCTTTTTCGACAATATCCAAGCGGGCCTCATGCTGTGTTATTTCATCGGCGGAGGCTTTAATAACCTTTAATTTATTTGCGCTTCGGTTAATTCTACGAATGGCAGTTGAGTCAGCGTCGCTGCCAGAGCTAGATGCCAATTTTAGCTTAGTTTGCCCACCGGTCATCAACAGGTAAACATCTGCCAGGATTTCCGCATCCAGCAAAGCGCCGTGAAGGGTACGATGACTATTGTCTATACCATAACGCTTACACAAGGCATCGAGGTTGTTCTTTTGGCCTGGGTGCATTTGGCGAGCAAGAGTAAGTGTATCGAGAACATCGCAAATTTGGTTAGTAATAACGCCTTTGGTAGACGCTTCCATGCCAAACTCGTGATCCATAAACCCAACGTCGAAGGGCGCGTTGTGAATGACTAACTGTGCCCCTTTGATAAAGCTCACAAACTCCTGAGCCACTTGAGAAAAGGTAGGCTTGTCGGCAAGAAATTCATTGGTTATACCGTGGACTTCAATTGCCTCTTGTTCAATGTGACGGCCCGGATTGATGTAAACGTGAAAGTGATTCCCCGTCAATCGGCGGTTAACAACTTCAACACACCCTATTTCGATAATGCGGTGGCCTTCTTTGGGGTCAATACCTGTGGTTTCAGTATCGAGAACAATTTGGCGCATGGAACCTCTACTATAATTACACTTTCATTTTTTGATAGTATATCAACCCCTTCGCAATCCGCTAAGGGAAAAGACAATATAAATTAAGCCAGTTAAATCAAAGGAAACGCTGTGGCTCAAAAGACCATTCATATATACACCGACGGCTCGTGCTTAGGCAACCCTGGACCGGGCGGGTACGGAGCTGTACTGATTTACAAGCAGCATAGAAAAGAGTTGAGCGACGGCTTTGCCCACACAACTAATAACCGTATGGAACTATTAGCCCCTATCGAAGCGCTTAATAGTTTAAACGAACCGTGCAACGTTGAATTAACTACCGACAGCCAGTACGTAAAAAACGGTATTAATCAGTGGATCCATAACTGGCGCAAGAACGGTTGGCGCACGGCAGATAAAAAACCCGTCAAGAACGCAGATTTGTGGAAGCGACTAGATGAAGCGGTAAAAAAGCATCAGGTAAACTGGCATTGGGTAAAAGGCCATTCGGGGCACCCTGAAAATGAGCGCTGTGACGACCTGGCCCGCAATGCGGCAGAAGCCAATCCAACGAAACCCGACGAAGGCTTCGTTGGCAATTAGATAAGCTTACTGTAAAGCAAATTTACCAAGAAAGAACCAGCTTGCCCTGCGTATCGTTGTTTTCCAAACGCACGTGGGGTTCGCTGATATCTTCAATGCTATAGTGAGTATCGATATTCACCCTAAGCTCTTTATTCTCAAAAGCGGGCAAGCATACGGTAGTAAAGTCACGAATTAGATCAGCTTTATAATCGTCGCTTCGATTTCTAAGTGTCGTGCCAATAATGGACGCCCTTTTACCTAACAGCATAGCCATATCGAGGTTGTCAGCATATCTCCCTGCCAGCATCGCTAAGTAAACCACTTTTCCATCTTGTTTCAGTATTTTAAGGTTACGGTTGAGGTAGTCGCCACCTACCATATCAAGCACCATATCAACCCCTTCAGGCCAGACTTTTTTAAGCACATCATCAAACTGTTGCTGCTTATAATTGATAAGATGCTCTGCGCCATTGCTTTCACACAACGAAAGCTTATCTTGGCTTGAAGCCGTTACCGCACTGTGTACGCCCCAATATCGACAAAGTTGCGTGGCAGCCAGCCCTACACCGCTTGCACCGCCATGAATTAACGCCCGTTCAGCCGGCTTTACATGCGCGATTGTGCGCAAACACTGAAATGCCGTAAGAAACACTTCGGCCAAACCCGCGGCTTCAAAAAACGGCATGCCTTTGGGGATGGGCATTAAATGGGCTGGATTAACCATCACTTCAGTGGCATAGCCGCCACCTGCAACCAAACCGAATACCTCGTCACCTTCTTTAAATGCAGTAACGTCACTGGCAACCTCTGACACCACGCCAGCTACCTCTAATCCAAGAATATCGCTCTCGCCTGGTGGAGGTGGGTAATTCCCCTGGCGTTGTAAGGTATCCGCACGATTCACCCCAAACGCTTTTACGTCAACTTTTACTTTCCCTGGTGCTAGCGACAGCCCTTCACATTCCTTTACAACAAGTTCGCTTGGGCCGCATCCTTTTTCAAAATCGACATATCGCATAATTTACATCCAATCCTAGTCTTAAATTCCAATCGTAATTTGGCTACGTACTTTTATATCAAACAGTTTGGTTTTTTTTATGTTTATACCAGTCCGGATAGAGTATTTTAACTCTCGCTGAGTGGGTAATGATCTATGCGGACTGGTATTATTAACACAGAACTTATGAAATTGCGTATAATCGCGACCATTCTCATAAGCGAGTAAGTTCGCTTAACTCTGTTTCACATTTATTAAATTAGTACGAGAGCCTTCATGTCAGCACAGGTCATATTACAGCCATCCAGAGACAAATCACTTCGCCGCAAACACCCTTGGGTATTCGAAAGCGCTGTGGCTGAACTAAAGGGCCGCGCGCGAGTTGGCGATACAGTAGACGTGTTTGACTCTGAAGGCGACTGGTTAGGGCGAGGCGCTTACTCTCCAAATTCAAAAATTCGCGTTCGTATGTGGACATTCAAAAAAGACGAAAGCATTGATAACGGATTTTTCCTACGCCGTTTAGAAACTGCACTAGCCCTTCGCAAACGCTTGTTTGACCCAAACAAAACCAACGCGTTTCGCTGGATAGCGTCTGAAAGTGATGGCCTTCCAGGGATCACTATAGACCTATACGACAACGTTGCAGTACTTCAGCTTTTAAGCGCGGGCGGCGAAAAACACAGAGATAAGATAGTGTGGGCAATTACTAAGCTGATGCCTAATGTACACATATACGAGCGAAGCGACGTGGACGTGCGCAAGAAAGAAGGCTTAGAGCCTGTAACTGGTGTACTGCATGGTGAACCACCTATGCAAGTTACAGTAAAAGAAAACGGCATCAACATAGTGGTTGATATCGAGAACGGCCATAAAACCGGTTTTTACCTAGATCAGCGAGACAGTCGCGCGGCGGCTGCACATTACGCGAAAGATGCCGACGTACTCAACTGTTTTAGCTACACAGGTACGTTTTCTTGTTATGCACTTGCTGGCGGTGCTAAGTCAGTGACAAACGTTGATGTATCTCAGCCTGCTCTTGATTTGGCTAAGCACCATGTAGCCATCAATGGTTTAGACGAAAACAAAGCCAATTACGTAAACCAAGACGTGTTTAAGGCACTCAGGGAGTATCACGAGCAGGGCAAACAGTTTGATATGGTGATACTCGACCCGCCAAAGTTTGTCGACAGCAAGGCAACATTAAACCGTGCTGCCCGCGGCTATAAAGACATTAATATGTACGGCATACATGCTGTTAAATCTGGTGGGCTGCTGCTTACAT
Source organism: Alteromonas sp. Cnat3-28 (assembly GCF_022348265.1). Taxonomy (NCBI): domain Bacteria; kingdom Pseudomonadati; phylum Pseudomonadota; class Gammaproteobacteria; order Alteromonadales; family Alteromonadaceae; genus Alteromonas; species Alteromonas sp. Cnat3-28. The sequence goes on from NZ_JAKREY010000008.1 coordinate 88,962, forward strand.
TTAGCTGCTCTGGCCTTATGCCGGCAGATTTATTCCAGAAAGTTGTGGCAGACGCTGCACTTGATGCAGGTCGTACTATCAAAATTATCGCAAGGCTTAATCAAGCCTCAGATCATCCTATCATTGGCAGCTATCCAGAAGGCTATTACTTGAAAGGTCTAGTGTGTGAAGTCACCGACGACTAGCTATTAAAAAAGCGCCCTTGTTGATGTATAGGGCGCTTAACGAAATCCATTGAGCTAACATTACATTGTGCGAAAAGCTTACGAAGGTAAATCCATTCCCCTAAGATGCAAAGGTTATCTCATTGTTAGAAAAGCGACTTGATAACTGTTGTGAACTATCATCTGACTGTTCCTTACCAACACCCTCTTTTTCTTCAACTTTCTTCCACACCATCTCGTGAAAATAAAACGCTACGGTATTAATGGCTGGCTCAACCAACGCTACAGCACCGCCTACTACCACACTTCCTGTCAATAAGTAGGCAACCGTAAAGGCCACTGAAAAGTGCATCACTGCAAAGGTCATCGTCTTTTTCATATTCATCGCTCTCTCAAAATATTAAATCAGTTTGCTTTTTCGTTAATGAGAATTATTAGCAATTAAGACTAAGAGTTAAAATAGAAAAAACTGAACGGCCTATTCGGTTTAGTATATGAAAGCTGAAAGACTGTTTTCAAACCACAACGGGCTGGTCAACATAGGAGTGTAAAGAAAGAAGCAACACCGCGAGTACGTCATTGATGTAGACCCTGACGCTTTGTTTTTTTAGTTAGACACGAAAAGGCGAAGCTTTTACCCCGCCCTAACACGTTAGATTAGACTATTTCATCTGAGAAATTTCGACGCCTATAATGCAGCTTGACTCGGATTCAGGTTCACAGCGCACAACAGTCGCTAATGCTGCCAAAGATGGGATTTGCGAACTAGATGACTCTATTGCAACACTCACTTGTGTACCCACCTCAATTGAGGGTTCATCGACTTCCAAAGACATACCTGTAGCACTGATATCTCTACACATTGCCTGCATGGTGCGGCTCGACTCATCATCAGTAATTTGCAACTGACAAGGCGAATTTACCATCATCCTGAAAAAATTTCGCTTATCGTCGTATCCCAACATGTCTACTTCTCCTGATTTTTAGCGTTACGCTGACGACTACATTTGATGTTATAGGGCGATGCCGGTAACTTGTCAATCGAACTGTATAATATTTATTCAACAATTATTAAAAGTGTACTTTGGTCTAATTTCGACTACCTTCCCACTTAAATCAGCGACTCAGCCGTTTCTGCCCGCTGTTTTGTTTGCGATAACAAATATGTGCCCTCATGCCCTAGCCTGGTCCATTGATGCTAGCTTACACCTAACGCCTTTTTTTAAAAGTCAGCGAGGTGCAAAGTGATACGCTTAGCCGAAATGGGATAAGCCGTACCAAGCTGCTGCGCAAACAAGGAAACCCGTAATTCTTCTATCATCCAGCGCACGTCATTAAGAGCTTGAGGTACTTTACCTTTGGGGTATTTGCTGCACGCCTTTTCCCATTCTTTAATCGACTTTTCTACCGTGACCTGATGCATTCTGTCTTTGTTGGGATCAATGGGGAGCTTCTCTAACCGACGAGCTAAACCTTTAATGTAACGATTCCAATCATCTAATCTGCTCTCGCCAATTTCAGAAACAAAACCAGGAAAAACTAACGATGCCAAGTGGGCTTTACAGTCACCTAAGGCGTTTATCATCGTCAGCGGCACGTTACCTTTCATTTGCTTCTGGCACTGGTGCGCGAGGGTAAGCCCCTGCTCCACTTGTTTGGCGATCTCTAACACTCTGTCATTAATGTTTGCACGAGCAATCTCTAAACAGGCTTCAAAATCGGCTTTGCTGCGAATGTCGGTGTTATTGGTTTTGCAGTAATCACTGACGATGGCGTCGATACCCGCAAAAATACAATCATCAATTAGCGCTTTCACTTGTCCAAATGGGTTGAAATACAAACCCAGTTTGGCTTTATTAGGTAATTTGCTTTGCAAATAATTAAGCGGCGAAGGCATGGCGTTTTTAATCAAGACATTCACGCCTTGCTTATGCAGCACTTGGGCTTTATCTGCTTCTTCAATGAGCGCAATATCTACCTTATCGCCCTTTTGTACCAGAGCCGGGAACGCCTGAACTTCAAACCCGCCTACTTTCTGCACGAAGGTTTCTGGCAAGCTTTCGAAATCCCATTGTTCTATGTTATTTCGCTCTAACTCCGGTGTTGCGGCTTTCTCAAAGGTTTGTTTCACCTGCCCTGCACACTGCTGTTTAAGCGCGTGAAGGTCGTCACCTTTAGCAATATCATCACCATTATCGTTAACTACCGCAAAGTGCATTTTCAAATGCTTATCAAGCTGATCTAAATTCCACTCTTCGCTTTCAATAATTACGCCCGTCATTTTGCGTAACTTATCGGTTACAGCTTCAAGCAAAGGCACCGGACGGTTGTTCTTATCTGTTTCACTGATATCAGCAAGGCACGCCTCAGCAAAATTAGGCGCAGGCACAAAGTTACGACGCAAGCGTTTAGGCAAGGTTTTAATTAAACCCACAATTAGGTCGTGCCTTAGCCCCGGCACCAGCCAATCAAAACCTATATTGTCGACTTGGTTAAGCACAGGCAGCGGGATGACAACAGTTACGCCATCGTCTTCAGCGTTAGGTTCGAAGTTATAGCGAAGCGGCAGCGTAATATTGCCTTGGCGCCATACATCAGGAAATGCGTTTGCTACCGACTGCCCAGGCTGCTGACGATATACGTCTTCTTCTTTAAACGTTAAACTGTCGTTGCTTCCGTGTTGCTTAAACCACTTCTTAAACGCCGCGTCGTTGTTGGCTTCAACTGGAATACGCTTCGCGTAAAAGCTTACCAGTTCTTCATCATCGACTATCAAATCGCGACGACGGGTTTTTTGTTCAAACTCGTCTGCCTGCTCAAGCAGCGCCTGATTTTCCTGTAAGAAGCTGTAATTGAGCTTAGTATTGCCTTCGACTAGCGCTTCGCGGATAAATAGCTCGTGGCAAATTGGAGGGTCGATGAGGCTATAAACCTTCGCACGCTTCATCACTATGGGTAACCCGAACAAGATTACTTTTTCGAAGGCAATCACCGCACCGCGTTTCTTCGACCAGTGTGGCTCTGAATAGCTTCTTTGCACAACATGCTCGGCCAAAGGCTCTACCCATGCTGGGTCTATTTTTGCCACCATACGAGCAAATAGCTTAGAGGTTTCTACAAGTTCAGCTGCCATTACCCATTTTGGCTGAGACTTTGATAGCCCTGAACCCGGGAAAATAAGAAAGCGCGAATTACGCGAGCCCATATACTCGCGCTCTTTATCTTTAAAGCCCATGTGCGACAGCAAGCCGCTGGCGATGGCTTGGTGAATAGCCTGATAGTCGGCTTCTTGCTTTGAGATGCCAAAGCCCAGCTCAGCAATAGATTTTTTGAGCTGGCTAACAATGTCCTGCCACTCACGCATACGTAAATAGTTGATGAAATTTTGCTTACACCATTTGCGCAATTGGTTTTGGCTGAGTGCGTTTTGCTGCTCTCTAAACGCCACCCACAAGTTGTAAAGACTGATAAAGTCAGAATCTTTATCGTGGTATTCGCTGTGCTTCTCGTCTGCTTGCTGGCGTTTTTCCTGAGGGCGCTCTCGCGGATCTTGAATTGAGAGCCCCGCTGCAATCACCATGACTTCGCCTAGCGCATTAGTGCGTTCGGCTTCAATCACCATGCGTGCATAGCGAGGGTCGATAGGCAAACGTGCTACTTGACGACCTAACGGAGTAAGCTGCATCTTGCCGCTTTGCTTGGTTTTCCGGTTATCTTTGCCTTTCGCAATAGCTTGAATTTCTTCAAGTAAACGGAAACCGTCGTTGATATTGCGGTTATCAGGCGGCTGAACAAATGGAAACGCAGCGATGTCGCCTAACCCTAAAGCAAGCATTTGCAAAATAACCGACGCTAAGTTGGTTCGCAGGATCTCTGGGTCGGTAAATTCTGGGCGGCCTAAATAGTCTTCTTCACTATAAAGGCGAATACAAATACCGTCAGACACACGGCCGCATCGCCCCGCCCGCTGATTCGCTGACGCTTGAGAGATGGGCTCAATAGGTAAACGCTGTACTTTACTTCTGGCGCTGTAGCGTGAAATACGGGCAAAGCCCGGGTCAATGACGTATTTAATGCCGGGGACCGTGAGCGAGGTCTCTGCCACGTTGGTGGCAAGGACAATGCGCCTACCGCTGTGAGACTGAAATATCCGGTTTTGCTCTGCCGCCGACAACCTCGCATACAGCGGAACAATTTCAGTGTTGCGATAATGCTGTTTGCTCAAGGCGTCTTGGGTGTCGCGTATCTCGCGCTCCCCGCTTAAAAACACTAAGATATCGCCCGGCGCTTCACGCATTAGCTCGTCGACAGCATTTACGATGGCATCGCTTTGATCAATATCGTCATCATTGTCTTCTGGCGCGTGGTAGCGAATTTCTACCGGATAGGTACGTCCGCTCACTTCGATAATAGGCGCATTATTAAAATGCTTAGAGAATCGCTCTGGGTCGATAGTAGCTGATGTTATGATGAGTTTTAAATCAGGGCGCTTATCTAAAAGCTGACGCAAATAGCCTAACAAAAAGTCGATATTAAGGCTGCGTTCGTGAGCTTCATCGATGATGATAGTATCGTATTGATTTAAAAAGCGGTCTTGCTGCATTTCAGCTAGCAGCATACCGTCGGTCATAAGCTTAACGTAGCTTCGCTCGCTTACCTGATCGCTAAAGCGAATTTTAAAACCCACCTTTTCGCCAAGCGGCGTGTTGAGCTCTTCGGCTATACGGGTGGCTACACTTCGCGCCGCTAATCGTCGTGGCTGGGTGTGGGCTATCATGCCATTAACACCGCGACCTAACTCTAAGCATATCTTAGGTAACTGCGTAGTTTTACCCGACCCAGTCTCACCCGCAACAATCACCACTTGGTTATTCGCAATCGCTTCTTTGATATCTTCTTTTTTATCGCTAACCGGCAGCGGTGGGTATTCAACTTTGGGTAGGTTGTCTTTACGCCATTTGCGTTTTTCTATTGATGTATTGATGTCGCCTTCGAGCTTTTCAAACTGTGCTTTTAAGCTTTCATCGCTAACCGCGCTATCACGTTTTGAAACTTTGGGATTAGCTGCTTTTTTCTCCGCCCCTTTTCCGTCAACACCAGATGTATCATTCACTTTTTGTGCAAGCTGTGTAATGCGGCGCTTCAAGCGAAATTTATCTGCGCTCAAACAATCATCTAGTTTGTTGTAAAGAGGTTTTATTGCAAGTGTTGAAGACAAAGTGACATCCTAAAGCGTGTTTCTAATCATCAATAAAATTAGGGCGGTGATCCTAGAAGATACCGCCCTAAAAAGCCAGCGTGTTAAGCGTTACGAGAATTTAAGCGCTTTGGGTTAATTCATCGTCTTGGGGCGTTTCAAAACGGGGAAAACCGAACCAAATGGCCGCCACACCAAACACGAAAATCAGCATGGGATACCAGCAGTACGGTGTAATAGCTAACGGTGAAATACCTACTACGGCTGCGGCACTTAAAAGCTGCGCACCGTAAGGGACTAAACCTTGGAAACTGCACGAAAAGATATCCAAAAGTGATGCAGTACGACGAGGGTCAACGCCGTATTTTTCGTTCAGGTCTTTAGCAATTGGGCCTGCGGTAACAATCGCAATAGTATTGTTCGCCGTTGTAACGTCTAAAAAGCTAACTAAGCCAGCAATACTGAACTCAGCGCCTTTCTTTGACGTGACTTTACGGGTTAAACGCTCGATTAACCAGGTTATACCGCCGTTAGCGTGCATAAGCGCCACAATGCCGCCTATGGTTATGGCGATCATCGCTAAATCTTGCATCCAGCCCATCCCTTTTTGGATGCTCTGCATCATTGAAAGTGGCGTAAAGCTTCCTTGTAGCAAGCCTACTACACAGGCACTGGCAATACCCACTGCAAGTACGCTAATAACGTTAAACCCTGTTAGCGCAAAAGCAATAATGCACAAGTACGGTACTATGCGCCAAAAATCGTAGCTGCCACTTTCAACAATACCAGAAGTATCAACATCCACCATAAGCAGCAACGCCATAGTAACGATGCAGGCCGGCACAGCAACCATTAAGTTTGCCTTGAACTTGTCTTTTAGCTGAACGCCTTGGGTACGGGTTGCGGCAATGGTGGTGTCTGAAACAAACGAGAGGTTATCACCGAACATTGCGCCCCCCACCACAATACCAAGCGCCATTTCCACCGGCAGCCCTAAACTTGTGGCAAGACCTGCACCTATGGGCGAGAGCGCGGTAATGGTGCCCATGGACGTGCCCATTGAAAATGATATGAAACAGCAAATCAAAAACAGGCCTGGCAATATAAGTGCAGAAGGCACAAATTGAAGTGCCATATTCACCGTGGCATCCCGAGCGCCAATATCTATAGTCACCGCATAAAACGCACCGGCTAACAGGAAAATAAGCACCAAAAGAATAATGTTTTTATCGCCACCGCCTTTGCAAAACGTTTGTACTTTTTCAGAGAAGCTGACCTTTTTCCCTTTCGGGTTTAAACATAGCCCATAGCCAGCGCTGATAAAAAACGCAACCAAAATAGGCATCGCAGTGATGTCGTTTGTAGTAATGCCGGTTACCACAACAAGGATCACAAAAAGCAAAATAGGCGTTAAACCTAGCGGGTTAGGTGCAATAGAATTTGGTGCAATGTCTTTATTTTCGTGCACAGAAAACTCTCTTTTTGGGTTTTATTGCCTGCTAGCAACAGTTTAAAGGCTACGCGGAAAAGCCACCTGCCGGTTGCAAATGCGTAAGAAAAAGCTTCAACGAAACCATATTTTGACGGTCTTGAACAGTGAAAAGCTAAAGCTGCAAAGGATAAAAGGTTTTTAAAGCATTGAAAAGAAATTTACTTTCCAATAATTAACTCATCTGCACTGTGCCAGACGCTACGATTAGATTTCGAGTTATTAAAGGAGTGAAGCTACAACCATTTAGCCGTAGAACGCGACTGCCGCCTAGCTATTTTTCATAGCTGTGTTGCATAAATGTTTGGCATAAGTGTGTGGCATAGCTCTGTTACGTAGAAATATGGAGAGGCGCTATCAGTCATTCACGTTAAATCCTAAGCTCGCTAGGGGTTTTACCTGTAAGCCGTTTTACCGTTCGTCGAAAGTTAGGCAAATCGTTAATGCCCATTGCATTGGCCGCAGCCTCGTTACTCACCTTGTGCACCGATAAAAGTAAAAGCGCATGATTGCGCTGAACTTCTTCAGACAGAGCGCGATAGCTAGTGCCGAACTCTTTTAATTTCCGTTTCAGCGTTGCTACGCTTACGTCTAGGGTTTCCGCCAATTCGGGTAATCCGATATTTGCTGCCTGTGTGTTGGAGGATGCATAAACATAACGCCTCACAAAATCAGGCAAAGACAAGCGGTTTTGCAATTCAATAGAAGCCCCTTCTTTTGTTTGCGTTGCGCTATTACTAACGACACCTTCCATAGAAACATGTGATTCAGCAGAACAATCCGACTGAGCTGTTAGCTCCAAAGGTTGGCGTAATACGTCTTTCTCAATCCAAATACTGTTAAAAGCGCGATTAAACGATAACTTAAGCCCAAGGTGGGTTTCGTAATCAGCAATATTTCTTGGTCGACTCTCGGTAAAAGAGAAAGATAAACGAATTCGCTTATTCGCTATACTTTTCATAAGTGCAACAACGCTTGCGAATGCCACTTCAATGGAGAACTGAAGCTGTTTGCTGCTTACCCCTGTAAACTGAGGCACTAACATTATTTGGTCTGCGTTTTCAAAACGCTGAAACTGACAGAGCGGTAGGCTACACCACCGGTATGTTTGGCGTTGAGTCAGCTGTAAAAGTAGCTGCTCTACATTTTCACATGCTTTGAGCGCATTAAGTGGACTAGATAGCCACTGCGAGGCGAAAGCTCCCCCCAGCAAAAAACTAACGTCGCCGCCTCTCGCCTGGCTTTGAACATTCACTAACAGCGATGAATATTGATTTATGCTTAATAGTGATTGGTGTTGCAACGCATCTTCAAAAATACCTGTACCGCGCAAGAGCTTATTTTTATTCGCGCCACGAGAGAGCGCCACATTAAGTGCTGCCCTCACTAACCAATACCCAACTATTACTTTATCTTGGCTAGACATCACTACATCAGCACTACCAGCACTATCGATGACACCCATGTCTAGCTCATTAGCGTCATCTTTTACAGTGACACCCATGCCAAGCGCTTTAGCATCATCTTTTAGAGAGACACCCACTCCAGAAAGACGAGTTGAATGACGGTACTCAGCACCCGCAATTGCTGCTTCGTCCTCAGAGTCTCGTAGTGCGTTTAGTCTTGGTAACATTAAATCCATAAGTTACTCGTTGCAGGCATCTTCATTCATCTTCACCGGTTACCTCTACCAATTACTATCGCCAAATACACTGACCAAACCGGCCTAATTACGCTGCGCTACCATGGGCACGCTCAAGTTCTAAGAGCATGGTGTTAAGCACTGTCGCAAGGCGTTGGTTAGGTAACAAAGTCACTTGAGTACTGCGAGCGGTAGTGTAAATAGCGTTTGCATTTTGGCTGTGTCTAAACGCAAGGTGCTGAATGCTCACTTTGATATCGTTGAGGATAACGTCGGCCTGCATGGGCGAGACGTCTGGCATCAAAATAGCAAACCTATCACCGGCATAGCGGCACGCTAAATCTTGCTGACGCAAATTCATAATCACCAATTGCGCAATATCGTGCAGATACCTATCGCCTTCTGTATACCCATGTTTTTGGTTGAACAAAGAGAAGTTATTGATATCGATAATGGCGATGACAGCTGACTTGCCAGACTGCTGTAATTTATTAATTTGTGTTTTCCAATACTCTGCGCGGTAAAGCTGAGTGATGGGATCGATAGCATCGTGATCGCGAAAGTCCCATTCTCTGCGTCGTAATTGCAAGTTTAACGCGCGCTGCTCTAGGTGCCACTGATACAGTGCCGCGGTCATTACTACCATACCCACAGCCGCAGGATAAGACTCAATCATGCTTAGCCAATAAGCCTCTTCAGGATAATGAAAAAACTCATCCAAGAAATCTAAACTGACTGAAAATAGAAAGAAGCCGAGTCCTACCGTGAGAAGGCTCGTTACTTTACCTGGAGGACGGCTGGCAAGCGCAGCTAGCATCCACGCCAAAGTTAAAAAAGCAATGCTTCCCTCTCCCACAATATCGAGGCCTGATATCACGGTGCTTTCTTTTGCATTGCCAAATATAAAAGCTAAACAAACCGCCAACGCCACTACGCAAAATGTAAATGCTAGCCAAAGCTTGTGATGTCTAAATTGTGTTGAATTTGTAAAGGTAAACATAGTGCTCTCTTTGGAAATCTCTTGAATTGGATACATCACGCGTTAGTCCGGCCAGCGCCAGCGTTTATAACAAAACGAGAGTCTTGCCCAAATCTGATGAAACTGTCGAGGGTCAGTTTGGCTCAGCAATGTGACATCTTGATGGCAGCGAACTTTAGGAGCATAAAAAAAGACACACAAACCAAACAAAATCAGTAATTTAAGCAAGGGTCAATTTAGCTCAGCCAATTGCAAATAGGCGACAATTACCGATTGTGTACCGCTTGTTCCATCAAATCGTCATATAACTGTCATGCAGGATTCTTAGGGTACTCATTCACTTACTTAGCACTTATTCAAAACACCTTTTTACTGCTTAATTAATTGGAAAATAAATGAAAATTAAAACCGCGTACTCTTCTCTAACACTTGCCTGCATAGCGGCAATGGGCCTTAGCGTCGCTACACCTGCTTCAGCTGCTGATGGCGTAATTATCGGTTCAGTAAAAGACGCCGCACAGACGCGCAGCTATACCGGTGCTCAAATTAAGCTTAAAGAATTAGGACTGGTTACTGAAGCAGGCACAGACGGTACATTTCGGTTTCCCTCTATTCCAGAGGGTACTTACACGCTAGAAATTTCTTATCTTGGTGAGGAAACGGTTACGCAAGCGATAAAAGTGACAGACAACGGCATTGCGCGCGCAGCCGTGGAGTTTGGCAGCGGCGATACTATCGATGAGATCTTGGTGCGTGGTCAACGAAGCGGTCAGGCAAGTGCCATAAACCAGCAGCGAACGTCAGATCGTATTTCATCTATTGTATCCGCAGATGCCATTGGACAATTTCCAGACCAAAATGCTGCTGAGTCGTTACAGCGTTTACCTGGCTTGTCGATTGAGCGAGATCAGGGTGAAGGTCGTTTCGTCGGCATACGCGGTATCGACCCCAACTTGAATAACGTAACCATTAACGGCTTGAATATTCCCTCGCCTGAATCAGGCGTACGTTCAGTAGCCCTTGACGTTATTCCCTCTGAACTCATCCAAACGTTAGAGGTGTCTAAATCGGTAACGCCCGATATGGACGGAGACGCCATTGGTGGTTCAGTCGCGGTGAAAAGTGTGAGTGCGTTTGATAAGGCTCGAGATACCGCGAGCGTTACCGTGCAAGCCAGTCAAAATGATTTACGCGATGAAACCAGTCCAAAGCTTTCTGGTACGTTTACCAAGAAGCTTTCCCCTGAATGGGGGGTGGCTGGCGCTATTTCCTACTTTGACCGAGATTTTGGTTCAGACAATGTTGAAAGTAACGGTGACGATGAGCTTGAGCAACGTCACTACACGATCACTCGCGAACGTTTGGGTAGTGCGTTAAATATCGATTTTCGTCCTGACTTCAACAACCAATACTTTCTTCGCACACTTTACAGTGAGTTTTCTGACGACGAATACCGTCAAGGTAATATATTCACGTTCGATGGCGAAGACTCAGAAATAGAAAGAGAAAGTAAAGACCGCTTTGAAAGTCAGAGTATCTTTACTGTGGCGTTAGGTGGTGAACACCAACTAGATACCTGGAAAGCAAACTGGCAGCTTGGTTATGCAAAGTCTGATGAAGACGAGCCAGATGCACTGTATTACGTATTCAAAACTGAAAATGACAGTATCGACGCAGATTTAAATACTATGCGTCCAACCGTGTCACAAAACGCTGATGCCATGGACTTATCAACCTATGAAGTCGATGAGATCAGCTTTGAAGATAACTACACCAAAGATACCGAAACCAGTATTAAATTCGACGCCGCCCGCCCCATCAACCTTGGTGGCTATATCGGTGAGTTAAAAATTGGCTCGAAATACCGAAGCCGAGAAAAAGACCGCGACAGCAGCATCGCTATTTTTGATGGAGACTTCGACGACCTAGACGCTTCGCAATTCGGAGCTGCCAGTCCAGACTACTCTCTTGATGACTTTGGGCCAGGGCTTAATCGAAGTGAAATGCGTAGCTACTTTAACGAAAACCGCGAGAGCTTGGAATTAGACATCCTAAATTCTGAAGTAGAGTCTCGTGGCGCGACCTATGTGAATGAAGAGGATATTTTTGCCGCTTATATCATGGGTAGCGTAGATATAAATAAACTTCATTTGGTAGCAGGTGTACGCTATGAACGTACTGACTTTTCTACATCGGGTATGCGAGTAGAGCTTGTAGAAAACGAAGAAACCGACGTGGAAGAAGTGGTAAATACGCCATGGGAAGCGGAGCGCGACTACGATCACTGGTTACCCAGTGTAAATGCCAGATACACTGTTTCAGATAAACTTCAGCTTCGCGCTGCCTACACCCAAACTATTTCAAGACCAAAGTTTGAAGATGTAGCGGCATTTCAAATCATCGAGAGCAAAACAGAAGAAGATGATGGCGTATTTGTGACTGAACGAGAGGCGGAAGTTGGCAACCCTGACCTTCAGCCATACGAAGCACAAAACGTTGATTTGTCGATTGAATACTATCCTGGTGACATCGGTGTAATTTCAGCAGGGCTGTTCTACAAGAATATCGATAACTTCGTTGTGTACGCTGATGTTGCAGATACAACCGGTTGGGAAGGTTTTGAAGAAGTCATACAGCCAATTAACGGCGACTCTGCCGATTTAACCGGCTTAGAACTTTCTTGGGTGAAAGCCTTTAACAATGGCTTCATTATTTCCGCCAATGCTACTTTTACCGATTCTGAAGCGACTACCTTCTTAGATGGCGAAAAATTTGAAACCCAGTTGCCAAATCAATCAGACCGTATTGGCAATATCACCTTTGGGTACGAAGCGAATGACTTCAGTGTACGTCTAGCCACCACCTATAAAAGCGACAATTTCGAAGAGATTGATGGTGACATGCTCAGATTTGAAGACGACCACGTACAGGTTGATTTCATGGCGCGCTACTACATCAACGACAGCATGCAGGTGTATTTCAACGGCATCAACTTAGGTGACGAACCTTTCTACAACTATTTCGATACGCGCAACCAAAACGCGCAGTATGAAGAATACGGCCGCACGTTCGAACTTGGCTTTACTTGGCAGCTTAACTAGGCAGGTATATCGAAAGTTAATTATCGGGTTTGAAGGCCGTAGGTAGTTTGGCCTTCAAACCTGCTCTTAATAATCTGTAAGCCATGTTTTAGTCGATGCGCCATGCATGGTTTGATCTCAGTAAGTTTCAGGACAATAACAACAATGACCAATCAGCGTCACACCAAAACAGTTTTTAAAACCACAATTACCACAGCGGCACTTTCAAGCGCACTTTTGACGTTGTTCGGTTGCGCAGCGTCTCACGGTACCAATACCAGCGCAGATACCCATGCAAATATCAAGTTAGCGCACAGCGAAAGCCAGCTAGTAAAAGCAGAAAGCCAAGACATCGCATTACCGCTAACAAAGCTAAAAAATGGTTTAGGCCTAACTCTGCACTACCAAACGCACGCCGACCATTCCAACACCAAAAGCGCTTACAAAGACGCTTACAAAGACACCCATGCTAACAACACTAGCAAGGACGCCCGCGCCAACAACAAACATAAAGTTTACGATGACACCCACGCTATCAACATTAATGTTAACGAACATAAGGGTATTTCACTAAGCAACCCTGAAGGAAAAAAACACTTCATTGCGGGACATTACAGCTTAGCACGTGCCGAAGTTGTGGAGTCTAATTCAAAACAATGGGTGTCTTTAGTAGTGTTCAATAACAACACCCAGTACATAGAGGTGTATCGCATTAACGCCGCGTCTCTTGAGGTTGACCAACCGCAAACCCAGTTGACCAAAGGTTCTGAAGCCATTTGTGCTACAACATCAAGCGCTGGCGAACTGCAAATTGTTAATATCGATGCGACAGGCACACTGAATCAGTATGAATTTCATAACGGGCGTTTTTTATCGCTTAGAGACTTTGCGATAGGTCCAGGCATTAAAAGTTGCGCGATAAATGCCAACACCGAAACGCTATATCTTGCTGACGAATTTGCCGGTGTGTGGCAATTAGATACCGATATTGAAAGTGAGCTAGCAAAAACCCTTATTTTTCACGATCAAGATGTTGCCATTGAAGGTGTAGCCACCCTATCTTCAACGACGGTAGATGGCGTGGATATCGCTGCCTGGGTGAGCCCGGATGCCAGCGGGATATGGCTTAAAGCTCCATGTCTTACGCAATTTTTCTCGCTAATAAATACGGCGAACGAAAGTAACTCAGCAGATCGCCAATTAAAAGCAACCAACCAGTCTACTTTTATTCAGCCTGAATTCGTTCACCTGTCGTTAAGTGAAGAAGGCACGCATATTTCTCTTGTTGTTGATGATGATGAATCAGGCGACGTGTTTTCTGCCGAACTTCCCTCAAAACTAAGCGCAGCTTTACTTCATCGACAATGCGGCACCGATTTTAAAGCTACCTCGCCAAAAGAAAATCACATGGAGAAGGCATATACAAATAACAGCGCATCCCAACATGCAAACCTCACTATCAAGGTTAAACCCGATGTTGAAACTGACCCAGTGGAAAATCATGGCGACGCTGCTGACGACCCAGCCATTTGGGTCAACTCGCACAGCGCTTCACAAAGCCGCATAATCGGCACCGACAAAAAAGGCGCATTAAATAGCTATGACTTAGCCGGCAAGCTAGTGCAAAGCCTTCCTGTTGGCAGAGTGAATAACGTTGATGTGGGATACAAGGTATCTGTGGCAGAAACCAAAGCTCAGCAAAGCGATACGCCACTTATCGATATCACAGTGGCATCAAACCGGTCGAATAACAGTTTGTCTGTATTTGAAATAGATAAACGCGGTCATATGACTCAACTTGGCCACATAAGCACTACACTCAATGATATATACGGCATGTGTCTGTTTGTGTCAGGCGGAATAGCTCATGTATTTGCTAACGACACCAGCGGCCGCTTCGAACGATATAGCGTGTCTATCGCTCCAGACAAAACTGTTGATGGACACTTAACACAATCCTTTTCACTGCCCTCACAGCCAGAAGGATGTGTAGTGGATACAAAAACGAGCACGGCATACCTAGGTGAGGAAGGTGCTGGTATCTGGGCCCTGGATATAACAACAAACAGCAATCAGCCTCAGTTCATCGCTGAGATAGAAGCCCCGGTAGAAGCAGATGTAGAAGGTTTGGCACTGTTTAATGTAGATGCACAAACTTACCTAATCGCATCGAGTCAGGGTAATAACAGCTATGCTATCTATCACGTACACACTGAGAACCCTGAAGTCTTGGAACTTATGGGGCTTGTTCATATTGCGGCAGATAAAGCCACGCAAATTGACGGCGTGTCGGAAACAGATGGGCTTGATGTAACCAACGCTAACTTGGGAGGAAGGTTCACCGAAGGGCTTTGGGTAGTACAAGATGGAAGAAACGTCATGCCTAGCGAGACCCAAAACTTTAAGCTAGTTGCTGGTGCCTCACTTAAAGATGCGATCAGAAAATTATCGAGCGCCAAGCGTGAACGCCACTCACACATGTAATAAATAATACGTAAAGTAAATAAATAAGAAGGAGGCGTTAAGCAAGTTAACGCCTCCTTTCTGGTATATGATAAATGCATGGCGCCGCACTAGCTTCTGGCCTTTCTAACCCAGCGCCGCACTTTCATTCATTACGCTACCTGCAGCACTAAATCCTACCAAGCTAAATAAAAGTGCGTTATCCCAACCAACGTCTAGCCCGCGCGTCGGTATCCATCGTTTAATTGAACATCGATAGCCCGTAGCACTGCCGTTCGATTAATTGAGCCTAACAGTACCCCGTCATCATCAACAATGGGGTAAACTCTCGGCTTTTCCTTTAACAGCAACTGCGCTAACTCTATTACCGACATATAAGGTTTGATAGAAATCACAGGGGTTTTCATGATTTCCCCTACTCTACAAATTTGTTCGCGATAGTAGCTTGACGCAATCATTTGAGCGATACAGTCTTGCTCAGACAAAAAGCCCACCACTCTACCTTTGCTATCGAGTACCGGACCACCACTCTGCCCACTGGCTAATAACACTTCGACAGCCTGCGCAACGGGCATATCGACATTAAGCTTCACTGGGTGAGTATTCATATAATCACTGACTTGCAACGATTCCATTTTCAATTCTCCAGCCGTGGCGCCTAATGTGACCGATACTGCGACTTAATTGGCGTTACGGCACTTCAATTATTTTTAACCACATGTGAAAGCAATTTTCCCCCACACTTTAAGATTAGACGTTTCGTTGCATACAAGCCAGCACATTTAACATTAAAATAACAAATAGTTTTTCAGTGATCAGTCCTTGTAAATTGCCACTTTAACTTTACCATTTATGTCAACACTAGCGCGGTACATACCCGCAGAATTGAACGGCATAGCGACGTTACCTTTAGCGTCAATAGCAATCACACCGCCATCGCCACCGGCTTTTACAAGTACGTCGTTAACTACAGTGTTCGCAGCGTCGTTTAACGTTAACCCCTGGTACTTCATTCGCGCACAAATATCTGCTGCCACGTTGTATCGAATAAAATATTCACCATGTCCTGTGGCCGATACCGCGCAGCTTTCATTGTCGGCATAGGTACCCGCTCCAATAACAGGCGAGTCTCCAATACGTCCATACCGTTTAGCCGTCATTCCGCCAGTGGATGTTCCCGCGACAATGTTGCCTCCTTGATCCAATACTACGGCTCCAACAGTGCCAAAGCGCTCATTGCCTTGCTGCGAACCGTAACCACTCGAGACCTGCTGCATACGTGCTTTCGCTTTATCTAAAGCCTGCTTGCGAAACTCGGTATCAAAAACGGTGTTGTCTACCTGTTCAAGGCCATTTTCTTTTGCGTAATCTTCAGCGCCTCTCCCTGAAAGCATAACGTGTGGAGATTCATTCATTACCAATAACGCAGCCTCTATTGGGCTTCTTATTGTTTTCACCCCCGCAACAGCACCTGCATTTTTACTGCCGCCGTGCATTATCGAAGCATCAAGCTCGTGCTCACCGTCGAAGGTATATACCGCACCGATGCCAGCATTAAACAACGGCGAGCTTTCAAGAATTTTGATGGTTTCTACTACCGCCACTTCACCTTTTTCGCCTTTCTGCAACAAGGCGTAGCCATGCTGCACCGCTTGGGTTAATACTCTTTTGTAGTCCGCTTCTTTTTCTGGCGTCATCGATGATTTTAAAATGGTTCCTGCACCGCCATGAATAGCGATAGCTACGGGTGTTTTTCCTAATTGTTTGGAATCATCCGCTAATGCGGGAACACTCGTAATGGCAAACGATGCAGCAAGCGCGCCTATTGCATACAGTGCATGTCGAACTTTATTGGGCTGGCGAAAAATACGAGATGGGTTCAAAAGCTTTACTCCTAATAGCTACGTTTTACGTGCGCGCATAATCTGTGAGATGGTTTGAGTACAGATTTCTAGAATCAATTCAACGCACTCTGTTGATGCGATTTTTACGCGACCTTAGACGTAAGATGACACAATTAGCTTAGGTAGGCTAGGCTAGGCTACCTCAAGGATCTCTAAGAAAGTATTAAGATCATCGGTGATGGAAGGGAGTAGCGCTTCAGCGTCTTCCCACTTTTTCGCCTTTGACAATTCCCATAAGCTCTCAAAGTCTCGTTGTAACTGTACGGCACCAATATCTGCAGACATACCTTTGAGCTTCAATGAAAGCACCTGAACCTTTTCGAAGTCTCGACTATCAACAGCCTGCTGCAGTAATTTAAGCTTGTCAGGCGCGCTTCTGGAATACAGGTCGCAGACACGGGAAAATAGCGCTTTATCGCCCATTATCCGAGCAATGGCATCGTCTTTTTCCCAACATCCATCAAGCCCCTCTGAATTGTTTTCATCAGCTTGAGTTTGATTGACGTTATCAATTTCAGCCTCCTTCTCCGAGCCCTCGCGAGCGGCAATATCATTAGCTATTTTCGCATTCTGTAACGCGGGATCTATTTCTACTCCAGACTCTGTACTTGACTGAGCCTCTGTTCTTGAATCCGATAGCGTGTCGCAGTCCATTTCTTTTGAGATGGCACTCAACAAACTGTCAACCAGTGGGGGTTCGCTGGCAGTGATTCCGGTACTTGACCTCGTATCAGTATCGTTAAGCTCTGCACTTGCTAATGCCGTTATTTGATGCACTAACCATTGTTTCACTTTAGGAATAAGTACATCGGCCATGACAGGCTTTGTCGCAAAGTCGTCCATACCTGCCTCTAAACATTTCTCTTTTTCGCCGAGCATGGCATTGGCTGTCATGGCAATTATAGGTACATCTTTGTGCATCGCTCCTGCCTTACCTTCTCGTATGGCTCGGGTAGCGTCATAACCATTCATATTAGGCATCTGACAATCCATCAATATGCTGTGAATTCTGCGGCCTTTGCTTTCACATTTCGTCAAGAACGCCACAACTTCCTCACCATCGCTGCAGGTAAACAATTTAACAGGTAAACTTTCCAGCACTCCCTTCGCCACCTCGCGATTGATCATATTGTCATCAACTATCAATAAGTTGGCATTCTCAATAGACAATTGCTGCTCAGTATCGTCTGCTGCCCCTTCATCGTTTGAGATGTCCTCAGCTTTCCCTTTACCTGATGAGATATCTGACTGGTTTAATGTATATCCCGACAGCGCAGCGTCTAACCCTTGTTGGACAATTGCAAAACTCGACCTGAATAATGGCTTTGGCAAGTAAAGCGGCACAAGGTGATTAAAGTGGAAAGGTGTCCCTTCTAGTTTTTGAAGAATATAAACCACAGGTAACGTACCAGCGTCTTTAGTTGCAGCTTGTGCCTGCCATATATCATCTAGCTCACGAATGAGTGAACTGGCCTCGTCCACAATAATGGCATTTAATTGCGTCCAAGGTACTGTTCCTAACTCAGAATGCTTACCTAATACTTGCGGCTCTGCACCGACGTGTAAGGCTAAACAACAGATGTTTTCCTCTAAAGGTGGATAACTTGCAGAAACACCAATTGTGATCCCATTAAGCAGCATACTTTCGTTTTCCACCGCCATTTTATGCTCGAACGCGCTGTCGTACGTTGTTTCAGGAAGCGTAACGAAAAATGAGAAGGTGCTGCCTATGTCAACTTCAGAATTGAACGTAATGTCTCCTCCCATAAGCTGGCTCAATTGCTTGCAGATAGACAAGCCAAGTCCGGTACCTCCGTATTGGGTAGCAACAGATGCATCAGCCTGCGTAAACGCGGTAAACAGTTTGGGCTGATTTTCTTGTGCTATCCCTACGCCCGTGTCACATACGCTGAAATGAAGCTGTTGTGTCCCCGCATCTACATCACTTAACGATGCTTGTAGCTTTATATGCCCTTCTTCAGTGAATTTAATAGCATTGTTCAATAAATTACTAAGAATTTGGTTGATTCTGTGTGGATCTGAGTTTATTTCCACCGGGGGAAGACCTGTTGTATCAACAAGAAGCTGTAGTCCTTTAGAAGCTGCCTTAACGGCAAAGACCTTGGCGATAGACTCGATAAGTGCAAGCGGATCAAAATATTGATTATTAATATCAAGCTTGCCCGCTTCAATTTTAGACAAGTCGAGAACGTCGTTAATCAGCACACTGAGATTGTTGCAGCTTATTTCCATCATGGAAACAAGCTGTTCAGCTTTTTCATTAAGGGGCTGACGCTTAAGTAGCGCCAAGGAGCCAACTACCCCGTTTAACGGTGTTCTCATTTCATGGCTAATATTGGAAATAAAAGAGCTTTTCACTTTGCTCGCTTTTCGCGCCTCTTGCGTCGCTTCAACAAGTTCTTTCGTCCTGCTTACCACTTTTTCTTCAAGCTTCAGGTTTACCCTTTCTATCGCGTCTTTTGCCTTTCGTTCGTCAGTCACATCTCTAATTACAACAGCAACACCTGAAAACTGTGATTGTTCACCCCAAATGGTAGATGCGGTTATAAGTAGCGTGTGCTCTTCTTTTTCGTCATCGGTGTAAGGGGTTGTAAAGGTACTTTGCTTTCCGCCTTTGGTGAGAACCGATTCAAGCCCTAATAGAGAAAGCTGCTCAAATGACGAATAGTGATGATTTAAAATAAGCTGGCTTGGGATCCCAAAAAGTGACTCCGCTGCCATATTCCAACTTTTCACCACGCCAGCAGAATCTACGCTAAAAATCGCATCTTTAGATATAGCGATAATAGCAACGGACTCACCGCGCACCTTAGCCAGCTCAATGTTTTTACTGTTACTTCGGTGTACGAATAGTAAAACGCTTACAAAAATTAGCGTAACTACCCCAATTACACTGTAAACGCTAATCCTCTTCTCATTGATAAGGGCTGCCACTTCTGACTGAGACAATGCCGTATGAAGAAAAAACGGGGCGGTTTGCTGATTTCCATTTATCGTAAAAGCACGAGTGACCGTATACAAAGATGAGTTTGTCTGTGCGGTCTGTTTAATTTTAGCCCTACCTATTTTCGAAGGGCTTTCGAATTCGCTCGCCCAATTCACCGTAGGATTTAAATCTCTGGAGAAGGACTTATCACTGTCTGGATGACTTACAAAAAAGCCTTCACTGTCGGTAACAAATAGCAATTGATTGCCGACAAGCGTTTGTTCCATTTGCGACAGTAGAAACTGGGCGTTTACGTTCATGATTATAAAACCATAACGCTCACCAGAGCTGCTGAAGATTGGAAGAGAAAGGCGAATAACGCTTTTATAAGGAAACTCGAGCTTCCCATATTCACGATTCAAATTGATATCTGAAATATAAAACTCGCCCTTATTGCGCTTAACACTCTCTATGAAGTAACTTCTCGCTGCTTTAGGTTGTAAATCGTTGCCCTTAACTACTAAAACACTTTCCCCGTTTCTTTCCACTCGAATAAACTCATTTCCATCCTCATTGGCTTGAATGATCCTTAATTGATCGACTTCTTCGTTATTTTCGATAAAAGCAACGAAAATCGTTTCTAGTCGATGCTTCCACTGTTCCAACGTCGTACCGTCTTTGGGGTCTAGATTTTCATTTTCAGTCGCGCGGACGATGCCGCTTATAGGTGGTGTCTGATGTAGAAAGTTAAGCGCATTGATATACTTTCTCACCTGAGAGTTTGCAGCATTTTCAGCACTGGCGGCACTCTCTTCTAATGCCGTGAAAGTTTGAGATTCAGCCGTCGCTTTGATATTACTTTCGAACAAACCAACAACAAGTACAACAAGCACTGTTGCAAGTACTAACGCTAAGCCTAAAGTACTCTTAGCTTCACTGATGGATGAACTGGATTTAAGGAACGACAAACAGGCAATATCCGTATAAATTTTGATAACTTAAAGCTAGTCATCATTTTGTTAATGCGCAAGTTTCGCGCGATACATCAAAACGCAAAATACTCAAAAAAAGACAATGATTAACGCGTTTTTTTAGGTCTTGCCGATGGCGAACAAGTAAATCACTGTTCATATTAACGCCAGCATTTGGTATTCAATTTCTCGCGGTGTACACTGCCATCAATATTTCTCTAACATCGCAATAGTGGTTATGCACGCACCTACATTTTTGTGGCACGATTTTGAAACCTTTGGCACCAGCCCACAAAAAGATCTCCCCTGCCAATTCGCTGCAGTAAGAACTGATATGGATTTAAATGTGATTGGTAAACCCATAAATATCATGAGCGCCATTGCGAATGATTATTTACCACATCCAGAAGCGTGTTTGGTGACCGGCATAACACCGCAGCAAACCATTCGCGACGGTTCTAACGAAGCTGACTTCGCCGCGCGAATTTATCAGGAAATGTCGACGCCAAATACCTGTAGTGTGGGCTTTAACAGTATCCGATTCGACGATGAAGTTTCCCGCTACCTGTTTTATAGAAACTTTTACGACCCATATTCACGTGAATGGCGAAATGGCAATAGCCGTTGGGATATAATCGATTTAGCGCGAGCGTGCTATGCGCTGAGACCCGATGGTATTAATTGGCCACGCCGAGAAGATGGTGCACCAAGCTTTAAACTTGAGGCGTTAACTGCAGCTAATAATATTGGCCACGAAAACGCTCACGATGCTTTGAGTGACGTCTACGCCACAATAGCCCTTGCTAAACTGATAAAAGAAAAGCAGCCTCGCCTTTTCGATTATGCGCTGTCGTTACGCAGTAAACACACGGTTATGCAGCAAATTGATCTCACTAAACCATCGGTATTGCTTCATATCTCGTCTAAACTCCCAGCCTCTCAAGGCTGTTGCACTTGGGTTATGCCTGTGGCAAAGCACCCAACCAACAACAATGCATTTATCGCTATTGATTTATCGCATGACATTGACAGTTTAGTGAATGACACACCAGAAGAGATTAGACAGGCGCTTTATGCCCCGGCAGATACATTTGACGATGCGTTAGAAAGACCAGGGCTTAAGCTCATTCACGTCAACCGCTCGCCGTTTATTACCACAGCCAAAGCAATGACAGAAGACAATGCCGCACGACTAGGACTGGATCGCGAGCGCTGCTTAGACAATTACAAAGTACTTGCCAGTATGCCCGAACTCGCCACTAAAATCGTAGATGTCTATGATGACGACATTCAAAGTGGTGAACTGGATATAGATCACGCGCTATATAGTGGTGGGTTTCTTAATGACGAAGACAGAAGGTGGTGTGAGCGTGTAATTGAAGCACAGCCCGATGATTTAGCCACTCTGAGTGAAAAAACACAGCACGAAGGGCTCAGAAAGCAGCTATTTCGATACCGCGCTAGAAATTATCCTAATACGCTGACCGCAGATGAAATGACCAGGTGGCAGCATCATCGCCAAGCTCGCCTGACTGATTCAGCTTTTCACGGCTCAATCACATTAGAAAACTATATGATGCGGTTGGAATCACTGGCGCATGAACACAGCGACAATCCTGAGAAGCAGGCCATTTTACGCGCACTTTACCAATATGCCGAAAACCTTTGACGAGCGTTTTAGAACGCCTTAAATTAGTAGATGAAAAAAATAGTCAGGCCGAGAACAAGTCAACGTCAAGTAATCGATAGATGCCGCCGATAAAAAGAATACACGTGCGCAAGGGAATAAAGAAGTTATGAATGGCGTAACAATAAGCTTCGACAAATCAAGAACCTACATTAACTTACAGTTAAATCCTTCTGATTTCACGTCAGAAGTTGATAGTAGGGAAATAAGAAAGCAATTAGAGAGCGGAGAAACTAAGCGGCTGTATGTTTCTGAAAAAGCGTTAAAGTCGGCCTGTGATACGGCTAATCATTATTTTAAGACGGGTGATAGCACTGTTGTTCAGGAACGTGTTGGCGAGCGCAAAAATGCTGAAATTGAATTTCGCATTTCCGAGGATGGGATGCAGGCGAACCTTGTGCTGACCACACCCTATGGCGGTAAACTTCCCTCATTAAGTACCGTTAAATCTCTAGCAGTAAAAAACAGAATCATTCGTGGCTTAAGCACCAAAACCATTGAATCTATGCTTACCCAAGCAAGGCAGTCTCCTCCAGGCACAGTATTAGAACAAATTGTCGCGAAGGGCCTACCAGCTAGAAATGGCAAAAACTCAAAGTTTATTCCCCTGGTACCAAACGCACTTGAAAGGGTGTTAAAACCCCAGACGGGTGATGGCGAGCGCGTGGACATGCGTAATTTAGGCGAAGTAATTTGCGTTAAAGTGAACACGCCTGTGCTGAGAAGAACCGAGCCAACTCAGGGCCGTTCTGGCTTCGATATCAAAGGGAATAAAATTCCAGCCGTTGCGGGCGAATGGGTTAACTTTAAAATGGGCAGCGGCACCGTGGTGTCCGACAGCGACGCCAATTTATTAATGTCTGCAATTTCTGGTATGCCGAAATACCGAGACCAGATAATGAACATTGACGATACCTTCATTTGTAGCGGCGTGAACGTTGGCTCTGGGCACGTGAATTACGAAGGTGCAGTATTGGTAAACGGCGATGTTACAGAGAAAATGCAAATCAAGGCCGCTGGAGATGTAACCATTAACGGCTTTGTGGAGTCGGCGTATATCGAGTCTGGCGGCGATATCATCATTACCGAAGGCGCGATGGGTAAAGTTAACGATACCCAAGGTGAATTCCAATGCCAATTAGTCGCAGCCGGCAGTATCCACGTTCAACACGGTCAAGGCATTGATATTCAATGTAGCGGTAATATTACCGTTGGTCGTCAGTTGGCGTATAGTCGCCTGCGTTGCGGCGGCGCAGTCATAGTTGGACAAATTGATAAGCCCATGGGAAATCTATTTGCTTGTGACATTATCAGCCAAGATCGCGTTGAAGCTGGCACTTTAGGCGCTGTATCTGGCAGTACGTTGAAAGTTGATTTTAGCCCAGGCTTTAACCAATTGTTAGAGCGCAAAGACTCTTTAGATGAATTGTTGAAGCAAATTCGCGAAAACAATCTTAAACACAAAGAAAAGATTAACCTTATTCAAGGTAAGAAAGTACCTAAAGAGCTTCAACGTAAAGTAGCTGAAGCGTTAGAGCTTTTTAACAATGAGAGCGCATTGCTGGAGTGGCTTGAAAACAAAGCCAACGACGTCAAAGCAGCAAAAGAAGACTACCAATCAGATATAAAACTTATCGCAAACAAACGTCTTTATCCCGGGGTCTCGGCGAAGCTTAATAACCGTAACTGGCGTTCTGAGCGAGAATACGACAGGGCGCAAATTCGTTACGATTCGCACCAATGGCACTACGACCCTTTAATTTGACCTAACTAGTTCACTGAAGTTACTGTGCCACAGTTACGTTGCCATACCCTTGGCGCTTTGACTGGTACAGTGCCTTCATGGTGCGTTCAAACCACTCTGTGAATTCCTCAGACTCCCTGAGCTCAGATAAACCCATGGCCGTTTTAAAGCTCTCGACAAGCGAGTGATGGGTAGAAATGCAGTCTAACAATCTGTCTGCAAGATTTTTAGCTGCGTTTAACTCGGTTTGAGGGCACAAGATAATAAACTGTTCACCGCTAAAACGCGAAACAACATCGACTTCTCGAACGGTATTTAGACAATTCGTTGCCACGGCTTTTAGCGCCTCTTCTTTAGCCGAGGGCTCAATTGAATCTCTGTCATCGCTTACAGGGGTTAGTTCGATAACAATTAACGAAGCCGTAGTGTGAAATCGATGGAAACGTGAGATTTCTTCTTCCGCTCGCTGGATCATATGATTGCGGTTATATAGCCCCGTTACCGTGTCGTGAGCAGACAAGAAAGCAAGGGTCTTGTTCTTTTCTAACAAGGTTGCTTGTAACGCACCTATTTCCTCGTTTTTCTGGTTAATAATACGCTTGTAGCCGCTAACGTTTCTATTTCTAAAAGTAAAAAGCAAGAAAACTAAAATGACAATTGCGGTGCTCAAAACCATAACGACATAGTTACGACTATAGCGAACTTGGACATTATTCCACTGCTTATAAATTTCTACCTTTCGCGTTTCTGGAATACGCTCAATGGCAAAGTTAAGCTTGTCCACCAGGTGGCCATAGGTTTTGTTCACACCAAAAGCTAATGAGTCGAAGGGCTCGGCGTAACCAACAATATTGAGGTCTTTTAGCTTCAAATTATTGATGTGCATATTCACGCTCATTAATGAGCCCACCATTACATCAAACTCATCATTCGCCAGTTGCTTTAGCCCCTCTTCTTCAGACGGAATAAGCTTTAAACGTAACCTTGGATAATGACGTGAAATATATTCAACTTGGCGATAACCCTGAACAATCCCTACTACTCGATTTCCCACTCCAGCATAGCCTTGGATCATTGGCATACCAGACTTAGCCACAAGCACATTGGGCGCTTCAAAATACGGCACGCTAAAGTCGAGGAACTGCTTTCGATAGTCTGAAGTATTTAGCATGGGGATAACTTGGCATTTCCCCTGCTGAACGTACTCTAGGCTCTGTTGCCAGCTCTCAGTGGGCACTAGGGTAAACGTTAATTCAGATAGTTCAGCAATCAGTTGCATATACTGAGCAGAAACCCCCACATGGATACCGTTTCTGATTGCTTCGTAAGGCGCCCAGTTAGGATCTATACAGTACGTTACATTATTAGATTGTTCAGATGCCGCCTTTTGACCAGCTTCTGCTTGTAGGAGCGCGCTATAACAATTCGCTCCTACAAACAACATGGTACAAAGCAGATATTTTTTTATTTTTTTCAACTGCACACCCAAAACATGTGAAGATATCGATGACAACCGCGAAGTATTAAGCGTAAATTCAAAAATTGCAATTATTTAGCTGATAATCTCGCTTTTCAGCTAGGTAACGCTCTGTCTTTGCTGAAACTCATCGATTTCATAGCGCTTTTCATTCATAATTTTGGTAAGGCTTGCCACCGCTTTTTCAATATCGACGAAGCTTAAATACAGTGGCGCAAAACCTATTCGCAGAATATTTGGTGCACGGAAATCTGCAATCACCCCCTCAGCGATCCACGCTTGGCAAATGGCGTAAGCGTGGTCGTGCGCGAAAGCAAGCTGACTACCTCGGTTATCAATGCTGGGGCTTACAATAGAAAACTTGTCCAGAAGGCCTGCGCGCTTGGCTTCAGCGATGAAAAATGCCTGTAGCTTTTTGGATTTTTCATCAATAGCTTTAAGTGATACATCTTCAAATACGTCTAATGCCGCATCTAAAATGCTCATTCCAACAATTCCTGGCGTACCGCACAAGTTTTGCTTCACGGAATTGTCGCCAGCGTAATCAGGAGAAAATGAGAAAGGCGAGCTGTGTCCCATCCAACCAGACAAAGGTTGTTGATACTGTGCTTGATGTCGTTTAGCGACATAGATAAACGCTGGCGCACCAGGGCCGCCATTTAGATATTTGTAGGTACAGCCGACTGCAAAGTCCACATTACATGCGTCTAGGCTGACAGGAAATGCTCCAGCACTGTGCGCTAAATCCCACAAAGTTAAAATGCCCTTTTGGTGGGCTTGCTCGGTAATGATTTGCATATCGAGTTTATTGCCACTTCTGAAATTTACCTGTGTCAGCATCAGTACGGCAATATCATCAGTTAG
The DNA here is from genome assembly GCF_022348265.1 of Alteromonas sp. Cnat3-28. Classification (NCBI taxonomy): domain Bacteria; kingdom Pseudomonadati; phylum Pseudomonadota; class Gammaproteobacteria; order Alteromonadales; family Alteromonadaceae; genus Alteromonas; species Alteromonas sp. Cnat3-28. The sequence goes on from NZ_JAKREY010000008.1 coordinate 115,570, forward strand.
CTGCGACCCAATGCATGCTTCGTCAACATAGCGAATACTGTAATCGCTGCCGAGTAAGTCAAGCAGGCCTTGCACCATGTATATGTCGGTAGGAAAATTATCGCGGGTAGTCGCTATTACCTTGCGACTTGGGTGCATTTTTAACGCCGCGCTTAATACTTTAAACAGATTGATAGAAATGGAGTCACAACAAATAACTTGGCCACTTTTAGCGCCAATCAGGCCGCCAATCTTATCACCCACTATTTGAGGTAGATGGATCCACTGATGCTTGTTCCAGCTTGTAATGAGCCCCTTTCCCCACTGTTCATTGACAACTTCGTCAGCTCGCTGTTTCGCAGCCTTAGGAAGAGGTCCTAGCGAATTCCCGTCTAAATAGACCGTATTAGCGGGAAGCGAAAACGCCTGCGCCTTGTCACGGAGTGGATCTTTAATATCAAGTTGTTCAGCTGAAAAAACCTTATTCATCATGTTCACTAATAACCTCAAGTAAAGCATCAAAGGATGTTGATTCAGGGTGAAGCCAATCGAAATGGCCACCATTTTTAATTATTTTTTGGTTGGTTCCAGATAATACAGCGTGGCGCGCTGGCACTATACTATCAGCATCGCCTTGGAGTAGTGTAATTGGCAAACTGCCATGGGTTGGGCGTGGTGTCGCCCTTTGATATGCGGTTGGAACATCTTCAGGCGTTCCATTCATGAATTTCGCTGTAGCCGACTGGCAGCTGTTATGTCCCATGGCATAGGACTGGATGTCCGTAATTGCCGCTAACCCGATAATCCGTTTTATGTTTGCGCGCGATAAGTTCAAGGATGACGAAGAAAGGCGTTGCGCAGCAAGCAAAGCTAAGTGCCCACCAGCAGAATGCCCCGCAATGTAAATGTTAGTGTAGCGCCCTTCGTTCTCTATTCGTTTTAAGGCTGTACTTATTGCTTGTGTCACGTCGTCTAAACTACCGGGCCAGCCACCGCCTTCATCACCTACACGCCGATACTCTGTTACGTAGACACCCATCCCAAGCTCTGCTAAAGCATGATACATCCCTTTCGCATGTTCGTAACCGTAGGCATTAAGCCAACACCCACCGTGAATAAATATTAACGCTTTATCAGCATACATTGCGTTCGCAGACAAACGTCCGTGCCAAGTATAAATCGTTTGTAATGGGTCATCGCCGTAGCTGAATTGTTCATCAGCTTCGCTTGTTAGCAAGACACCCAACGCTGAATAAGGCACCTGGCTTATTTTCTTGGGGTAGATAGCTGACGATTCACTGTTGGCATGGGCACTGTTGGCATGGGTGTCATCCGAAGTCTTTTTTTCTTCGTTAGTGTGGGTGTCTTCCGAAACAGCGTCGTCAGAAACATCAACGATTGATTGGGTCTCGTGAAGCGGAGACAGAGTTAAGTCATCGTGGGTGTCTTCATTACTCGATAAAGAACGTGATTCCTCGTAGTGAGTGCCATTGTTACCGTGGGTGTCTGCGTAAGTCGAGTTTACTGAAAACGATGAGTCAGCTTGGACTTTCGCAACAAGCGTTAAAGTGGATAGCGCAACCGCAAGGGTTATAGAATTGATAACGTAAGTCACTGTCTTCATGCTTTTGTATCTTTCTTTATATTGAACCACAGAGCGAAATCAATGTGATTAGGCTCCGTGATTAAATATTTTACATATTAGCTATCTATAGTGGCTTAGAGCAGTGGCTTAGAGCATTTCAACGGCAAGCGCTACACCCTCACCACCACCAATACATAAAGATGCGATACCTTTGCGACCACCGCGTTGCTTAAGCGCGTGAAGTAGTGTTACCAAAATGCGTGCACCAGAGGCTCCAATTGGGTGACCCAACGCACAAGCGCCGCCTTTTACGTTTACTTTACTTTCATCTAGTCCAAGCTTCTTGACAGCCAACATGGTTACCATGGCAAATGCTTCGTTAATTTCGAAAAGATCGACTTCTTCTTTCGTCCAACCTGCTTTATCCAGCACTTTTTCCATAGCGCCAACAGGCGCAACGGTGAAGTTTTCAGGTTCAATAGAATTTGTAGCGTGAGCAACCACGCGCGCAAGCGGTGCTAGACCAAGTTCATTTGCTTTGCTTTCGCTCATTACAACCAGTGCCGCTGCACCGTCAGAGATTGAGCTTGAGTTAGCAGCCGTGACTGTACCGTCTTTTTTGAAAGCTGGTCTTAGTGTTGGAATTTTTTCTGGGCGAGCGGAACCTGGGCCTTCATCGGTATCAACAACAGTATCGCCCTTACGAGAAGAGACTGTCACGGGTACTATTTCATCGACGAAAGTTCCGCTGTTTATTGCTTCATGTGCCTTGGAAAGCGAGCTTAGAGCAAACTCATCCATTTCACCGCGAGAAATATTTTCTTCATCAGCAGTATCCTGTGCGAAGCAGCCCATTGCTTTGCCGTCATAGGCATTTTCCAGACCGTCTAACATCATATGATCAAGTACTTGACCATGACCCATACGATATCCCGTTCTAGCCTTAGGCAACATATATGGCGCATTACTCATGCTTTCCATTCCGCCCGCCACGACTGCTGTCGCGCTGCCCGCTTTAATTAAATCGTGCGCCATCATTACCGCTTTTAAGCCCGACCCGCATACTTTGTTGATAGTTGTGACACCCGCACTTAGCGGAAGCCCAGCACCCAGCGACGCCTGACGCGCGGGTGATTGACCAAGCCCTGCAGGTAACACACACCCCATAATGACTTCGTCTATGACAGAGACATCCATCTCTTCACAGGCTGCTTTAATCGCAACTTCTCCAAGTTTGGTCGCAGCAAGCGAAGACAAATTACCGTTGAAACCACCCATTGGTGTGCGCTTAGCCGCGACAATAACTACTGATTCGTTACTCATAACCGTGCCCTTAAAATTCATATAAATTATAGAGTTAAGTGAAGAAAGCTACGTAGATGTATACAAAAGTAAACACCCCTAACAGCTACAACGTCTTGCCTTCACCATGAAAAATTGACGTTAGCAAAATGTTACTTTACCTTAACGTAAAATGTAATTAACGTTAACGTAAACCTGTACTAAGTATGTGTCAACCAAACACTACGTTTTAATATAGCGGTATATAAAACCATCTACCTTAAAACGATAGTGCTATTGCAATGACACCCAACCTACTACAGAGAATTTAATTACAAAGACACCCACGTCAAAACAAGGGTGTTAAACAGCGCTGAAATACAAGGTACGTGTAATGAGCAAGTACGACGACGAAACAACATATGCAATAGGCGAACTCGCTCGAGAGTTTGACATTACTCCTCGTTCAATTCGTTTTTACGAAGAACAAGGCCTAATGTCACCGTCAAGAACGGGACAAAATCGCGTTTATCTGAACAAAGATAGAGTGCGCTTAAAGCTGATCTTGCGAGGGAAACGACTAGGATTTTCCCTTGCTGAAGTCAAAACACTGTTCGACATGTACGACACCAACCCCAATTCGGCTATTCAGTTAGAAGCCATGCTTGAAATGACTGAACAGAAAAGAGCGGTGCTTAAACAGCAGCTAGAAGACATCCAGATGTTAATGACTGAACTGGATGATGTTGAAGCACGTTGCCGTGAAGAACTCGCAGAACTCAAACGAGGAAATATCGCATGAACACCTCCTACCCTACTTTAAATTTTGGACTTGGCGAAGACATCGAGATGTTACGTGATCAGGTCTATCAATTTGCACAAAATGAGATTGCTCCTCTTGCTGAACAAGCAGACGCAGACAACCAATTCCCAAACCAATTGTGGACAAAACTTGGCGGTATGGGCCTATTGGGCGTTACAGTTTCAGAGCAATATGGTGGCTCTGATATGGGCTACCTTGCGCATACTATCGCAATGGAAGAAGTTAGCCGCGCGTCAGGTGGTATCGGTTTGAGCTATGGCGCACATTCGAATCTTTGTGTTAACCAGATTTTTAAAAACGGTAACGATGCCCAGCGTGAAAAGTACCTGCCTAAGTTAGTAAGCGGTGAACACATTGGTGCACTGGCAATGAGCGAGCCCAATGCAGGTTCGGACGTTGTTAGTATGAAGTTGAAAGCTGAAAAACGCGGCGACAAATACATCCTTAACGGCAACAAGATGTGGATCACAAACGGTCCTGATGCACATACATTTGTTATCTACGCTAAGACCGACCCTAACGCAGGGCCAAGAGGGATCACAGCGTTTATCGTAGAGCGCGATTTCCCTGGCTTTAGCCGCGCACAGAAACTCGACAAACTAGGTATGCGCTCTTCTAATACCTGTGAATTAGTTTTCGAAGATTGCGAAGTACCAGCTGAGAACATTCTTGGCAAAGAAGGCGAAGGTGTTCGCGTACTTATGAGCGGCCTAGATTACGAGCGCCTTGTTTTATCAGGTGGCCCGCTAGGCATTATGCAATCGTGCATGGATATCGTAGTACCTTACATTCACGACCGTCAGCAGTTTGGCCAATCAATTGGTCAATTCCAGCTAGTACAAGGCAAAGTAGCTGACATGTACACGCAAATGAATGCCGCACGCGCGTATGTCTACACCGTTGCACAGTCATGCGATCGCGGTGAAACAACGCGAAAAGATGCTGCTGGCGCTATCCTTTATTCAGCGGAACTAGCAACCAAAATGGCATTAGATGCTATTCAACTACTTGGTGGTAATGGCTACATCAACGAATATCCGACAGGTCGCCTATTACGTGATGCCAAGCTTTATGAAATTGGCGCGGGAACGTCTGAAATTCGCCGAATGCTTATAGGCCGCGAGCTATTTAACGAATCGAAGTAATACGGAGTTCTGGGTGGAAACAAACTTCGTTTGAAACAGGGAAAGCTTAGGCATTCCCTGTGTCATAGAAATTAGGAAGACACCCACCCTACTCTATTTAAAGTAGATTTAGAAAAGCTGAACTTTATTAATAGGCTAATGAATTGCAAAGACACCCAGCGCAGCGAAAGCGCTTAGCATGGGTGTCTTGCTAATCATCTTGCTAACTAGTGGCTAACGCGACAGCCGGTCGCATAGGCCCAACACAAGGAGGGGTTATGCCCGTTCTTCGCTCAAGTATAAATACTAAATCCGAAACATTTATCGCAAATGCTGAACACATGCAGGCTCAGGTAAATGATCTCCTCGAAAAAATCGAACAAATTTGCCAAGGTGGCGGTGAAAAAGCGGCGGAGCGCCACGTGTCTCGAGGGAAACTTCTACCTCGCGACCGAATCAACGCACTGATTGACCTAGACACGCCCTTTCTGGAAATAGGCCAAATGGCTGCATGGGAAGTCTATGAAGACTATGTACCTTGTGCTGGGGTAGTTGCCGGTATAGGTATTGTTGCTGGCATCGAGTGTATGATTGTAGCTAATGATGCCACTGTAAAAGGCGGGACGTACTACCCTCTTACTGTGAAAAAGCACCTTCGCGCTCAGACGATCGCAGAGCAAAATAACCTACCTTGTATTTACTTAGTGGATTCAGGTGGCGCTAACTTACCTCGCCAAGATGATGTATTCCCAGATAGAGAGCACTTTGGTCGCATCTTTTTTAATCAAGCGAATATGTCTGCTAAGAATATTCCTCAAATTGCGGTAGTAATGGGTTCCTGTACAGCTGGTGGTGCTTATGTTCCCGCCATGGCTGATGAAAGCATTATCGTTAAAGAACAAGCGACTATTTTTCTGGGCGGCCCACCGCTTGTTAAAGCTGCAACAGGTGAAGTGGTTACCGCAGAAGAGCTTGGCGGTGGTGACGTTCATACTCGAATTTCGGGCGTTGCCGACCATCTCGCCAACAACGACCACCACGCGCTCTCATTAGCGCGTAATGCTGTCTCCAGACTAAACCGAAAGAAGCCAGAATGCCTGGACGTGGCCGAGGTAAAACCTCCACGCTACGACACCAAAGAAATATACGGCATTGTGCCTGCTGATAGTCGTCAGACTTACGATGTAAGAGAAATCATTGCGCGTGTTGTGGATGACTCAGACTTTGATGAGTTCAAACCGCTTTACGGCACAACCTTGGTTTGTGGTTTTGCACGCATTTTCGGTTTCCCTGTAGGCATTGTGGCTAACAACGGCATACTTTTCGGTGAAAGCGCGCTTAAAGGTGCTCATTTTGTCGAACTATGCGCCATGCGAAAAATCCCTCTCGTGTTTTTGCAAAACATCACAGGCTTTATGGTCGGTAAGCAATACGAGCATGGCGGTATCGCAAAACACGGCGCAAAAATGGTAACCGCCGTTGCATGTGCGAATGTGCCAAAGCTCACAGTGCTTATCGGCGGAAGTTTCGGTGCAGGTAACTACGGCATGTGCGGCAGAGCCTATGACCCACGCTTCCTTTTCATGTGGCCAAACGCTCGAATCTCTGTAATGGGTGGTGAACAAGCTGCTGGCGTTCTCGCTCAGGTTAAGCGCGACCAAAAAGAGCGCTCAGGCGAATCATGGTCTGCAGAAGAAGAAAAGGCATTTAAACAACCTGTTATCGATACGTACGAAAAACAAGGACATCCATACTATGCGTCTGCAAGGCTTTGGGATGATGGCGTTATTGACCCAGCGGACACGCGATTAGTGCTTGGTCTATCGCTTTCAGCGGCGCTTAACAAGCCTATCGAAGACACCCAATTTGGCATATTTAGAATGTAGGAGTGCAGGTAATGGAACAATCAGTGATTTACAGCGTAGATGAAAGAAACATTGCCACTGTTACTTTAAACAGAGCTGAAAAACATAATGCCTTTGACGACGAAATGATAAACGAGCTTACTCGCGTTTTTAAAAAAGCGGGGGAAGACGCAAACGTTCGCGCGCTAATTTTACGAGCGGAAGGCAAAAGTTTCAGTGCAGGGGCCGATCTTAACTGGATGAAAAAAATGGCCAGTTATACCGAAGCGCAAAATGAAAGTGATGCACTTGCATTAGCAACCATGCTGCAGACGCTTTATAAAATGCCGAAGCCCACGATAGCAAGAGTACAAGGCGCAGCTTTTGGCGGTGCTGTTGGTTTAATTGCATGTTGCGATATTGCTATTGGAAGCAAGCTCAGTAAATTTTGCTTAAGTGAAGTTAAAATTGGCCTTATTCCAGCAACTATCAGCCCTTACGTTGTTGAAGCAATGGGCGCACGAGTATGCCGACGCTACTTCCAGACCGCTGAAGTATTTTCTGCGCGCAGAGCGAGACGACTTGGACTTTTGAGCGAATCAGTAACAGAAGACGAACTCGATAGCACTATCGACAATATTTTATCAAACATACTGAAAAACGGCCCCCAAGCAGTGGCGAAAGCAAAAGACTTAGTGCAATGGGTGTCTACGCAAGAGATTAACGATGCGCTTCTCACAAAGACGAGCAAACTTATCGCACAAGTTAGGACATCTGAAGAAGGTCAAGAAGGTCTGTCAGCCTTTTTAGAAAAGCGCAGTGCTTCATGGGTGGAGGTTAAGAATGATAAATAAATTACTAATTGCAAACCGTGGTGAAATTGCATGCCGCGTTATAAAGACAGCCAACACTCAAGGTATAAAGACGGTAGCCGTTTACTCTGACGCCGACAAAAATGCCCTTCATGTACAAATGGCTGATGAAGCTGTTTATCTAGGGCCATCTCCGTCGAAGGAAAGTTATTTACGAGGCGAGTTGATAATTGAAAAAGCAAAGGAGCTTAGTGTAGACGCTATCCACCCAGGCTACGGCTTTCTCTCAGAAAATGCTGAGTTTGCGAATCTATGCGCCAAAAACAATATTATCTTTGTAGGCCCACCAGCATCTGCAATTGAAGCGATGGGCTCTAAATCAGCCGCTAAACACATTATGGAAAAAGCAGGTGTTCCTTTAGTCCCAGGCTATCACGGCGACGATCAAAGTGAAGCGGTATTGAAAGGCGCTGCCGATGATATGGGCTACCCAGTCCTATTAAAAGCCGCTGCTGGCGGTGGCGGTAAAGGTATGCGCCAAGTTTGGAGTGAAAAAGAGTTTTCTCAAGCATTAAACGCAGCCAAACGTGAATCTATGGCGAGCTTTGGTGACGACCACATGCTGGTTGAAAAGTACCTGACGCGCCCTCGCCATGTTGAAATTCAAGTTTTCTGTGACACTCATGGCAACGGCGTATACCTTTTTGAACGTGATTGTTCAGTTCAACGCCGACACCAAAAGATTATTGAAGAAGCCCCTGCCCCCAACATGTCTCAGTCAGTGAGAGAAAAAATGGGTGAAGCGGCGATACTCGCGGCGAAAGCCATTAACTACGTAGGTGCGGGAACGGTTGAGTTTTTACTTGATGAAGACGATTCATTTTACTTCATGGAAATGAATACACGCTTGCAAGTAGAGCATCCTGTGACAGAAATGATCACCCGTGAGGACTTGGTTCACTGGCAATTAACTATTGCCGAAGGAAAGCCCCTTCCCAAACAACAAAATGAACTCACCTTAACAGGACACGCATTCGAAGCGCGCATTTATGCTGAAGATCCAAACAACGAGTTTTTGCCTTCTACCGGCACGCTGTGCCTTTTACGTACGCCAAAAGAAAACGACGTAGTTCGCGTTGACACAGGTGTTGTTGAGGGTGATGAGGTAAGCGTTTTTTACGACCCTATGATTGCCAAGCTTGTGGTTTGGGGAGAGAACCGTGAGATAGCGCTCAAACGCCTAGTTAGTGCATTGGGTGACTACTATATTGACGGTGTAAGCACAAACATCGACTTCTTAAAGCGTGTCGCTACACACCCTGCGTTCGTTGCCGCTGAGCTCACAACTACGTTTGTGGAGAAACACCATGATTCGTTGTTTAGCGCGACAAGTAATGCTGCAGCTAGCGATGACACCCAAGTAAACATTCCTGTGATGGCATTGCTTTCACTTTTAAATAGAAAAGTTTCTAGAAGCGATAAAACCCCATCTGTGTGGTCAACCGCCGGTGCGTGGCGCGCTAACGCAAATCATACAGAAACTCTCACCTTGCTTTGCAACCAAGAAGAAGTGCATGTTGGAGTCAAACACCAGCGGCACGGAACTGAAGATGCTTGGGAGCTAACTGTTGGAGACAATTCCTATGACGTTACAGGCAAGCTGGTAGATAGTGCTTTGCATGCAACAATTAATGGGTACAAATCAACATTTACGTATTCAGATAATGATGGCGTGTTTACACTCTTCAACAAAGACACCCATGCTAGGTTCACCCTAATCTCAGCATCTCTTGGTGATGATAACGATGATAATGGCGACGCTAATTTCAGTGCCCCGATGAACGGAACCATAGTGGCGCATTTGGTCGAAAAGGGTGTATTGGTCAAAAAAGGGGAGCCTATACTAGTTATGGAAGCGATGAAAATGGAGCACAGCATCATTGCCCCGCACGATGGTGCAGTGGAAGAATTCTTTTTCAATCCCGGTGAACTAGTTGACGGTGGCGCAACACTGTTGGCGTTCTCCACTAAAGAAGCTGCCGAGGTTTGATGTGATGTTTCCTAAAGAAGTGAGTATTGTTGAAGTAGGTCCTCGAGATGGCCTTCAGAATGAAAAGCAGGCCTTAAGCGCCGAACAAAAGATTGAACTTATTCAACTTCTTTCTAAAACTGGCCTTAACCGTATCGAAGCAGGAAGCTTTGTATCGCCCAAATGGGTGCCCCAAATGGCAAACTCGGATGCGGTTTTTAAGGCGCTTAGCCCCGAAGACAAGATTCATTATTCTGCATTGACACCTAACCTTAAAGGCTTGGAAGCAGCCATTGAAGCGGGTGCGAAAGAGGTTGCAGTATTCGGTGCTGCCTCTGAATCCTTTTCACAAAAGAACATTAACTGCTCTATAAGCGAAAGCTTAAAGCGGTTCGAGGCAGTGTTTGACCTGGCAAGCGAAAACAAAATCAAAGTGAGGGGCTACGTTTCATGCGTAATGGGGTGTCCTTATGAAGGCGAAATTTCACCTAGTGCCGTTACACAGGTGAGTAAGGAACTTATTGACATGGGGTGTTACGAAGTATCCCTCGGCGATACTATCGGCGTAGGCACACCAATGTCTACAAGATTGCTATTAGATGACGTATTGAAAGAGATTAATGTCAGCAAAGTTGCCGCCCATTTCCATGATACTTATGGACAAGCGCTAGTGAATTTATACACTGCCCTTGGATACGGCATCTCTTCCATTGATTCAGCTGTTGCAGGACTTGGAGGCTGCCCGTATGCCAAAGGTGCAAGTGGGAATGTTGCAACTGAAGACGTTCTATATATGTTGAACGGTATGGGTATATCAACAGGTATTGACATGGCGAAATTGTTAGTAGCGTCTTCTTACATTTCAGAACTTTTAGGCCGCTCTCCCGTGTCGAAAGCAGCTAATGCGCTTCTAGCGAAATAAAAAACTGATGGGGGATGCGGTAATACGCTCCCTCTAAGAAAGACACCCACCCTAATTGTGAAGTTTCACTTAAAATCACCGCTTATGTAATGGGTGTCTTTATAAGTTTATCGGCACAAACTCATAAATACATTCTTTCACGCTCAGCAAGTTAGCTTTGCATTGGATGTCTCTTCAAATATTCATTACTTTTCAGCGAAAAGTCTTACGTTGGGTGTCTCTTCTAGAACAAAACAAGTCCATCGGTCAGGTCACAACTGAATATTCACAATGCTAAGGTCACACAATGACTAATTACCTTGCATTTATCTAACATGGCTCAAAGCAGAAAATCCCTCATTAGTTTAAAAGATACACCCTACTATCATTGTATATCTCGCTGCGTGCGCCGTAGCTACCTCTGCGGGTACGACCGAAACAATAGAGTTAGTTACGAGCATCGAAAATCGTGGGTAGAACAACGGCTGTTATTTTTGAGCCGGGTATTCGCGATAGATATTTGTGCTTACGCTGTTATGAGTAACCATGTCCATATCGTTTTATGCGTGAATAAAGAGGCAGCGCTCTCATGGTCATTACAAACTGTGTTACATCAATGGCATAAAATGCACAAAGGAACCGTACTTACTCAAAAGTTTATGAAGGGCGAGATCTTGAGCGAAAGTGAGTATGAGACAGTTAAAAGTACTGCTGATGTGTATAGAAAAAGGCTCTACGACATAAGCTGGTTCATGAGAAATTTAAACGAGTATATTGCGAGAAAAGCAAACGAAGAGGACGATTGTACTGGCAGATTTTGGGAAGGTCGCTTCCGTTCACAAGCATTGCTAACAGAAAAAGCTCTACTTTCATGTATGGCATATGTTGACTTAAACCCTATACGCGCAAAGGTCGCAACGGGCTTACAAGACTCATATCACACAAGCATTAATAAAAGATTGAACACGAGTATTTCACAAAACAAGACAATAAAAGGGTTAATGCCATTAAAGAGCCACCAACGATGTAGAAACACTCGCGGCTTAGATTTCACATTGAATGACTATTGCGATCTTCTTAACCAGTCAATCCAACTGTTGCGCAACACCGATTCGATAGCCGCTCAAACGAGACCCATTCAACATGTAAAACCTCTTGGTGTATGCCAACATCATTGGCATCACATTATCAGTGATTTCGAAAACGTGTTTTCAGTCGCGGCAGGAGACGGTTCATCTATGCGGAAGTTCCAAGCAAATACTAAAAGAAAACGAATGGCCAAAATATCTTCGGCAGCGATATGCTTTGACTAAACCATTCTACTTCTCGTCAGGTAAGATAACAGTAGTGATAATTGCCAGTAACAGCATACCAGCCATAATATAAACCACTGAAAAGGTTAAAACAGGGGTTAATGCAGCGTAAAGTGCACCGAATGCTAATAAAATCATACCTATAGCCGTGTTTGAGAAGCCAACCAGCTCTGTTCTTTCATGGCCTTCTTTAACATCTAAACTATATGTTTTACGTCCGGTTCTTACGCCAGCATGGGATACCGATAACAAGAAAAACAACAGTGCAGAGGTTACAATCGTCGTCGTTTGCAATGTAAGCAAACCAATGCATGAAATTATTGTGAGTAACCCTGAAATTTGAAGTGTTAACTTTGCGCTTTTGTCTGCAATCTTTCCCCAAATTATTGATGATAGAAGAGCAGCAGTTGCTTCGGCTCCTATATAAATAGGAAGCAGCTCTTTTACATCTCCATTTTTTTCTATCATGAAATAAGGCGCAACCAAGGCTGAGTGAACGAAAAGCCCTCTTACCAAAATGAATTTGTAAACCGTGGCGTCGAAGTCAATACTAAACGCTTTCTCCTCTTTATCACCCACATCTACCGTCGTTTTAACAGGCCATACACATATAAGGGTCAAAACAAATGATAAAAGACTTCCGCACAAGACTATCAGCAGTACGTTCGAAGAAAGAGAGCCGTCGTAAATTGCCAAAGGTATAGCGATAACAAGGGTCACCATGCCTGAAACGGTAGATGCAATTCCGATTAGATTACCCCGCTCTCCTTTCTTAGCTACGTCAGCCTCCATATCTTTCACGGTAAGAGAACAGGCAGAGCGACCCAGGCTCAAGAAGACAAGGGAAATAAGTATCAAGGTACCCGCCAAGCCCCCTGAAAATAAAATGACCGCGAGCAGCATACAGAAAACTGAAAGCGTTTGTGTGAGCATACCGACACGCCAAACCAAGTGCCGCTGAGTATGTTTTCGAAGATAAATGCTAATAAGTACTTGAGGCAGAAGCGCGCCCGACTCTCTAATTGGAACCAGCCAGCCTATCATCCAAACTGGTGCGCCGATGCTAATAAGAAGTGCGGTCAAGGTTGTTTTAGCAGAGATCAGTAGGTCGGCTAGTTTATTAAGCGAAAGGCCTGTAATAAGTAATTTTTTTTGTTTCATGGAAGGTAAGCATGCACCGCAATTCGATTGAACATATACGGTGCACTTATCCAGTCAGATCAGAAAGTTATATGCCCTACCCAGCGTTTTCAGCGAGTATTTTAAGATTTTCTAGGCCCATTTCGAAATCCGGACCAATCATGCTGTCCATCATCAAAGCAAAATATTTGTTTATAGGGTTATTGTCTACCGAGCCTTCATCTCTCCAGGTTACAAGAGAACCATTTTCTGTGGGCTCAATTTCTACGACGCCCGATGAACCCATGTCAAAATCGGGAAAATATAATCGGTACATCACACGTCTGTTATGCTCTAGTTGCGTAATCTCCATTTCTCCATTTCCCTCGGTTTCACTTAACCACTCGGAACGCATCCCAATAGCCCTATCAGGCCCTGAATAATCAAGTTTCATATCAGGATCACGCTTGAACCATACGCCCCATTTCTTCCACTCTTTCAAATCAACGACATAGGGATATATTTCTGATGGCTGAGCATCAATATTAATTGTTCTTTCAACGCTGTAATCTTTAGGAATAAAAAAGCTTGTTGCGACAAATAATACGATAACAACACCTACGACCATTAAGAGTTTTTTTAACGCTCCCATCTGAGACTCCATAAAAGAATTGACTCTTCAAATATAACATTTAATTAACATTTGTCACTTAAAGATCTTTCTTGCTCATTTTACTGTTAGATAGACACCCATCCCGTCATGTTTAACGCAGTTGAAAGCAAATTTATACTCAACATAACTATTATGAGCCTTCTCTTTCGCGTTACCGAGAAAGGACACTCAGCAATAAAACCTTATGATGCGTGAAGTAACCACTTCGCTTATCGAGCAAAGTGTAGACTAACTTTCTACAGTTTAAAAATAGCTGTCTACACAGTGACTTGCTTTAATCAAAGGTCATCTCTGCATGCTCGTGATGAAATTGAGTTGCGTGTCTCGCTAACTTTTTTATCGTCAAATTTACTAAGTAACTAACTCATAGTAGCGATGGGTGTCATGCTAATACTTTAATTCAAGAAGCCTATTCCAGCTTAAGAATAAAAGATAAGGGTGGGTGTCTTTGTAAGAGCAACGGTTGAATGCCATTGGATGAGATTAAGGGAATTAGGGTGGGTGTCTCTGTAAGGGCGAGAGCCCCCCAACCTACAATTTTTTAAAAACATTTACCATTTCATCACAAAGCATGAAAATCGCGCTGTCATTCTAAATTATCTTGTGTAATATGGATTTAGGTTATCAAGAAAGCCTGTTCAATCAGGCCTATCATGCATAGCGCAGTCAATCGCAACACTTCGTTTTCTTTTTATATTTCTATCGATACACAGTTGTCGCTTTATTACAGGAGTTTATAGGAAATGGCAGATCAAAGTTCTCGTTACATCAGTAACCTTACTCGCGATACATATGCGCTCATCCTCGCGGGTGGTAAAGGTTCTAGACTACACGAGCTCACTAATTGGCGAGCCAAACCGGCACTTTATTTCGGCGGTAAATTTAGAATTATCGATTTCCCGCTATCAAATTGTGTTAATTCAGGTATCCGTCGAATAGGCGTGGTTACCCAATACAAGTCGCATTCTCTTATTCGTCACTTGGTTCGCGGTTGGGGTCATTTCAAAAAAGAACTTGGCGAATCTGTAGAAATCCTACCCGCTTCTCAACGTTTCTCCGACAGTTGGTATGAAGGAACCGCAGACGCGGTCTTCCAAAACATAGATATCATTCGTGATGAGCTTCCAAAATATGTCATGATCCTTTCAGGCGACCACATCTACCGCATGGACTACGGTGATATGTTGGCCAAGCACAAAGAGTCTGGTGCCAAAATGACGGTTTCATGTATGTCGGTGCCCTTGGAAGAAGCCGCGGGTGCGTTTGGCGTTATGTCGGTTGATGAAAACTATCGTATTAACGGATTTGAAGAGAAGCCAGCTAACCCGACTCCACTTCCTAATGACCCAACGCGCTGCTTAGCATCTATGGGCAATTACGTGTTTGATACAGAGTTTTTATTCGAGCAATTACGTGTTGATGCTGAAAATATGGGCTCGCAACGAGACTTCGGTAAAGACATAATTCCATCAATCATCGCCGACCACCCTGTATACGCCTATCCTTTTGAGAAAAGTGGCGAAGACAACGCCTACTGGCGCGATGTAGGTACTATCGACTCATTTTGGGAAGCCAATATGGAAATGGTTGCTCCTGTACCTCAGTTGAACCTATACGATAGAAAATGGCCCATATGGACATACCAAGAACAACTTCCACCAGCAAAATTTGTTTGGGAAGACCACGACAGACGTGGTGAAGCGATTAACTCCGTAGTTTCTGGGGGTTGTATAATTTCAGGCTCTACACTTCGTTCATCTATTTGCTTTTCCAATGTACGCGTACATTCCTATGGCCTTATTGAAGACGCCGTTATTCTTCCTGATGTGGAAATTAAACGCCATTGCAAGCTGAAAAAGGTGATTATCGATCGAGGTTGTGTCATTCCTGAAGGAACTACAATTGGTTACGATCACGAGCAAGACAAGGCTCGTGGATTCCGCGTATCTGAAAAAGGCGTGGTACTGGTGACGCGAGAAATGTTAGGTCAGCCCGTGGGTGGACTAAGCAAGCCTAGAAAGCACGACTAACTCATTTATCCTAATGTTATGGCGAGATTGATTTTGGCGTTAAAACGCTTAAATCAATCTCCGTAATATTTAATTCGCCTCATTACTCCACTGCGTTAATGTACGCTCAATAAAGCTCGCTACCTGCTCAGGGTGTTCTAGTGGAAACATGTGGCCACCATCGAGCACGCTATGCTCAATAGCATTATGCTTCAGAAGCCGCGAGTACATTTCGGGCTTACACACGTTACTTTTGCTTCCTGTCGCCAATACGGCCGGACACTTAAGCTTTCCTTTATATTTACCCAAATTGTGCGGAACATTGCGAAACAAATCTGCTTCTACTTCTGCACGAAATGTGAGTGAAATATTGTCACCCTTCAAGGCTGTTACAGATTTTACATAATCGCGCACGCATCGTTTATCCATGTCCCTAAACAATGCTTTGCTGTGAAAGTACGCCACCATATCAGTATTGCTTGGCCAGCTGGTCTTGCGTGTTTGCGCGAGTTTTGCTGGCGTTAGCTTGTTAATTAACGGCGTGTGTTTCGCGAATTTAAAAAAGTAACTTAACGGGCCAACAACAAGTGGCGGATCGAATAAAATAATGCCTCTAAACAGCTCTGGCGCCTCGCATGCCGCCATGTAGGTAATTACAGCACCAAATGAATGCCCAATACCATACACGCCTCGCGGATCCTTGTTCTCTTTTTTTATATGCTTGATGAGTTCTTGAACTTGATTGCGCCAGTTACCATTCACAGGAAGCTGAGGATCGTGTCCGAAGCGCTCAACATGAAGACGGTGAAAGTGATCAGGTAACGCTGAAAACATCGCATTATAACTACCTGCCGGAAATCCATTTGCATGGGCAAAATGAAAACTCAACTCTGACGATGTCACCAATACACTCCTTTATACTCAAACAACAAAGGGGCTTTAAATCAGCCCCTTAGCATGAAAGTTCGATAATACTATAAGCCTCTGGCTTCTGCCATTTCCCAATCTTTTACAATCTTCGTGCTCGTCCACAAGAACACGGTAATAGAAAGCGCGTAAGGAACTACTAGGTAGATGAGTGCCTGTCTCAATGCCTCCGTCTCGCCTAAAGATGGCACCAATGCTTGGCTAATAATACCCGTCAGCGTTGGGCCACCACCCAGCGCAATGATGTTCAATACGAAGAAGAATAACGCTGTCGACATGGCTCTTACGTTTATTGGAGCTAGTGTCTGTGCCATCGCAAAACTTGGGCCTAGGTATGAACCACTGGTGAATAACAACAGCGCCATGAGCCCTACTGATAGCCACAAATCTTGCACTTGTAACGATGCATAAAATGCCGGCACACCAATAATAAGTGCGATAGCGGGCAATAACGCATAAGCTTTTTTATTGTGCTTACCCCATCTATCAGCAATATAGCCTCCTAGCCATACACCGAGCGCATAGGCGGTGCCATTGATAATGCCAAAAACGATTAGCAACTGTGTAATATCTAAACCCGCAAAGGCGCGAACGTAGTAATCAATTACCCATGTCGATATGGCATAGTTACCGAATGATCCAAAGGAAATACCCAGTGCCATTCCCCACCACGTCGGAATTTTCAGTAACATCTTGAGCGACGACTTTACACTCGGCTTATTCGCATCATCTGCGCTTGGTAAAGAGACCGTTCTGGCAGGTTCCTTGATCGTGAGCTTAAGCAAAATAGCCAGTAATACCCCTGGAATACCTACGCTGTACATTACCGTTCGCCAGTCGGCAGAGCCGCCCTGTAAAAAGAACGCTGATGCAAAGAACGCAAGCATGACGCCAAAAGGAATACCTAAAGAGTATATTGCGAGCGCGCCCGCGCGTTTTTCTTTAGGGAATAAGTCAGAAATAATACTGTGGGACGGAGGACTACCACCCGCTTCACCAATGCCGACACCAATACGTGCTATGGCAAGCTGCATGTAATTGGCTGCTAACCCAGATGCAGCGGTAAAACCACTCCAAAGCGTTAGAGAGATCGCAATGATATTAACGCGGCTGTACCTGTCGGCAAGCCATGCAATTGGGATCCCCATCACGGTATAAAGTAGCGCAAAGTAGATGCCTTTAAGCCACCCAAGTTGGGCGTCATCTAACCCCAAATCGGCTTTGATAAAAGGAGATAAAATCCCAATGATTTGCCTGTCTATAAAGTTAAAGGCATACACCAAGGTTAATATGAATAGAACGTAATTCCGGTAACTTCTAGATGCTCCTGCTTCTGCAGCGGGAATACCTTCAACGTGAGTATGGGCCATAACAGTCCTTTTGAGTGACAATAGCCCAGTCTATGCATTAGGCAAAAAAATAAACAACTAATTGTTACTTATTTGTTAACATAACGAAAATTTCTAACTGAGGCTTTTCGTTCTATAGCGCTTAAGGTACGATGACAAACACTTAACTCATCAGACCAGACAAGCAAATATGACAGTAGATGAATTGCTCAATATTCCTCAATTATCTCAAACTTCGGAAAACACATGGAAAGTTGATGGACTAGTTATCCCTAAGACGTGGGGACAGGGACGAACTGCGTTTGGAGGAATTTCTGCCGGTATGCTTTACACCGCAGTAAAGCAGCAAGTCACTGATAACCGTGTGCTGCGCTCTTTTACCACCAACTTTGTCGGTCCCCTATCTCTTGAAGCGCCTTTTTCTATCGAAGTAACGCTACTTAGAACAGGGAAAAATGTCTCTCAGTTCACTGCTCATGCTATTCAAGACGGCAAAAGCTGTGTTTTTTCGCAAGCCTGTTTTGGTGTTGCGCGTCAGTCAGGTATTCAAGTTGAGAATACAGATACACACGACATGCCTCAGCCGAATAAAGCAAAGTTCATCCCGCAAATACCTAAAGTTACGCCTAAATTCTTACGCTATTTTGATTTGGCAATTGAAGATGGCGGCATTCCATTTACGCGCAGAAAAACCAGCCATTATCACGGCTTTATGCGCTTCAAGCAGCCCCCCGAAGCCATCACTGATGCACATATCATTACTATGATCGACGCATGGCCACCTACACTTTTACAAATGATGAAGCTTCCGGCACCAGCCAGTACAGTAAGTTGGAACTTGGAATTTATCCATCCTCACAAGCCGGTAAGCCCGACAGACTGGTTTGCTTATAAAGCTCACACAAGACAAGCTGCAGATGGTTATGGTCATACTGAAGCGACGATTTGGGATAAGGATAATGAAGTGATTGCCATCAGTAGGCAAACCGTAGCGATTTTCGACTGATCGCTACGGCATTTCGAAAAGCACGTTAAAAACGTTACGTTAATACAGCATAAACGCGTTAGGGTTAAACAGGGAAATTACCGAAATACACTGCAGGTTGGTTATATCTAGCGCGTCTTCTAAATCTTCTCGATTAAGCGACAATGCCTCATGCAATTCTGGCTTTAAGTTGTGATAACTCGGGTAGATCTCAGGGTTAACGTTATCGAGTGCCAACACATACGAGAGTTGTAGAATCTTCTCATCTGTAGAAGCAGACTCCTCCTCTTCTTTGTGGATACTGGCAATTGGCGTATAAATAGAGCTTGGAATATCCCACTTTTCAATTAATCTTGCCGATAATTCCGCATACGTGAACCCTAGCACTCCAAATTGAAGTTCAGCAGGACTTACTCTGGTGTTGAATGCCTGACAACGGGTTGCCGACTCAGGCAAAACCGAAACGGTTACCAGCTCGCCTATATTGTGAAGCAGCCCCGAAACAAAGAGTCGCTCAGGCTCACGAATATTGCGCATATCGGCAAAGTATTTTGCCAGGAGACCGCACGATACACTTTGCTCCCAAAACTTGTCGAGATCGATACGTTGACCGTCTACATCACTGAATGCTTGGCTTACGCCATAAGCCAGTGCCAAGTCATAAGTGGAGCGGGTCCCCACTACCTGGATGGCTCTTGTGACGGTGTCTATTTTATTAGGAAAACGATAGAGCGCTGAGTTTGCTACTCTTAGCAATTGCGTTGCCAATGACGGATCGAAAGCAATAATATCGCCGATGTCGTCAATGCTTGAAGCTTCATCATCCATACAAGCTTTAAGTCGAGTTACCGAATCAGGTAAAACAAAGAGGTTTTCCGCTTTCGAAACTAGTTCATCTAAATTCATTCGTGCACTCTCTTTCATGCCGCCTTTGTCAATGTAGCGTTGAAGGCACCTCCATTCGCCTTGTGTCCATTAAGGTATAGGCACAAAAATGTAGTTGGTCAATAAGTATCAACTAGTAAAAAAGTATGATTTCTTTACTAATCATTAAGTTAACCTGAATCCTTCATAAGCCGTGATACCGCGGGGCTCATTTTCAATTTGAAAATCTTGCTTTACGCTGAACATCAACAATTCACGCAACGCCGCTGATACGCACTGCCCTCGTGTATTCAGCGCATCTCTGGACGGCCTGTATTATAGCTTTTTAACCCTTTTTACATACAAATAATTCTAATACACAGAAAAACTTAGGGTAATTACCTATAAGAATTATTTTTTCTAAGGAACACT
This sequence comes from Alteromonas sp. Cnat3-28, assembly GCF_022348265.1. NCBI lineage: Bacteria > Pseudomonadati > Pseudomonadota > Gammaproteobacteria > Alteromonadales > Alteromonadaceae > Alteromonas > Alteromonas sp. Cnat3-28. Next base: position 135,619 of record NZ_JAKREY010000008.1, read on the forward strand.
TGCTTTTGTAATGACCAATTCAAATTTATGGTAGTATTTGCATACTATTCACTATGCCCTTGATGGCATAATTCTTAAAGCAAAAGTTGTAATCCATCCATGTTAAATGTCGTTGTTATCGGTTATGTGTGGCCTGAGCCAAATTCTTCGGCCGCGGGCCAAAATATGTTAGCTATTATTAAGCGTTGCTTATCTGCCGATTTCAATGTGACATTTCTGACCGCTGCCACCGATAGCGACCATAAAGAAGACCTTACAGCATTAGGCGTTGATGTGCATTCTGTGGCACTGAATTGCAGTTCTTTTAATAGCCAAATAGCGCATTTAAAGCCTGACGTTGTTATATTCGACCGCTACATGACAGAAGAGCAATTTTCTTGGCGAGTAAAAGACGCGTGCCCAGATGCACTTCGAGTTTTAAACACTGAAGATTTGCACAGCCTGCGTCAGGCTAGGCACGAAGCGGTAAAACAGGACAATGATGCTCGCCTTGCTCAGTTAAATAGCGAATTGGCGCAAAGAGAAGTTGCAGCAATACTAAGAAGCGACCTTACATTAGTAATTTCAAAACGAGAAATGGCGCTTTTGACGGAACATTACGGTGTACCTAGAGCGCAGCTCCAATACCACCCTCTTGTGGTAGGAAAAACGCCCCTCGTCACGCTTCCTTTTGAGGAAAGAGCGCACTTTGTTCATATTGGAAACTTTCGCCATGCGCCTAATTGGGACGCGGTTCTGCAACTTAAGCAATGCATATGGCCTGAGATAAGAAAAGCGCTACCCAAAGCAGAATTGCACATATACGGCGCTTACCCGCCTAAAAAGGCCACCCAACTGCACAACGAAAAACAAGGCTTTTTGGTAAAAGGTTGGGCCGAAAATGTGGAGTCTATAATGTTGAGCGCAAAGGTGCTGATTGCTCCTTTACGATTTGGCGCAGGCATTAAAGGCAAACTAATTGATGCGATGCGCTGCGCTACTCCTAGTATCACCACGTGGATAGGCGCAGAAGGTATCACCTCAACCGGTTCAATCACTGCTAATAGCAATATACAGGAAATCGATGATCCAAAGCAACTAGCGCAATGGCCTGGTGCGCTTTGTAGCGCGAATACAACTGACGCAGCGGTTATTCAAGACTACGTCAGACAAGCTGTGGCACTTCACAATGATAAGTCTACGTGGGATAGCGCTAGTAGCTTAACGGCATCAATACTTAGCTCATTTGAAAGCGAACAGCCAGAAGTGCCGTTAATTGAAAGAATCATTGGTTTAAAACAGTCGCTTAACACGCATAGAAACGGTTTATTTATGCAAAGCTTGTTGTGGCATCAAACACTGACAGCGAGCAAGTACATGAGCCAGTGGATTGAAGCAAAAAACAAATAACGGCAGCCACTAGTTTAGCGGCTAGATGCTCTTTAATTTAGCTATTACAGATTTAATCCCGTTTCCACGGGACTGACTTAAGTAGCGTTCCAGCTGACAGCGAGACAAATATCTCTCAAAGTCGAATTCACTGCGCTGCTGCGGGGTTAACTCGTTTGCTTTTTCTAACAATACTGCAAGCACGCCGCGAATCACTTTGCTAGGCGAGTAAGCCATCAAACTGCCTTGTTCGTCAGAAGTGGCGAGCCATACCGGGCTTTCACACCCTTCTACTTCTGTTTCAGCCGAACGTTTTTCCGCTGGAAGCGGGACAAGCGATTTACCCGCAAGCATCAGTGTACGAGTAAAATCGTCCCATCCTTTCGCGTTAGCCAAAGATGAAGCCAGAGGAAGCAAAGTTTCGAGAGAACTCATGATCTCTATACCTTGCTTAATTTCCGCTAAGCTCTGAGGCTAAGTCATCTGCAGTCATAACTAGGTTTTCAACATCACTCGTGGTGGGGAACATTACTAGCTCAACGCCATTCTTATCAAGGCCCGGCAACCAAGTTTGCATAAACTCATCGAGTGTAATATTCACGCATTGGCCTTCAATTTCGTTTATATCTACAAACTTTTGAGCTAAATCGTGATGCGGGAATACTGGTAGCTGAACGCTTTCACCACCTTCAAACATCACAAAACCTTCACTACCTTGCACCATCCAAATTTCATTTGCTTTTGCAATATAGCTCACTACAAGCTCTTGTCGGTCTTCTGCACTTAGCTTCATCGCTTGCTCGATAACCGCATCACTCAATTTGTCTGCAACTGTTTCTGGAAACACGTTATTTCACCTATCTCAAATTTTGCGGCAAGTATACCTGCCCCAGTAATAGGCGCAATGCAATAAACGTTAAAAAAGCCCCCTCGGCTAACACACTTACAAAGACACCCATCCATAGCTCTTCTTCATCATCAAAAACATTATTAAGAAGACACCCAAGTTTACCCCTGAAATTACGGGAATCACTCCCGGTTGTAACTCGATCAGCCATTACATTATCAACATTGACATTTTTCGCCCGTTACGAAGACACCCATGATAAAGTTAGAGCAAATCATCCAACGCTGTGAAAGCTTAAACGCAAAGACCTTTACCTCATGCGCAATCTATTTACTGCTCTTAAGCAAGACACCCATGCCAACCACGCTATTTTGGAAAATACCTTTCCCTTCTCGATGTACCACAAAGATAGTGAGTTTAACCATGAGACCTATCTTGCCATCCTTAACATCATGAGGGTGTTTCACCAAACAACAGCAGAAACCGTAAAACAGGCTGCACTCCAGACCCCTTCCCTTAGCCGCATCGCCTCAATGCTCAATAGCGAAGTTGTTCTACTAGCGCTTAACAATGACACCCACGCGTTGTCGTCCGCAACACTGTCTGCTCAACAACGTTACAATGACACCCATTCCAAGCTCGAACCTACTACAAGAATAAAAAACAAAGATGAGCCAGTCTTAAACGCCCAGGCTATCGCGCAGTTAACTCCTTGCTCCAATTCAACCACCAGCCATGCCATCGCAGCCATCTATGTATGGTTGGGCTCATCAATGGGCGCCAACATTATTGTTAGGCGGTTAGAAGCCATGACGTTAGATATTCCTACCGAGTATTATCAAGCGATGGCGGGATGTGCCAAAGCATGGGTGTCTTTCAAACAAGAAGTAGAAATACTCTTACCCGAGCTCGGCCTAGATAATGAAAGCTTTGTTAAGAACGCTGTGCAAGACGCAAATGCTTGGTTTGAGTTTTTGATTTCACTCGGCAAACGCACGGCACCAAATGCCACTCCCTACCATGAGGCAAGCGTGTGATTAATGGATGACTAAATTTATGCTAATGACGAGCTTTTATACACAGCGATTTCACCATTAGCTATAAATAAACTTAATCTAGCCAATCGACTGAATGCATTAATATAGTGGCAAAACGTCGTTAAGCGGCCGTGCAGTTTCTGGTAAACTCTAGCCAAATTCGAAGCAACCACTAAAAAAGCATGAAAGTAATCTCATTTAATATAAACGGTATTCGCGCTCGTCTACATCAACTTCAGGCGGTTATCGACGCACACCAACCCGATATTATTGGCTTACAGGAAATTAAAGTTCACAACGAACAGTTTCCGGTAGAAGCCGTTGAGGCCATGGGCTATCACGTTTATTTCCACGGACAAAAGAGCCATTACGGCGTTGCTTTTTTGGCGAAGAAAGAGCCGCTTTCTGTGTCGATGGGTTTCCCAACAGATGACGAAGACGCCCAACGTCGCATGATTATTTTAAAAACCACCGATGATGCTGGCGAGCCCGTTACCGTTCTAAATGGTTACTTCCCTCAGGGCGAAAACGAAAAGCATGAAACCAAGTACCCAGCTAAGCGTAAGTTCTACAAAGACTTAATGACTTATTTAGATGATAACCACACACCAGATGACAACGTAATTGTTATGGGCGATGTCAACATCTCTCATACAGACTTGGACATTGGCATTGGTGAAGACAACCGCAAACGTTGGCTGAAAACTGGAAAATGCAGCTTCTTGCCGGAAGAGCGTGAGTGGTTGAACACAGTAATTGACTGGGGCTTTGAAGATAGTTTTCGAACACTCAACCCAGAGACAAACGACAAGTTTTCATGGTTCGATTACCGCTCAAAAGGATTCAACGATAATCGTGGCCTTCGCATAGATTTGATTTTGGCAACAAAACCGCTTCATGCAAAACTACATGACGCCGGTATTGATTATGAGCTGAGAGGCATCGAAAAGCCGTCTGATCATGCGCCTATTTGGGCTGAGTATAAAGGGTAAACAGTACTAAATACTGCTCCCCGCCATTAACTAAGGAGTAAAAGTGAGTTCACTACAACTGCTAGCATTGCTGATTTACGGTGTATTTTTACTCGGTGCGGTCAGGCATGTGGACTTTACTCATTTTGCGAGTAACAAGCAGCAGCAACACCTTATTTTTGGAACTGCTGCTTCGCTTTTCGTTCTCTGGTTGTTTAAAGCAGGCATCTTCGAGGGCCTAGATGTTCATTTTCTAGGCCTTTCAGTTTTGACATTAATGCTCGGCTTTAGAAACGCTATTATTGCATCGTTTATCGCGCTATTAGGCGCAAACGCAGTCGGCTACGGAAGTTGGGAAAACTTTGGCGTTAACGGGCTACTCGGCACCGTTGTACCTATTGGCATAACCTATCTATTTTATATGCTTTCTTTTCACCGTATCCCTCGACAACTTTTCGTGTACATTTTTGTTTGTGCCTTTTTCCCTGCCGCTCTTTCTATTGCATTAAAGACGCTAACGCTCGGTGCGTTTTATTACATTGAAGGTACATATACTTGGGACATCATTTTTGACAACTACGTTTTGCTTATACCACTTTTGGTCTTTCCTGAAGCTCTGTTAAACGGTATGGCGATAACGCTTTTAGTGATCTACCAGCCAACGTGGGTTTATACCTTTCACGACAAGTTTTACCTCGATAATTAAGTTCTCTTCAACACGTTTACTGTAACTCGTGTAACTCTTCAACTAATGTTTAATAAGCTTTTCCTAATTTCAATCTATTATTAAAGAGTATGGTTGAGTGGTAAAGGCCGAATGTATATACAAACATTTTCGTTGGAGTGTAACGACGCACCTAGTATGGCGTCCGAAATAGATAGGTTATTTAGTGAAAATACACCTTCACTCGTTATTGGCTACGGCAATGCAGACTTACCTTTTAACGAGCTTCAACATGGCCTTAGCGCGTTTACCGCGCCTTATTTCATTTCCAGCTCTTGTTTAGGAGCGCTACTTTGCGACGGCAGTACCGTTGACGCGGGGTGCCAGTTAGCGCTTTTTTGTGTGAATGACGATGGTGGAGCCTACGGCGTTGGAAGTGCAGACGCCTCCTGCTACAGCGCCTTTGAAGCTGGCGCCATCGCGTTACAAAATGCGCTAAACAATGCGGGAAGACCTTATGAAAGCCCAGCGTTAATTTGGTGTGCGTTGCCGCCAGGAGAAGAAGAAAGAATACTTGAAGGTTTCGCCAGCATTGTAGGGACTCAAGTTCCTATTTTTGGTGGTTCAATGGCAGACAACACGGTTTCAGGCGACTGGACAACCGTTACAAAAGATGCGTGCGGACCACACACTGTGGTAGTTGCAGTTATGTATCCCTCTACTCCATTAGGGGTGAGTTATAGCTCAGGATACAAGCCAACCGATACCCTATTTAAAGCAACGAAAGCGAAAGGACGCCAACTACAACAGCTTAACAATAGCGGTGCAAGCACCGTTTATAACAAAGCGACCAATAACCTTATCGCTCAACAGCTATATGGCGGTCAAATTTTAGGACTAACATCGTCAGCACCGCTAGGCAGACCAGTAGAATTAGACAACGGTGCGGTGAATTACCTTCTGTGCCACCCCGATTCTGTCGATGAAAGTGGTGCACTACATGTTTTTTCAGAAGTAGAAGAAGGTGAAGAGTTGGTGTTGATGGAAGGTAGCATTTCTAGCCTTACGTCTCGTGCAGAGCGTGTGATAAACAATGCGGTTATGTTGCTGCCCGAAAATAGAAAGCCTGTTGGCGTACTAATGATTTACTGCGCAGGATGTCGCTTGATGGTTGGAGACGAAATTAATTTCATGCTGAATTCGCTGCAAGAAAAATTTCCAGCATTACCTATTTGCGGCCCGTTTACTTTTGGTGAGCAAGGGCGCTTTTTAGATGGCAAGAACAGACACGGCAACCTTATGATATCAGCGGTAGTGTTCTCTCAATGAATAAAGATTACGAAAATGTTTTAGAAGATCTAGCGCTTGTTTACCGCCTTAAACAGCAGGCTGAGGCACATAAGAAGGAAAGCGATGCTTTGCTAGAAGGCACTCGCGTATTGCTTACCGCAGAGGACGAACAAGACCTTTATAAAAAAATGTTTAGTGTGTTCAAAGGACTGTATAATTATCAAGTTTGCTTTGTTCTTGAGAATGAAAGCGCTGGCAAAATGAGGTGCATTAACAGCACCCATCCACCGCTACTTAACACCGTATGGCAAATCGATGACACACTCTCCCGTGCGGTTAAAAGTGAGCCTATAGCATTATTCAACATTAAGCAGCAAGCGACGTGGCAACGCCACCTATCCTTATTCGACACGCCCGTCACCTCTGTACTTTATTGTCCATTTAAAGTACATCAGCAACACGCAGTTATTGTGTTTTGCCATCAAGCACTGGGTTATTACACCCAAGAATTTGTGGATATGGCTAACAGATACCGTACCTTTACCGAGCAAATGGCCATGGGGATGCAGGCTAAGCTAATGGCGCTTGAAACGGTGAGGTTGAAAGAAGAAAAAGCCATTGTAGAAAAAAGCCTTATCGATTCAGAAAAAATGGCATCGCTAGGTTTACTTGCCGCTGGTGTTGCCCATGAAATTAATAACCCTGTTGCTTTCATTAATAGCAACATTCACTTTTTACGGAACGTGCTGCCTGCGCTATCGCAAATGCAAGACATCGTCTTACAATTGGCGGCTAGCGCAACCGACGATGAGAGGCTGAAGGTAGCTGAAGCTGCGAAACAGTGGAAGGTTGAAAATAAGATTGATTCATTAAGCGACGAAATTGCAGATATTTGCAGCGAATCAGAGGAAGGCCTAAATAGAGTTACAGACATTATCACCAGTCTTCGCTCTTTTTCCCACGATGCAGATATTCCCGATGATGAGACCGTAAACGTGAACGACTGCATAGCTCACGCCTTGCGATTAGTAAACAGTGAATTGAAGCACCGCATAAAGATTCAACAGCACCTAAGCGATGTGCCTTTAATTAAGGGAAAAACAGGAAAATTAAACCAAGTATTAGTCAATTTATTCGTAAATGCTGCGCAAGCGATGGAAGACGGGGATAAATTAACTATTTCTTCGTTTGAAGAAAAAGATCACACCGTCATAACGGTAAAAGATACGGGCTGCGGTATAGAAAAGCATGCCCTTCAAAAGCTCTTTGAACCGTTTTACACCACCAAACCAACCGGCAAAGGCACTGGATTAGGACTTTATATCTCGTTCTCCATCGTTGAAGCGATGGGGGGAACCATTAGCGTAGAAAGTGAAGTAAACGTGGGCACCACATTTACACTATCTTTTCCAACAAAGTTGGAAGATAAAAAAACCGCACAAGCGTGCGGTTTAGATACGTTTGACAGTAGCTCCTAGTCGCTTATATCAAGCAATTACTCACTATTTTTTGAACAAAATGTCCATAACGTCAGCCAGCTCGCCTTTGCCTTCACGAATTTCTTCTTCCGACAAACCCGCAATTTCATGAGGGAAAACTAGCCATTCATCACTTTCGTTAACGTAATAATCTGGCACGATGTCTGTTGTGTTGTTTTGCGGCTTGTACCACGGACATGCAATGCGAATATCTTTAGGCATGTTCAAACGCATTAGTTTATTAATTTGCTTAATAAGTGCATCTACGCTGCGGCCTGAATCGAAAACATCATCAACAATCAACAACTTGTCATCAGCATTCGCGTTTTCTACCAAGTAGTGTAATCCGTGCACACGGATCTCTTTCGATTGTTTGTTTATTCCGTAGTAAGACGATGTACGTACTGCGATATGGTCGGTTGACGTATTCTTAAATTCAAAGAATTCTTGAACCGCGATACCAATGGGAGCACCACCACGCCAGATACCAATAATAAAGTCAGGGCGAAAGCCGTCTTCATACACCTTTGCCGCTAGGCGAAAGGAATCCTGTAGAAGCGATTGCGAGGTGATAAAATTCTTGTTCATGACGTCTCACTGGGCAAAATTTAAAAGACCGCGAGTATAGTGAATTTTGCACTAACTTGCACGGTAAATTCAGCGATTTATTCGTTTTGGAGCGCTTGCGATGGTGCAATTTTCATCGCTTTGCGCGCTGGATAAACGCTGGCTAAAACACACAGTAGCAAAGACAGCAAAGCAATACCTACAATTTGTACAACGTCCATTTCAATTGGCAGCCCTCTACCGTCTGCAGCTAAGGCTAACGGCGACCCGATAAGGTCCAAAATGTTATTTAATTGGAGCGTAATCACTACGCCTAATACTAGACCAATGCCAGCGCCTTTAATGCCGTTAAACAAACCGTTTAACACAAAAATCCACATTACTGAACTGGGTAACATACCTTGAGTTTGGAGTACTGCGATATCGCCTTGTTTTTCCGTTACCACCATTACCAGTGCCGAAACGATATTAAATGCCGCTACCGCGATAATAAGCAGCAACATGAGCGTCATCATGTTCTTCTCCATCTTGACGGCATCAAATAGCGGCCCCTGACGCTCACGCCAAGTCTTCATATTATTTACAGAGACACCCACCCTATCGGTGAGCGCGCTAACAACTGCTTGATAGTTAAAAGCGTCATTTAAAAATAGCCGAAGGGATTGTTCGCTGCCTTTAGGATCTCGCATTAAGCGGTTAACGTCTTCAAGGTTCATATACATCACCTTGTCGTCCATCTGTGAACCCATATCGAATACACCCACCACGGTTACAAGCCGTTGACTTGGCATTCTTCCAAACGGTGTATACACACTTGCACCAGCCACCATGACACGCAATCTATCTCCTACTCGTGCTTCAAGTTTTATGGCAAGCGAGCGCCCAATGATCGCTGCAAAACTCCCCTCAGTTAAATCGCTAAATCGCCCCTGCTCCATATGGTTTGCAACCAAAGTGTGCTCAATCATTACTTCAGGTTGAACACCGTGAACCTGGACACCACGCAAGTCCGAGCGAGACTGCACTACTGCTTCAGCTTCCCTGTAAGCCATAGTGGCAACAACGCCTTCGATGGGTGTCTCGCTAATTTCTTTTAAAGTAACTGTCTGCGTTTTTTCTGCAGTTTGCGTGGGTGTCTCTATAACTGCGTTTTCGTTGGATGTCCTGCTAGGGTTCTCGCTTATGATGGGTGTCTTTGTAACTTCAATATGAGGGACAATGCCTAAGATGCGCTGTTTTAGTTGACCTTCTAGGCCGTTCATAACAGACACAACGATAATGAGCGCCATCAACCCCAGTGCAATACCGGCCACTGAAAATCGATTAATAAATGAAACAAAACTGGTTTGGCTTGCTTTGTTAGACTTGGCATAACGATAAGCAATGAATGCAGAAAGAGGATAAAACATAGCGCCTTGCTTTTCAGTAATACGGTAATCTGCCTTATGTTTAGCTATGCTTAATGAATGAGAAATTCAGATAAGTAGCCCAAAGACGAGATGACGGGTTAACCCCAAAATAGTAAAGTGGGTATACTACGTGTGATCGGTATACTACTTATAAGTTACTAACTGCACAAGAATTAGTGGCAGAGGAATGATGTGAGCGAACTTAGCCTAGAACAAAAAAAAGCCCAATTCGATGAATATTTTTCTATCGCACATCGCATAAACGCCAATATGCGCCCGTTAGGTGAAGACGAAGTAGTGCCAGATGAAGAAAACTTAGAGGAGTCGATGCCGTATGCATTTCGCATTGCCAGCGAAATGGCCGCTATTGAAGCACAGGCAATTCGTCCGCTTCGCAACCTAAGTGATCATGCTGAGTCGCTGACTGATTACTTAAACCATCAGGCACGAAAAATCGATTTGATGATGTCATTCGTTTTGCACCAGCAAGACGAACCAGAGTTTCGCTTCAAAACCGTAAAGCTCGGTGGTGGCGGTGTAGTCATCGAGTCAAAAGAAGCGTTGGACGTGGGTGCTAAGGCGGAACTTAAACTTTTCTTGGATGCCGAAGCAGCAGCAATTTTTTGTTATGGCGAAGTAATTACTTGCGAGCAAGTTGAAGATAGTTACCATATTGCCTTTATTTTTAACACCATTCGAGAGCAAGATCAGGAGCTTTTGGTTCGCGCTAGCTTGCATATTCAAACACAACAGTTAAGAAAGCGGGCAAAAGAAAAAAAAGCGGGATCTGAATAGACCCTAACATCAGTATATAAGCCGTAAAACTCATCTTGCACTTAAAAAACAGGACGTCATGACAGCCACTTTATTATCGCTTCCATTACCTGCGCCTAAAAAAGAAGCCTCTTCACAAGATCACAAACACTGGGGCCAACTCCAAGGCAGTAGTGCCGCGCTGTGCATTAGCCAAGCACTCAGCCAATACAAAGGCCCTATTGTACTGATTACCGCCGATACTCCATCGGCAATGAAGCTCGAAAAAGAAATAGCTTTTTTCTTAAGCGATAATACAAAGCAGACACCTATTACCCTGTTTCCAGATTGGGAAACACTGCCCTACGATTCGTTTTCGCCTCATCAAGACATTGTTTCTCAGCGATTAGAAACCCTTTTCCGCTTCACACAGCAAGGCGAAGGCATATTCATCGTGCCTGTTAATACGTTAATGCAGCGTTTAGCCCCTACCGATTATTTAGCAAAGTATTTGCTTATGCTAAATAAGGGCGACACCTTAGATAGAGATCAGTTCAGACGCAATCTCGAGCAAGCCGGCTACCTGCATGTTAGTCAGGTAATGAGCCACAGCGAATTCTCGGTGCGCGGCAGCATCATCGACCTTTTTCCGATGGGAAGCGACCAGCCATTTCGAATAGACTTGTTTGATGACGAAATCGACTCCATTCGCTATTTCGATACTGAAACCCAGCGCTCTGGCGAGGCTGTTAACGAAATTCGCTTGCTTCCAGCACGAGAATTCCCCACAGACAAAGAGGCAATCACGCTTTTCCGCCAGCAGTTTTTAGAAAAGTTCGACGCAAACAATGCATCTGAAAGCGTATTTTCTCAGGTAAGCAAGGGCACCATGCCGAGCGGTGTGGAATATTATCTTCCACTCTTCTTTGAAAAAACCGCCACGCTTTTTGACTATCTTCACCCTAAAAGCCTGCTATTACTTCACGGTGATGTGCAAGACGCCAGCGAATTTTTCTGGGCCGACGTACAAGAACGTTACGAGCAGTATCGTTATAACTTAGCACGTCCACTGCTTGCACCAGACGAGCTATTTTTACCTATAAATGAGCTATTTGGTGCCATAAAACAGTGGCCTCGTGCATCTCTTTCCAGCAAGGTACTTGAAGAAAAATCAGGTACTAGCAACCTTCAGTGCGAAAAGCTTGATGACATCGCGATTAACTCGCAGAAAAAAGTACCTGCTGAAAGACTCATTAAAACGGTAAATCAAGCCACTGACAACGGGGCTAAGGTACTGTTTTGTGCTGAGACCCAAGGTCGCCGAGAGGGTTTGCTAACCGTACTCGCAAAAGCAGGCATCAAACCAAAGATTGTTGATAGCTTTAGCGATTTTATCGCAAGCCACGACGCCATTGGCATTACCGTGGGTATGGTTGATAACAGTTTCCGCTGGCAAACTCAGGAAGGCGAGCTGTTATTCATTACCGAAACCGAACTATTAGGGCAAAAGGTAAGCCAGCGCCGCCTTCGCGATAAACGCACTGCCACCGACGAAAGCGCCATTATCCGTAACCTGGCCGAACTTTCTATTGGTCAGCCTGTGGTGCACCTCGATCACGGTGTTGGCCGTTATTTGGGCCTTCAAACGTTGGACGCGGGCGGCGTAGCAACCGAATATTTGTGCATTGAGTATGCCAAGCAATCTAAGCTTTACGTGCCTGTGGCGTCGCTTCACTTGATTTCACGCTACACTGGTGGCGATGCCGACAGCGCGCCAGTTAGCGCCCTAGGTTCTGACGCATGGACAAAGGCCAAGCAAAAAGCCGCCGAAAAAGTTCGTGACGTGGCCGCCGAGCTATTAGATGTATATGCCCGCCGTGCAGCCAAGCCAGGTTTTGCCTACAAAATAAATTGGGATGACTACCAAGCCTTCTCAGACAGCTTCCCCTTTGAAGAAACACCCGACCAAGCCCAAGCCATCGCTGCGGTTATGCACGACATGGGCAGTCCATCGGCTATGGATCGCCTAGTTTGCGGTGACGTAGGTTTCGGTAAAACCGAAGTTGCCATGCGCGCGGCCTTCCTTGCTGCTAATGCTGGTAAACAGGTGGCGATTTTGGTGCCCACTACCCTACTGGCTCAGCAGCATTACGAGAACTTCAAAGACCGCTTTGCTGCGTGGCCGTTTGAAATTGAAGTGATGAGCCGTTTTGTAAGCGGTAAAGCGCAAAAATCTGTGGTTGAGCGCATCGGCGAAGGGAAAGTAGATATCGTAGTAGGCACACATAAACTGCTGTCTAGCGATATTAAATATAAAGATTTGGGGCTGGTGATCATCGACGAAGAACATCGCTTTGGCGTGCGTCAAAAAGAGAAACTTAAGTCCTTACGTGCCGATGTAGATATCTTAACGTTAACCGCTACGCCAATTCCTCGTACGCTTAACATGGCGTTATCAGGCATGCGCGACTTATCGATTATTGCCACAGCCCCTGCCCGTCGTTTATCAATTAAAACTTTTGTCCAGCAGCGTAATAAAGCCGTTATTCGCGAAGCCATTATGCGTGAGATATTGCGTGGTGGTCAGGTTTACTTCCTTCACAACGAAGTAGATAGCATTGCGCGAACGGCCGAAGAAATCGCTGAAATCGTTCCCGAAGCCCGTATTGCAGTGGGTCACGGCCAAATGCGCGAGCGTGAACTTGAAGGCGTAATGAGCGACTTCTACCACCAGCGTTACAACGTACTTGTGTGTACTACCATCATTGAAACAGGTATCGACGTACCAAGTGCGAATACCATTATTATGGATAGAGCCGACCATTTAGGTTTAGCGCAGCTGCACCAGCTTCGTGGTCGTGTGGGTCGCTCGCATCATCAAGCGTACGCCTACTTATTAACGCCTCATCCAAAGCGCATGACCAAAGATGCAGTAAAACGTTTAGAAGCAATATCGCAGCTTGAGGATTTAGGTGCAGGTTTTGCGCTTGCTACCCACGATTTAGAAATTCGTGGTGCCGGTGAGCTGTTAGGCGATGACCAATCGGGGCAAATAGCGAGTATTGGTTTCAGTTTGTATATGGATATGCTCGATAAAGCCGTTAACGCGCTTAAAGAAGGCCGAGAGCCTTCGTTAGACGACGCGACCTCGGGCCATACCGAAGTTGAACTGCGTATTCCAGCCCTATTGCCTGAAGACTATATTGCCGACGTTAACACTCGCCTATCGCTATATAAACGCCTGGCAAGCTGTACGTCCCAAGACGACATTGATGAATTCCAGGTAGAATGTATTGACCGCTTTGGTCTATTGCCAGAGCCTGCCAAAAACTTGATAGAAGTGGCTGAAATTAAACTAAAAGCCCAGGCGTTGGGCATTCTAAAAGTAGACTTGTCGGCCCAAGGCGGTACCATAGAGTTTAAAGAAACCACTAAGGTTAACCCAGGCTATATTATTAGTTTGGTGCAAACCAAACCAAACACCTTTAAGTTTGAAGGAAGCCAAAAACTGCGTTTGGTGAAAAAGACCGAAACAGCTAAAGAGCGCATCGCGTTTATTAGCGATATTATTGCCGATTTTGCAAAGGAGTCGCGGTAACATGAAGTTATCTCGCTGGTGCCCGTTAGTTGCATCAATAAGCGCCGTTTTCTCAACGACAATTTCAACTACAGTTAACGCCAATGACAACTGGTGGTTCGATGTGGAAGTTATTGCGTTTAAGCGCAACGTGGCACTAACTGAGTTAGAAGAGCAGTTTTCTTTGGCTGACAACTTGTCAGCCCCTCGCGCTCAGGCAGACATCATCAGCGATATCATTTCGCCTGATATAAGCTATCTAAAACAAGGGTTAGCCGTTTGCGGCGCTGATACATCGGTTAAGTGGCCTAGCAACGGACTATTGAGCGTACCCGCAAAAGATGTAGATTTTTTGTCGCTGTCTAAAGATAACAGTTCGCAGTACGGTGACATGTCTCCTAACTCTTACTCTGAAGAAGCGGGCTATGGATATAATGAAATATCCGGCTTAACAGCCAATGAGCCATCTCCTACACCAGACGTAGCGAGTCAGGCACAAAGCGAAACCATTAATGTCGATGAGTATGGCGCTACTTATTCTTCAACAGACTCTGACTATAGCGATAGCCTTGACTACTCAAATGAGGGGTTCATCACTGACGACGTCACACCCGCTCCTGATGCTGCAACCATCGCCAGCTATTGGACGTCATTCTTCGGCGTAAAAGATTCCTCACCTGTCACGGTGCCTGTATTTAAGTACTGTGAAGAAGAGAAGCCATGGCTTAGCGCTGAGGTAACCACTGCACTGAACGTTGTTGTTCGAGGCGACGACGAACTAAACTCAGGCGTTTCGACAAGCGAGAGCAAGTCTAGAAGCAGCGCGCTTCAACCTGTAATCGTATGGAAGGTGAATCAGCCGGATAATAGGCTACCCGCTCCAGCAAGTTTACCTATTATCATTGAAGGGCACGACTGGCCGCTTGCGTCAAAAGCGCATCTGCTTACCAGTAATCAGCAAGCACTGTCTTCAATTTCTCGCCAAATACGTTCTAATCGCGAGCTAGAACGTTTGTTTCATGCAACCTGGCGTCAGCCAGTTATATTTGGTAAGAACAAAGCTTTCAACGTGCGTCTTTATGGTGGGCAAAACTACGCGCAGCAGTTTGACTTGAACGGTGATGTGCGAGCTTCAAAACACGTTGATAATGTAAACAGTGAAACTGACGATTCCGCTCCAGAGTTTGGTTACGGCTCCACCGCCGCTCTTACTGATAATGATAACTATAGAAATACATCGAGCACAGATGAAAACAGCCTAAGTGATGTAAGTACTGCTTTTGAAGCTGATAAAACTGCAGCGCAAGGCACTGATCAATTTCTTGCTGTTTCAGATATTTTTGCCGATTTGGATCGCCGTTTGTCAAACCCACAGGCTATAGAGTATGGCGCATTTAAAGCGCTTGATACGCCGATGATTGTAGAGCAAGGTGAAGATGACACTACCGATGCTTCATTAAGAACACCCATTTGGGAAATTGACGGCACTATCAAAGTATTTCTTAAATATATCAACCGCGTACCTTACCTTCATGTAGATGGCGAGATGTTTTATCGCCAGCCGGTGCCAATGAGCTACTTCAGCAGTGAAGATGACAGCTCTGGTAATGCTGCTAAGCCCCGTCAGGCGACATCAACAGCGTACAAACTGGTTTCAGTTCCGTTAGCTGAGCAAAGACGTGTAATCAGTACGCAACTGCATTATTTCGACCACCCGCTGTTTGGTTTTGTAGTACAAATTCGTCGCTACAATCGCCCTGACGTTAGCGAGTGATTTGAGTAAACGCTTAGTGTAAGTGCTTTGGTTTTAAAGGCAAAAAAACAACATTTGCGATTGATAGAGAGATATATGTTTTTATGAAGATTTACACTCGCACTGGTGATAAGGGCAGCACGCAAATTTACGCTGACAAAGCCGTACGTGTAGATAAGGATGATTTAGTAGTACAAAGCTACGGCGATATGGACGAACTCAATAGCCATATCGGGCTACTAGCAGCGCATGTTACTGACAAACATAAGCCAATGCTCCAGGATATTCAGCGCAACCTGTTTCAAGCTGGCTTTGCTATTTCAGCAAGCTCAACGCTGACGCAAACTGATATTGAGAACCTAGAAAGCCTTATAGACAATATTACCCGCCAAATGCCGCCTAATACGTCGTTTGTACTGCCTGGCGGAAGTAAGGCTTCTGCGCAAGCTCATGTTTGTCGTGCTGTGTGCCGGCGAGCTGAACGTGCTGTCATTAGCCTATCTAAACATTATGACGTGCCAGAAGTGGTACATGCTTATTTAAATCGCTTAAGCGATTTTCTCTTCACTTTTGCACGATTTATAAACATAGAAGCTGGCGTAGACGAAGTACCAGTTTAAGCGGCCGGCATTAAAATCAGAAAACGAAAAACGGTAGTTATAAAAACTAACGTTCGCTTAAGCGCTTCACCAGCTCAACCCCACTGTCGTATTTATCTTTTAGCCCTGCAGGCATGACACGGTCATAAAGTGCCATAACGCGTTCTTGCTTTTGTAAATCGTTGTGAGACAGGTTAGCAAAGCGCGTTTCCAATCCATCAAGGATAGTCTCAGCCCCTTGCGGATTGTTGCAGGCAAGTACCATGTCGCACCCTGCTTCTAGCGCTGCCTCAGCGCGCTCAACGTAACTTCCCGCGACACTTGCGCCGTGCATGGACAAATCATCAGAAAATACTGCACCGCCAAAGCCTAGATCCTGTTTAAGTATATCCTGCAGCCATTTAGTTGAGAAACCCGCAGGCTTATCGCACACCTGATTATAAATAACATGGGCAGGCATAACGCCATCAAGCAACGCACGCTCAATTAAGCGTTCAAAGACCACCATATCGGTACTGCGTATCTCATCAAATTCGCGATCATCGACGGGTAACGCTACATGAGAATCTGGCGCTACACTGCCATGCCCAGGAAAGTGCTTTCCAATAGCTGGCATATTTACGGCTTTTAGACCTTGGATTAGATGAGCGGCAAGGCGAATAGCGTCGTCTGCACTGTCTGAAAATGCCCTGTCACCAATAACTTGCGATACACCATTTATATCAAGCACCGGTGCAAAGCTAAAATCGATATCTAAGGTTTTAAGTTCATAAGCCAATACTAATCCACACGCTTTTGCGTATGCAGCACTTTCATCTTGATGCTCTGACTGCCTTAAAATATCGCCCATTGCAGGTATGGCAGTAAAGCCTTCACGAAAACGCTGAACGCGGCCTCCTTCATGATCGACGGCGATCAGTACTGGACGCTTTGCAAAGCGTCTTATATCTTGAACCAGCGCAGAGAGCTGACGTTTATCATGATAGTTGCGGCTAAATAAAATAACGCCACCCACTACTGGATGTGTTAACTTTTCCTTTTCTTCAGGCAGAAGTTCTTCGGCCTGACAATCCAACATTAATGGCCCCACGGCACCGCCTTAGTATGTGTCATAAAACATCACTTCAATTTTGCAAGTTCTGTGGTTAGGATAGAGAAAAATAGGGAGTTTTACACGTGATAAATTGGTTCAAGTGGTTGGTTTTAAGTGTTTTAGCACTGCTTTTTTTAACGGTACTGGGATTGTACATCTCGCTTCGTATGAGTTTGCCCGCACTTGACGGAAATAGCGCCACCTATCACGTAAACGCACCTACAGAGCTAAGCCGTGACGAACTAGGCCAAGCTGTTATTAAAGCCAACGATATTTTCGACGCAGCCTATGCACTGGGTTTTGCGCATGCTCAAGATCGCTTTTTTCAAATGGACTTACAGCGCCGCGCCGCATCGGGCAGTTTGTCACAATGGGTGGGCGACATTGCCCTAGATATCGATAAAAAAGCCCGCTTTCATCAATTTGAGAAACGAGCAAAAGCCGTATTCGATAACCTTCCCTCAAAACAACAAGAACTACTTGTACGTTACGCCCACGGCGTAAATGACGCATTGTCTGAGTATACGCTGCCACCTTTTGAATACCTAGCTGCAGGCGTTGATATAAAACAATGGCGCCCCACCGACAGTATTCTTGTGATTTACAGTATGTATTTGGATTTACAAGGTAGCCAAGTAGAACTTGATTTAGCGAGAGAGGCACTGCTTTCAACATTTGGGAATGATGTATACAGCTTCATTACTCAGCCGAGTAATTATCAGGCAGCGCTTGATGCCAGCGAGATACCATTGCTTGAAGCACCTATTCCAGAGTACCCTGCATCGCTACGCCCAATTACTCACTCACCAGAAGATAGTAATGGCGAGAGCATTAAGCAAGAGCCTGAAGACGCGACTACTCAGTACTCAAACGATAGCGACAATACTGCTATTGCCCGTGCACAATATAACGGTACTGAACTTCCTGATATTGGTAGCAATAACTGGGCGGTGACCGGGAGTCACACCACTACAAGCGCAGGCCTTTTAGCAAACGACATGCATTTGGGCTTACGGGTTCCCATCATCTGGTATCGCGCCCAGCTAAACTATCAAGAATCGGGCAGCGATGTGCAAGTAACCGGGGTTTCCCTTCCGGGCATTCCTGGCATTGTTGTAGGCACCAACGGCCATATCGCTTGGGGTTTTACGAATGCAAATTTAGACAATGTAGATTGGATTGAGCTAGGCGAATCGACGGCCACAAGTACGGTAACAGAGCGTATTCCTTTACCTGATGGTGAGCACACATTTGAGTTTGAAGTAAGTTCGTATGGGCCAGTGAAAGAACTCAATGGCAAGCGCTATGCACTTAATTGGGTAGCGCATCATCCGTTTGCTGCCAACTTGGGAATAATAAACTTCGGCAATGCAAAAAATGTCCAAGCAGCGATAAAGATGGGCCAACGCATTGCTATTCCCACGCAAAACCTCGTGATTGTTGATGAAAGCGGCAATGCGGCTTGGCTTCCTGGCGGCGCAGTTATGGAAAGGCAGCAGGCTTCATTCACTGCTATAAAAGAACAAGAAGCAGTAAACACACCACAAAAGCGCGCATCAAAGCTTCCCATGGTTTTAAACCCCGATATGGGAAGAATATGGACTGCAAATGCCAGAGTAATTTCGGCTGATGACTTCAAAGTCTGGGGCGACGGTGGTTACGCGCTAGGTGCTCGCGGACAACAAATAAGAGACCGTTTATTTGAAAAAGACACCTTTACTGAGACTGACTTTTACGCCATTCAGTTAGATAATCATGCCCGCTTTCTTATTCCTTGGCAGCACCTTTTGTTTGGGCTGCTCAATATGCAAGACATTGAATTTAAACCCGACCTCGCTTACCTAAACACATGGGACGAATGCGCATGTGAAGATTCGGTTGGCTACACGTTAGTTAAGCACTTTAGGCAGGAAGTGGTACAAACCCTTTTTGGAGGCGTACTTTCAACGTTAGACCAACAAGGTGTAAACAGCCGTACACTCTTACGTGGCATTGAACCTGCTGTGTGGCAACTTATTCATAGCCAACCTGATTCTTGGCTACCTCACGATACTGAAAGTTTCGACGAATTACTTGTAGACGCCTACAGGCGCGCCAAACACAAGCTGTTAGACAAGTATTCACCAGTAGAAGCTAATATGGAAACATTAGCTTGGGGCAAAGTGAACGCACTGTCTGTGAAACATCCATTTGCCGATCAAATTCCTCTAGTTGGTGATATGTTAAATATGCAACAAGTAGAAGGTTTTGGTGATACATACATGCCTGCTGTACAAGCACCTAGTTTTGGTGCCTCTGAGCGACTATTTGTCAGCCCTGGCCATTTAGAGGATGCCATTCTAACACTACCTGGCGGACAATCTGGCCACCCACTGTCAAAATTTTTTACAACTGGCTTTAACGACTACGCAACACACGCAGCTACCCCTCTGCTGCCCAGCCAGCCGATACACAGCCGAACATTTTACAAAAAAGAGGTTGAATGACACCTGCAATCACTTTGCTTACTAAAAAGCGTATCGCTCACAGCGTTTTAAAATATGAACACGACGCAAATGCGTCATCTTACGGGCTAGAGGCGGTTGAAAAGCTTAACCTTAATGCGGATACCGTTTTTAAAACTTTGGTAGTGAGTACAGATAACAACAAGCTTGCCGTGGCCGTGGTCCCTGTAAACACCAAACTTAGCGAAAAGAAAATGGCCAAAGCGTTAGGTGTTAAAAAGGTAGAAATGGCGCAAGCAAATGCAGTAATGGTTGCAACAGGCTACGTACTTGGTGGTGTAAGCCCATTAGGGCAGAAAAAGCGGTTAGCGAGCGTCATTCATAAAAGCGCTGAAAATCTGCAAACTATTCATGTAAGCGCCGGAAAACGAGGTTTAGAAGTGGCCCTCGCCCCATCTGATCTAGCTACGCTAACAAATGCTAAGTTTGCAGATATTTCGGTAAATTAACTTTTTACAACCCAATATATGGTTAGCTGCATAACTAAAAACTTACAATGCAGCTTTTAGTTATGCGACTGCCGCCATTATATTCTTAAGGTTTTCGATTGGTTTAAGCCTTTTTTTAATCAGCACGTCTTCGTTTATCTTAAGGATTATACCTTTCAGTAAATCAGTGGTGTTTTCTATGTGCGAGAGTGATTTAAGGTGCTCTATGTCTTCGAAAATCTTACGCCCTTTTAGCGATAGGCGCTTTTCTGATCTACCTTTTGCCAAGTCACTTTGAAGGTAACTCGCTATCTTTTTCGCTGACTTTTCATCTTCAGACAATGAGTGAATGTAGTACTTCATCATGCTTGGAACAAAGTCTGTAGTTGCACCAATTTCCATTGTCGCTAAATTTAGAATATCGATTAAATGCGCAGGTAAACGCCCTTCCACTGGCTTTCGCTTTGCTTCATATTGACGTTTAACCGCAGGTGTAGATTGGTGAGGTAACACGGTTACGCTTTCACACTTATCGCATACCCCCACCAAAACCTTTTTAACCACTCCCGTACCATCACTGAAAGGAACATCTCTAAGTTGAAATGTCGCATTTTCAAATGACTGGCACGTGCTGCATGCCGCTTTCTGCGACTCGCCGACTTTGAAAATTTTCATATCTTTTCCTTAATGATGGACGCTAATAAAAACGCTATTCGGTTCTACGTAATACCATTTAACATACCAATTGTGACCGGCTAGCTTTGTCTTAATTACGTGTACTGTAATGCAGCTATCAAAATGATGAAGGCTGGAAGAATAATCGTTTCCTCGACTTCGACCTATAATTTCGGCAACTTCCTCAAGCGACACTTGCCCAATTGCCAATAAATTTTTAACGTCAATATCGTTTCTCTGCTCATGGGAAACGTATCCTTTATTTAGACAGTCAATGACCTGTCGCTTTATTTCCTTGTAACGCACCCAGCACTCCACGCGCACGACAAATGTACGCCAAATTGCGTACATTTTCAAATCAAGATTTCAACGAATTTATAGTACGAAAAGTAGGAAGGGGTATGAAGCTGGTCTGTGGTATAGGTTTCTGGTGAGTGTTTGAGTGCAGCGCGAGCAATAGCCTAAGTTATAACTTATAATCATAATCTAATTGGCCGCCTGGGCTAACCATTGCTCACGCGCTTCTTCAAGCGCTGCTTCGTCAGGCTGTTCGCTTCCTGAAATAGCGACAGCAATTTGTTGAATGATCGCATCACGCTTTTCAATCAGTGCATCAGTACTGGGAAACAAGTCTTTGGCTTCCGGATATTGCTCTTTTAGCGTTTCTACCTCTTCCAATGCATAATAACGCGCTTCAAACGCTTCGTTGTACAACTGGCGTTTAGCATTGAATACAACGTAATCTTTCGCAGTTTCGGAATTAAGATATTCCATATCTTCTGATGACAGGTTGGCAGCCTGCCCTACTTCACGGGCTTGTGCCATCCAAGAGTCTACGACTTCGAGATTTTCATCTTTCACGGCCTGCTTAACCCCTTCCTGCAAATCGCTTGCGTGAAGAATTTCCATTACCGTAATAAGCGGAACTTGGGCTGCGTCTTGGTCTCGTTTGTCTGCATCTAGCGACAGATAAGCAAACCATGAAAACGTAGCTGCAACAATAATAGCAAGAACGACAAGTGCTTTCTTCACACTTTCCTCCAAAGAAATTGCATATGAAAACCAGTGCGACGGCACTGTATAAAAGAAGCAATACAAAAAGAGCGAGAGACCCCGCTCTTTTTCAGTATTGTAACGACCTAAAGATTATTGGTCGACAGGTGCAGAGTTTTCAACTCGGCTTTTCAATTTTTGACCCGGGCGGAATGTAACCACACGACGTGCTTTAATTGGAATGTCTTCACCGGTTTTTGGATTGCGGCCAGGACGTTCATTTTTATCACGCAGGTCAAAGTTGCCAAAACCTGACAGTTTTACTTGCTCACCAGATTCCAGAGCGCCTTTAATCTCTTCGAAAAAAAGCTCTACCAGATCCTTCGCATCACGCTTGTTAATGCCTAGTTTCTCGAATAGGTGTTCAGCCATCTCGGCTTTGGTCAATGCCATAGTTTACTCTCTTAACGCGGCCCCAAACTCAGATTCCAGACCTTTAACCACAGTATCTACAGCTTGCTGAATCTCAGCTTCTTCCAAGGTTTTATCCGGATCTTGTAAATGAAGTGACAAAGCAAGGCTCTTATAGCCAGGCTCAATTCCCTTGCCTTTGTACTCATCGAACAAGTTTAGAGCAACTAGTTGATTTACGCCAATATTTTCTATGTAAGAAAGAACATTCCCTACACGCACTTCATCTTTAACCGTAATAGCAATATCACGGCGATTCGATGGGAAGCGCGATACTGGTACGGCTGACGGTAACTTGCGATCGGTAATGGCATCTACCACTAGTTCGAACACAAATACACGGCCGTTAACACCAAGCAATTTAGTGAACTGCGGGTGTATAGCACCAATATAGCCAACTTCTTCATCATTAAGCAAAATTTTTGCCGTCATGCCAGGGTGTAACGCACTGTGTTGCCCTGTAACGAACTGGAACTCACCGGTTCTGCCTGTAAGTGCCAATAACGCCTCAACGTCGGCTTTTGCATCGAAGAAATCAACCGGGCTGTCGCCCAAGTCCCAATGTTCTTCATTACGACGCCCTGCTACTACACCACCAATTACTTGCTGTTGCAATACACCATTTGGCGCATCTTGTTGAGGAATAAAGCGTAATCCGGTTTCAAACATGCGAACACGTTGCTGCTGACGCTTCTGATTATAAGCAGTAGCACCTAGCAAACCCGGCCATAAACTTACACGCATTACCGACATATCAGATGAAATTGGGTGTGGTAACACCATACCTTTTACGTCTGGGAATAATGCGTTTTGAATTTTAGGATCTACAAACGAGTAAGTAATCGCTTCATTGTAGCCACGGCTTAAAAGCAACGACTTCATAGTGTTAAGCGGCAGCTTGGCTTCTAGCGAAGGCAGCATTGCCAACGTCGCTTTTGGTGCCACGTTTGGAATGTTGTTGTAACCGTATACGCGCGCAATTTCTTCAATCAAATCTTCTTCAATTGAGATATCGAAACGATAGCTTGGCGCAACTGCTTCCCAGCCTGCTTCAGTTTGCGTTACGTCTAAACCAAGGCGGTTAAGCATTTCCGTTACTTTTGCATCGTCAATGCTAATGCCTAGTACGCGAGATAAACGTTCGCGACGAAGCGTAACCGTAGCTTGCTTAGGTAGCTTGTCTTCAGCCACTGCTTCAATTACAGGGCCAGCTTCACCACCACAAATTTCTAGTACCAGTGCAGTAGCGCGCTCCATGGCTTTACGCTGAAGCTGTGGGTCTACACCACGCTCATAGCGGTGCGACGCATCGGTATGCAAACCGTACTGACGGGCACGGCCCATAATCGCATCACGGCTAAAGAACGCACTTTCAAGCAAAATGTCTTGGGTTTCAGTAGTTACACCAGAGTGTAGGCCACCGAAAATACCCGCCATTGCTAACGCTTTGTTGTCATCAGCAATAACTAACGTATTGCTTTGTAACTTAGCTTCGGTTTCGTCAAGTAGTGTAAGCGTTTCGCCTTCATTCGCCATACGCACATTAATATTGCCTTCAATGCTGGCAAGGTTAAACGCGTGCATTGGCTGGCCAAGCTCTAGCAATACAAAGTTTGTCACATCTACAATGGGGTCGATGCTGCGAATACCGCAACGACGTAACTTTTCAACTAACCACAGTGGCGATGCTGCTTTAACGTTAACGCCCTTAACCACACGGCCCAAATAACGTGGGCATGCGTCGTCAGCGCTTAACGTAATTGATAATTTATCTTCAATAGTTGCGTCTACCGCAGCTACTTCAGGCTCGCACACGTCAAGGTTATTAAGTACGCCAACTTCACGGGCAATACCGCGAATACCCAAACAGTCTGCGCGGTTTGGCGTTAGGTCTACTTCAATGGCGTTGTCATCAAGTCCAAGGTAATCGCGAATGTCTGCGCCAATAGGTGCATCGGCTGGAAGCTCGATAATACCGTCGTGGTCGTCGCTAATACCTAGCTCAGAGAAGCTACATAGCATACCGAATGACGGCTCGCCGCGAAGCTTTGCTTTTTTAATTTTAAAGTCACCAGGTAAGACAGCGCCAACAACAGCAACGGCTACTTTAATGCCCTGACGGCAGTTAGGCGCACCACAAACGATATCAAGTAGCTCATCGCCACCTACGTTAATTTTAGTTACGCGCAGTTTGTCGGCGTTCGGGTGCTGACCGCACTCAACCACTTCACCCACTAGCACGCCTTTAAAATCGCCTGCTACTGGCTCAACACCGTCTACTTCTAGGCCAGCCATGCTCAACTGTTCAGACAGCTCATGTGCCGACAGCGACGGGTTAACCCACTCTCTTAACCATTTTTCACTGAATTTCATGTGTACTCTCTGCCTTAGTTGAACTGCTTAAGGAAACGAAGATCGTTTTCAAAGAACGCGCGTAAGTCGTTAACACCGTAACGAAGCATAGTTAAGCGCTCTACGCCCATACCAAAGGCAAAACCTGTGTACTCTTCTGGGTCGATACCCACAGCTTTAAGTACATTCGGGTGCACCATGCCGCAGCCCAATACTTCAAGCCACTGACCGTTTTTACCCATAACGTCTACTTCAGCTGAAGGCTCAGTAAACGGGAAGTAAGACGGACGGAAGCGAATTTCTAGTGACTCTTCAAAGAAGTGATGTAGGAAGTCGTGCAAAATACCTTTAAGGTCGGTAAAGCTAACGTTCTTATCAACCATCAAACCTTCCACTTGGTGGAACATTGGCGTGTGAGTTTGATCGTAGTCATTACGATACACGCGCCCTGGCGAGATAATACGCAGTGGTGGCTTTTCCGCTTCCATAGTACGAATTTGAACACCAGAGGTTTGCGTACGAAGCATCATGTCTGGGTTGAAATAAAAGGTGTCGTGATCGGCACGCGCTGGGTGATTCGCAGGAATGTTCAGCGCGTCGAAGTTGTGAAAACCATCTTCAATTTCAGGGCCAGTCTTAACTGAAAAGCCTAGCTCTCCAAAGAAAGATTCAATACGCGCAATCGTGCGGCTTACCGGATGCAAGTTTCCTGACTTTTCTGTACGACCAGGCAAAGTTACATCTACCGCTTCTTCTGCTAGCTTTTTATTTAGCTCTTCAGTGCGTAAAAACTCACCTTTTGCAGAAATAGCTTGCTGAATAACTTGCTTAGCTTGGTTAATCTTTTGGCCCGCGGCAGGACGTTCTTCGTTCGATAACTTTCCAAGCCCTTTAAGTAAGTCGGTAAGTTTACCTTTCTTACCCATGAATTCGACCCTAACTTGGTCTAATGTGGCTGCATCTTGTGCAGCGTCAATCTGGCTTTGTGCCTGATTGATAATAGCGTCAAGCTCCATGTTTTCCTCAATTTACATGATGACTGCATGGCCAAAGCATAGGAAGAATTATTCTGTGCGCTAAGGCTTGCCTGAAATAAAAGCGGTAGTTTACACGAGTGACTGACATTACCGCTACCCTATATAGCTGATAATGGCGAAATTTTGGTGACTTGATCACGAATTATGGACAATCAAGTGTTTTTGTGATGACT
Source organism: Alteromonas sp. Cnat3-28 (assembly GCF_022348265.1). Taxonomy (NCBI): domain Bacteria; kingdom Pseudomonadati; phylum Pseudomonadota; class Gammaproteobacteria; order Alteromonadales; family Alteromonadaceae; genus Alteromonas; species Alteromonas sp. Cnat3-28. Next base: position 161,658 of record NZ_JAKREY010000008.1, read on the forward strand.
TTGGATTACATCGTAAATACTCTTAATGACCATTAAATAAAAAATGGCCCACTTTTTAAGCGAGCCATTTATTTGGAGAACTTGACCTAATTTAGATAAGCCATACCTCTTAATCTTGAACTTTGATTAAAGGGTTTTGCGTCTAAATCTTGTCAGTGCGACCAGTAAACCACCAAACAACAAAATAGATGATGGCTCAGGAACGGCGTTTATCGCATTATCTATCGTTAAAGGGCTACTGCCGTAAAGAACCAATTGACCTGCGTCACTGTTACCAGCAACGGCTTCAATGGCCCCTTGGTAGGTAATACCGTCTGACATTTCTACAAAGAATAGGCTACCAATAAGTTCATTACCTAGAACGGTACCGCTTGACGCAGCTCCATCAATATCAATTGCCCAACTAAATTGCTCTCCTGAAGAAAAGCTAGCACTGTCAAAATTTACGAGTAAAAAGTCAGGAGTATTTATCCCGCCAACAGCGTCAAGAACAGAATAAGAAGAAAACCCAACATCATTAGAACCGACCACGGCAAAATTCCTACCAACAGTACTATGACAAGAGTTTGCTACTTCATCAAAACACAAAAAACTACTTGCGTTAGGTCTTAAATCGAGCGCAAAGCTCAATATATTGAGACCTGCAGACGAATTATTGGTAACGGTAAAGGGCTCGTGATAGGTATTACCGTCAATTGTAAAATCAATATCTATAAAAGCAGCTTTTGCATTAAGACTCAAAGAGAGGCAGCAAAGCCCGATGAATCCTGATACAACTTTTAAAGCTGAATGTTTTGTACTAAAGCTCGCCATATATACTCCAAAGCTAAAAGCGCACGTCGAAAGTTAATAAATTTTGTTCAAATGATATTAATGCCAAACTATGCATTAAATATACCAAAAATATTTAACTTTTAAAATCAAAAATTTATAAAGGCACAAACTTTCCAGAGAGCTTTACTGTAAAATTTTATGACAATACAAAAACGGCTTAACCGCAACCGTTCACCAGGCCCTATTGACAGGCAGCTTTGAAGTCGTTTAGCAGAGGGTAAGTGGTTTTATTCGTGCTCCAGCTTTCCGCCAAGGCATTTATTTTTCTTAAGATATGCGCCCAGCATAATTGTCGGTGGTCAGCATCAATATAGTGATAACTGGCATACTGGTCGGTAACAACAATATTTTCAGGATTATCGCCCAGTACTTTCTTGGCCACCCATGCGCCCCGTGAGAAGTGGGTCACAACGCAAGACAGTGTCGGTGTGCATACCTGCCACATCCAGCGATTTTCGTTGCCTCGCTGATGACGCGTTTCATCACAGTGAACCACAGCCTCATCAAGCATAGTCGCTTTGATATCCTGATGGGCAGGCCTGAGTACCGCTATGACGCGGCTTTGCGCTTCAGAAATAGCGCCGCGACTGAACGATAAGCCGAAGTTCTGGTCGAGCTGTTGCTGGTTTTTACTGATACTCTGATGAAACTGACCCGACTGCATCGCCACATGAACCAGCAGGTTATTGCCCATCTGCCCCTGATTGACGTTGTCCTTCAACGTGGCTTTATCGTTTTGCTGCACTGACAACATTGGCCCTGATGTAACTGATGTTCAATCACAGAGAAGGCCTGACAGGGAATATCAAATACCTGTTGGCGGCGATACGGTGAATCGCTGATGGTAATTACACCGCCACAGGCACATATATCATCGGGATAGTACGTCGGGGTTTCATGGCCAGCATTCACTTGGTGCCTTTATGACCAGATTGTGCAAGGCGCTTGCGTCCAGTTAGCTTTTTAGGTGGCTCAGAAGAAGACGCCCCCGGGCCATTAGAAGATGGCGGACGCGATGAGTTACGACTGTTCTGATTCAGTCGGTCTTCAAGGTCGTTGAGCCTGTCCCATGATGCGCTGAATGATCTGACACCATGGGAATATTTAAGTAAGCATGAACAGGCCGAAACCTCTAATTATGGGTGCAACTAATTAGGGGAGGTTTACATATTGAGAAGAAATGGGCACAAGCCAAATCAATCAGGAGAAAATTTCGTTGTTCTATTGATGAACTAATTATTGGCACATTAAGTTGCTCTAACTACACTATAGTTAGGCTATTTTGCACAGTGCTTTTCGTACTTAGTCTTCAGATGCCAATAAACTTGGCTTTTTTCTATATGCAAAACAAAGGAATTTCATATGAAAGTCCCTTCATTATCTATTGCTGCACTCTATATATTAGCAATAGTTTTAGTCAGCTCCTCGCTAAGCTCTTGTCTATCTACTTTAACGTCTACAACCCAAAAAACGCAGCTGGGGGACGAGCTATTAGCAACTTCATCCGAACTAATAAACGTAAAAGACACTGAGCTACATAGTTATGTAGCTAGTTTTTTAAAAGAGCATACTCAAAATGAGTTTTCCGACGCTCATGTAACCAATATCGTTGAAATGGTTCGAACAGGCACTTTAGCTTCCGCGGCTAACGGCAACCTCAACTTTATATCAACATGGAAACAAGATGATAAAGAAGAGATAAAGTCAAAATTAGAAAGTTTATTGGTATTGTTTCCTAAAAGTGCGAAATCTTTAACCCAAAAGGCTGGGCAGCAGGACATACTGAGCAGCCAAGAATTTGTAGAGCTAATTGTAAAGGCTAATTTGGATCCTACTTTGATAATGGGTGTACCTGCCTCAAGTGGTGAACCTGATATTTTACGTATAGGTTGGGGAGGAAGCGGGCTCTTTAGTAGTGTCGTCGAATTCGAGGGAGAAATTTATGCATCTTCTGATGTTACTGGCGTTTGGAAGTTTAATGGTTCTGGGTGGGACCCTCTTGTTAAAGGACTGACTAATTATGATATTACTGGTTTATTGATCCATCATAATTCCCTGTTAGCCGCTACAAAGAATCAACTTTTAGAACTTAGGGCCGATAACACGTGGTCACCTATAGGGCTCGAACTTAAAACTTATCGAAACACAACACTCCAACTTTATTCCACGTCACCTAGCGGCGTGACTTGCTTTGCAGCTTTACAGCCAACTTTGGGTTGTATAGATAGAAACGGGAATGTAAGTGAAACACCGTTATCTATCAGCAAGCTAAAAGGCGTTTACTTTGATGAAAGCGACGATTATCTTTTTGGCTTTAATGGCAAGAAGCTTTATAGAATTAACAAAAGTGACGGTAGTCAAACTTTAGAATACACATTTCCGTCAAATATATTAAGAATTGAAAGGCTCGGTGCATCTTTAGGGTCCCTAGTATATACGCAAAAAGGAATTTTCGAACTAGATTCGTTTGCTTCAGTTACCGTTGATTTAAAAAATAAATCTATTCTCAATGTGTTAAAGGATACTACATCAGAAGGTAACCACCTAATTGCTCTTGGAAGTACTTGGAATGCTGGGCTATACAAATTGACTTTAACTCCTGAAGGTTTAACTATTGGAGACAAAGTGCCTATTAGCTTCGATACATCTCTGCCATTTAGACAATGGAGAAAGGTAATGACTAAGCCTATAGGTATGCCTCGCTCTGTATTAGGAGAGATATGGTTTAGCGACTACCGAGGTATATACGGTTACGATGTAAGTACAAATAAGATTTACGAAAAATCTAGAGACGCTAGCAACTTTGTAGGAACCGACATACACATTGACGCAGATAAGTTATACATTACTAGTATGGATAATGGCTTAGTCTCAATGCCATTAGAAACTCCAAATAAGTTTACACAAATTTTCCCAAGAAGAAGTAGTGATTGGCTTCTCGCCGGGCATACTTGGTCTGTTAATAGTAATGAACAAGGCGTATTTGCAACGCTTTCGCCATGGAACTTAGCACAAGACTACCTACTGACAGCCGATAAAGAAGACAACTTCCTTAACGTTCAAAAAATAGACGACGCTACTAATAGAAGTAATGCAGAAGCATTCTGGAGTCAAAGCTACTCAAGAAAGCTTGTAGTTGATGAAGAAATCCTCGTTTACAAAGATGGCTCTATTGGTGGTTTGTTTAAGTTGAAATTTACCCCTCGGCAGAATAATAACGATATACAGGAAACAACGTCTGAAAAGATATTTTCTACTTCAAACAACCGTGTTTATCGGGCACTTCTTAAAACAGATAGATATATAATGTCTTATCATATTGACGACCAGCAGAAGCTTTATTTTAACGATATCGAAACAAACGAATTGGTCAAAACTGTCAATGCGCCTGCGGGATTATGGGCGTTTAATATGGCATATATAGACGGCGAAATTTTCATAATAGGTGCAAGAGGCAACGCCGTTGTGTACAAATATAATGAAAGTGAAAATAACTTCGTTGAGATATTGAACGAACCTTCATCCTCTGCTTTCTTAAGTTTTAACAAAGCACCTAATGGGCTACTTACAATAGCAGGCGCAGTTAGCTGGGGCGGAAGTTCTAGTGGAATGGTACTCATGAATAAACAACATTCAGATACTTGGATTGACATGACCTGCCTTCTTGGCAACGAAAGTGGCGTAGTTGATACAGAGTTTTCAGACGATGGGCGTTTTATTTACTTACTTCAAAAAGTAGGGTCTATTACTCGAATAGAAACAACGTTCCTATACTCTTTTGTAGGTTGCTAAAAATTCAAACTCATTTATATATCATTTGAATTAAATTCACTCATTGGCGAAACTTTAGTTTAGAAAAAATTTATGAGCTTTCCACGATGCTGTCATCGATAAATAATAATTAATCAGTTTAGTGTTGAGAAAATTTCACTGAGCCTTCAAAAATTGTTGTGAAGGCTCAGTTAGGTTTAGTATATTAACTGAACAAACAGAAATTGATTATTAACTACTGAGATCAAGGAAGAGTAAATTGCATAAAAGACATTTCATCCTCACTAGCGGTCGTTGCGGTAGCAATTATCTTGCAAACACTCTTAATTTGAACGCTAAAGTAGTTAACTACGGTGAAGTATTAGGACACTGGACACTTTTGAAGAAAGTTCATAAACCTTTATTCAGATTGGGTGGTTTAAGCAAAGAACGGTACTTAGATATGTTATATAGGAAAAGTACTTATTTTTACTTAGCACAATGTTATAGCGCTTACTCGCATTTAAGGAAGAAGCAACCTGTCAATTGGAAGAGTCGATACGACACGCAAACAATAGGAATTAAAGACTTTTTCGTAAATGTAAAGCAAGATAACCTTTACAACTATTTCCTTGATTCAAAAGAAATCAGTATAATACATCTAAAAAGAAGTAATATTTTGAAGCGCTTAATCTCTGCGATGTTGATGCATCAGGCAGGTGTAGTCTCAACAACAGAGAATAGTACAGAGAACAAAAGCTTTGAAATAGATATTGAGCAACTTCTGGCTAAGTTAAAAAGGGACTATAAGCTGAATGAGGAAGAAAATGCTTTCGCTGCAAAGTTATCTAAAAAGCAGCCGTTTTACCAACTCTCTTATGAAGATTACTTCTCGAGTCCTGAGAGCACATCAAAACATAATTCGCAAATTTTTGATTTCCTTGGCGTTGAAAGTACTCAAGTTAAGAGCAAGCATCGAAAAGTTCTTTCCCAAAATCTCGCAGATATTATTACAAACTACGATGATATTGAAAGAGCACTCAAGGCCACAAAATTTGAGCAGTACCTTTATTAGAATTTTGCATAATGCATAAAATGTTATACGGCTGAATATTCAATATTGATTATATTTCACCCAAGAAGATATCTCTACAACGTTTGTAGAACTGGTAACTTATACAAATTCCCACACTTATGAGATGATAAATTGAAGCTAACCATAGACATAACAATGGGACAAACTTCTATTTCAACACGCTCTTTTACAGAAGCTTTAATATGAAATGCATCGCCAGTAAAATAACCACAGCTGAAACTGAGTCGCAGGCCATTACTTTAACCGAGCAAGAATTACAGAAAAATAAGGTAAGTGTGATCTCTTTTATCAATGCCCACGCTTATACCATGGCAAATAGTGATATCAAGTTTAAAAACTGCTTGCTAGGTGCAGACCTTTTGTTCAGAGACGGTATTGGCGCAAAAATACTTTTAAAAAAATACGGCAAGCCCGTTGGCTATAACGCTAACGGTACCGATTTAATACCGTTAGTCTTAGACCGTTTCAAAGGGAAGTCAGTATGTTTTATCGGAACAGAGTCTCCTTACATAGAGCAAGCTGCATCAATCTATAAATCAAACGGTCACAATGTTGAAGCTTTTATAGATGGCTTTCAAAGTAACGAAAAAATGTTTGAGTTTGTAGAGGCACATCAACCCGAAATATTAATACTGGGCATGGGTATGCCGAAGCAAGAGTACTTTTCAGCATTCCTACAGCACAACTATGAAAATCCATTGGTTGTAGTGAACGGCGGCGCCATATTTGATTTCATTGCAAACCGTTTTACGCGCGCCCCCTCTATTTTTAGAAAACTTAATTTGGAATGGCTTTATCGTTTAATGAATGAGCCAATTAGATTATTTAATAGATATGCTATAGGTATACCGAAGTTTTTCTGGATATTACGGAAAAATATGAAACAAGAAAGATTAGGTTGATATCAACCTAATCATTCATTGTCCCGCTTCGTTCTCACCCAGTTCTTCTCTCGGTTTGAAACAAAAGTGCGATAAACACTGAATTTGCCTAGCACAAAAGGAATCATGCCTTTTAGTTGTGCTGGTGGTAGTATTTTTTTCCCATATTTAAACCATACACAGACAATTGCTAAAGCAAAAACAGAGATACACATCCCTATAACTGCAGACCAGTAAAAACCGTCGAAAATTGCAGCGATAAACGAGACAACTAAAGTAAGAATTGTGAGTATTATCCACATAATAGTTGGGGGAATTGCTGCATCTAATGCCTGAAAAAACAACCTAAAGTTTAACTGTTTCAAGCCTTGCAGCATCATACTTGGCATTTTCTTTACAACAGATAGATGGCCGTGCTCCCAACGCTTTCGTTGGTTTTCAAGCCCTTCATTGTTCTCAGGAAACTCACTCGTCACTAATGCATGGGGAACAAACGTCACTTCTTCCCCCCCTTGAACTACGTGCAAACCTAGTTCAAGGTCTTCAACAATACTGGAAGATGCTAAAGAGTATTTATTTAAAACTGATTTTGGAAAAGCCATTCCAGAACCTTGTAGGTGGCAGCTGATTCCTAGCCTTTTTTGGCCTAATGGTCTCACCCAATTCTTTATCAGCCAGGTAAACTCACTGATATTAAGCTTTATGTTTTCTTTATTCGGCGATCTCATTAAATAAAGGGCCTGCGCTACGCAATTTTTCGTTTGAGACGCATTTAGTAACGTATGTAAACTCCCTTCACCAAACAAGCAATCAGCATCCATTACAACAACGGTAGCAAACTCAACATCATTTTCGGTTAAGTAATCGACCCCGTATTGCAATGCATGACCCTTACCTACTAATTCTAGATTAGTACGTTCGATGCAGATAGCTCCAGCATCTCGACTAACAGCAGCCGTACTGTCTGAACAATTATCTGCGACAACCAATATCAAGTCGCCTTCTTTAACCTCTTTTCTTGCAGACATTATTGTCTTTGCAATACCTAACTCCTCATTATGTGCCGGAATTAGGACCACGCATGGCAGAGTATCGTTACTGTTGTTTACTTCAACCGAGTTACTATTTCGAAGACCTAGAAATAGCTGTAAAGAAAGAAAGGCTGATACAAAAGCCACGAGAAAGAAAACAATATTTAGTAGGAGCATTTATTCTTTTGCTCCAACCAGCACAGCTAACTTTTCAGCTTCTGTCGTTATATTATGTTCTTTCTTAACCGCTTCGAAAGCTCTTTTTCGAACCGCATCTAACTCACCTTGACTCAATTTGGTAAACGCTACTAATGCATCTTCCAGTGAAGCAACGGAACCAGGAAACACCAAGAAGCCTGTAACCTTATCGACTACAAGCTCTGGTATACCTGCAATAGCCGTACTAATAACAGGCACACCTGTAGCCATAGCCTCCATAATAGCCACGGGTAAACCTTCGGCAAAACTAGGTAACAGCATTGCGTCACTTTTACTGAGTAACTCTTTAATTTCGATGCTATCAACCCAACCCGTTATGGTTACATTTCCTTGCAGATTGTGCTGATTAATGAAAGACTCTATTTCTACTCGCATTTCGCCATCACCAGCTAAAGTAAGGTGTGCTTTAAAGCCAGCATTAATAAAGCGAGAAAATGCTTCTAATAAAAGTAATTGCCCTTTTTGCTCACATAAGCGACCAATGCATAAAAAACGGTATTCGTCCCCTTCCCTATTCGAGTTTAAAATTTGCTCATTGAAGAAGTTATCCTCAAGACCGCAGTGGACAATCCCTACTTTTTGCCAGTCTTCATAATCAGCCCAGCGGAAAAGCTGCGATTTACAATAATTAGTTATCGCTATTACTCTGCTCGCGTATTTTATTTTTTGGCTTAGGTTAAGTGTTAAAGGTTTGTCAAACTCTTCAGGCCCATGAACGGTAAAGCTGTAAGGTACGCCACTAATAATGCTTGTGTACATGGCTACTTCCGCCGGATTAGTACCAAAGTGCGCGTGTATGTGATCTACGTCACTTTCTTTGCAGACTTTCGCAACGTTGCAGCTTTCCACCAAATAAATTAAATGAATTAGCAAGCTCTGCTTCGATGCAGAATGCATTTTAAATAACACCTTTAAAGCTTTAAGAAAGCTCTTTGGATTTTCTCTAATTGCACTAAAAACGTGCTTTAATAATTCAAATTTGGGTTGTTTCAACACGTAGTGCGTTTTTTCATATTCTGTGAAATCAACTTTGCTCATGTCGTTCGGATCATCAGAACGCATAGCAACCCTTAAAACTTCTATACCATTCTCTTCATGCGACATTATTTCTCGTCTAATGAAGGTATGGCTTACTTTAGGGTACTGGTTAATAAGATAAAGAATCTTCATTTAAGTAAAGTCCTTTTAACGACTTGAGCGACCTTCCTAAAATGACCACCCATAAATATTTTAAAAAGTTCGGAAATTCTGATATCGATTTGAGGATAACCGCCATACATAGTAGATAACAAATGTGACTCTTCTGAGCGAGTTAATGGCTGAAGCTTATTCATCAATCGATTGAATGCGAAACGAATCTTGTCAGCAGGTTTGCCAGTTATTCTCTCGCCTTCGTGATTCTGAATTTGAATATAAGAACGAGTGTTTACATTCAAGATATCTCCGTATTGATTAGATAACCGCAACCAAGTATCCCAATCTTGTAGTGCTGGCATCTGTTCATCGAAGCCACCTACCGCTTTCAAATAAGAAGTTTTAGTGAACACTTGGTTACCAACTACATTACCTTTTCTCAACTTCTGGTAAGTAGCTACTTCCATATCATAACACGCTACTAAACCACTTTTTCTATGCTCTACCACACTATCAAACAACGCAGAGAACACTTTTTTATTTACTGTATACTCTTGCCATTTTTTAATAAATGTTTCTATTCGCCATGGTTCGAAGTAATCGTCGTCATCTAATCCAGATATAAATTCCCCTTTAGCCGTTGAAATTGCTTTATTTCGACCGTAACACGCTCCTTTCGATTTGCCGGTTGTATTGAGAATTGCGGTTAAAATACCTTGCTCATGCATTTCCGTTAGGTACTCTTGACTGCCGTCCGTTGAGCCATCATCAGCTACGATAAGTTCAATTGGAGAGTGGGTTTGATTCAAAACTGAATTAATCGCCCGCTCTAAAAGCTTTCTGCGATTATAGGTGGTGATATACACAGTAACTAACAATCTAAATCCCTTTTAAAACAGTCTAACTAATAAATGCTTTATAAGCTCAATGGTAACAGAAAAACGTAATTAAATTACAAGTTACTATAGTAGTAATTTTTAGAAATCATGAACTGAGAACGGTAGTATTGAAGTACCTTTTCGTTTTCACTCTGAGCCTTTACATTTTCCAAGCAAAAACTAGACCCAAAAAATTCCATAGAGTTTTGAAGACAGTTTAGGGAAAGTGGACAAGACAATCTATTTTAAAAGGAGAAACGACTTATTAAATTAGTCGCTTCCCCTCAACCTTTTTTGACTGTTTCAACTATTTAACAGCTTTTTGTCTATTTATTGAGAAGCTTCTTCGCCAATTTCACACCAGATTTTCCGACCACTGCTTTAACTAATTTTTTTGTGTTTACTTCAGATTTTAAATTAACAAGCGCCTGTAACGAATTACGTTCACTCTCTGAGTCTGTAAAAACTTCTAATAACATAGGCTTGTCAGTTATCTGGGGGGTTAAAAACCGTTTTATAGCTATATCAAACTCTTCTTTGTTATTCGCACTTAGGTACTCAAAACCCAGTGCTTGGCTATAGCCTTTCGCGAGATCAGGTGATTTTTCTCCAAAGTGTCCAGCCGCCGCAACATAAGCGTCCGCGTCCTCACCCATAAGTCTTTGCCCCGGATGTGAATGTAACCGGAACTCCATACCTCTCCCATTGTTAACAAGTATAATTCTTAAGTTGTTACCTACATGCCTATTCCCAATCGCATTCATATCATAAAAGAAGGTTAGATCTCCTAAAACGCAAAAGTGTAAAACATTCGGTTGAACTAGAGAAGCTCCAAGAAATGTAGATAAAACCCCATCAATACCTCTACAACCGACATTTGAACTTGTACTTACGGTTTTGGGTAACTCAAAGAACGTCCATGCACGTAAAGTATTACTCAACCCTAAATGCAACACACTTTTTTCCGGGATACGAGGCGCAACATATTTTGCTACCCAATTGTTAGAGAATGGTAATTCGGGTATTTTCTCGTATAAATCTTTATATTCAGCAATACATGCGTTCAAGTAAGAATCTTCGTCCACTGTTTCTCTTAACGGATGTTTAGCGTAATGCTCAAAGAAAGTCTGTTCTTGCATATTAAAAACATGAGTCAGTTTGTGGAATGTATCTCTAACCTCTCCGTCAGGGCTAACTCTCCAGACATTTTTAGCGCCCTTCAACACACCATAAGTCATGTAGTCTCCCGATAACTCTCCAATGTGGATTAACAAATCAGGGAAACAAAGCGGAGAGTCATACTTTTCTTGTCCTGCTATTAAAGCAAGCATAGTTCTATATTTCCCCTTGTACCGACTAGTATGATCGCAGAAAACGACCGCATCATTTTTCTTACAAAATGCGTCAATAGCTTTTGTTTCTGATTCTGTAAATACCGCATGCGAACAAATATAAATAGCAACCCGTTTAACCTGTTTCGTTAAAATTGGAAATTGATCATTATAGTTAATTCTCTTTAACACTCTAACTTCAGGCAGCTTTTTCACGGAAAAGTCGCCTTTTGTTGTTGCTAAATTTATATGCGCAGGGCCGCCGCCATTACGGGTTAACTCTAAAATGGCAGTATTCATTTTTAATTCAGCAAACTGAAAATCTGCATCATCTTTTATATGAGGCAATTCAACTTTGTACTTAAAAGTATCTTTAGGCCATACACTGCGGTCGATAACTTGTGGTACAAGGTTGCCTATGCCGTAGTAACCCACAAAAAATGTGACTGCTAATACTGGTAACTTGCGATAATAGGCCTCAGTCAAACCAGGTAGATAATTACGTGAGGCAGAGGCTCCCGTGCACGTAATTACGACTGGTTCTCCAGACTCGTCTGCTAATCCACATGCCATATAAGCAGCCGACCGTTCATCTACACAAGAATAAACTTCAAACCAAGGATCATACTGGCAACTCCCTACTAATGCCATGTTAGTGGTACCAGGCGATGCTACGATTTTTCGAATCCCGTGTGCTTTTAATAAAACAACTAAAATTTGTGCATTTTTGTCACTGGAATAATGTTTATGCATCTCTCTGCAACCTCATGAATTTGTTCCTTAATAGAGCTATTTTTTCCCGCACGAAGACTTTTTCTTGCGTTGTTAGTCCAATTGCCGCAACTGTAAATGCCGTCGTCGATGCAGCTAATAATGTAACAACCACGACTCTCCAAAACGACTCAGGTATTGGTAGAAGAAGGATAGTTAAAGGGATTACGAAAGCGATAAAAGTAACAGGAATTATTACCAAGATAACGCTTTTAAAATATAGAAATGGATTAAGGCCAATCAAATTTTTAAGCAACTGCAAGCGTATTGCTATTAGTAAAACCCTAATCACCAAGTGAACTAAGTATGCTGTTTCAGGCGGATAGCCGAATAAGTATAACGCCCAAGCAAAAAGAAAGACAGTCACACTCACGGCATTTACGACTAGTGCATACCTTCGAATATTGCCGGTTGCCATTGCCGCAGTAAATAAAATTCCAGCCATCACTTGAGGTAGCATCGTCAGCAATGTTAGCTTTAAAAAGACTGTAGCATACTCTGGTACCTCATTTAACCAAAGGTTTAACACAGTCTCAGCTTCAATGAAAAGAGGAACAATAAAAAAAAGCGCAAGAAAGTAAGAGAATTTACTTCCGCTACAAATAAGTTGGTGCATGTAATCTTTTTCACCTGCAGCATAGGACTTAGTTATTTGCGGGTTCATTGCTACTGTAAGATTACTTATGAGTTGATTTAAAGCATTTTCTACTTGTGTGGAAACACCTCGGGCTGCATTCGTTAATACTCCAAAATGCAGATTCATCAAAATATTAATGCCTTGTGTATTGATAATCGCTACCGAGGAACTAAAGAACGCCCACCCAGTAAAACCAAACATTTCTTTTAACAGCTTTATATCCCATATAAACTTAAAGCGACTTGATGTGAAATTGTATCTACAATAAAAATAGTAAATTGTAAAAATCACTAAAGATATCAACGTCAAAAGTACAGAATATAATTTCAACTTATCGACAGTAGCAATTGTTAACAAAAGTGCAACACCAAGCTTAAGAAACACATCTACTAAACCAATGTAAGCAAACGCCTTCATACGCTCGTGCGCAATAAGCATGGCTTGGTATGAAACGGTTATCATTCCGATAGCAAAAGTTATAGCTGTACTCAATAAAACCCAGTTTGCAGCTGATAAACTACCTTCTGGAATATTCATCTTGGAATTTAGAAACCAACCGCCGATAAGAAGTATTAAAAAGAACAAACAAATAGAAAGCATTATTTGCAGTAACAAACTTGATGAAAAAACAGAGCTTAGCTTTCCTTCAGAACCACGGCCTAGCTCGTAAGTTATAAATCTACTCACAGCTGACGAAAGAGACCCAGAAATACTGGAAAACATAGCGACTACGCTACCAACGGCAACGAAAATTCCGAAGTTTTCTACACCCAAAGCAGATAAAACAACCCTGCTGGTATAAAGTGCGACCGCAATTGTTATGATTGAGCGAACAAACAGAAATATTGTATTTTTCGCGATTCGCGAGTTTTTTTGTGAGCTTGAAGATGTATTTTTTTCCATGAATTACACTATTTCTTCCGTAAGAAACGATTAACTTTATAAGCAAACTCTAAGGCAAAAGTCACTCCAAATCGTTCAGCCAAATAAATTATTTTTTCATGTAAACTTGGGATTTCATCCAAAGGCGTGAATTCGCTAGAAGCTTTGTCGTTCATTGCCTCCAGTTTCCAATTAATGGAAAGAAACTCTTTGTTTTTCAAAAATTCCTTTAAACAAGCCCTGATGGCTTCCTCAGCTTTCTGAAAAGAATCGACATCAACAAATTGCTTTATTTTTTTATTATCAAAACGACGATTAAAGTAGCGGCTGTAAATGACTTGATATTTGTTGATATTAAGATTGAGTGACTTCTCAGTCATTACGACCTTAGGTTTCGTCCCCAACTCTTCGTAAAGCACCTGAAGATAAATATCTAATACTTCTTGCCAAGTTATTTCTTCTTCTGAGGTTATATGAAAGGCCTCACCTAAGGCCTTTTGTTCCCCAACAATATTCGCGATACCGATTGAAACATCATCACCATGAGTCATTGCCGTTATCTTATCGGCAATATCTTCTGAGAAGACAATACTTCGTCCTTTTAATGCTCGATACAGCCACGACTCTTTTTCTAATACGCCCAATTGCAAGCGCGATTCGTTAAATGTAATACTTGGCCGAATTATCGTCCAGTTGCTTTTACCAGAATCACGCAACGAATTTTCTTGTCTCGCTTTTGATAATGCATACTCATCTGTACTCAAGTAATCGGTATCTGTTGCTGTTTCCAACAAGCGGGGGGTTTCTTCAGTGATACGCTCGAAAGATTCAGAGTAGACGCGCGCTGAGCTAATAAAGATATATTGTTGAGTTGCATCGAGTATGCTCGGCAATCTTTTCGCAAAACGTGCTGAGCGGTATGCCATGAAATCTATAATAACATCCCACTTTCGTTCTAAAACCCCATAAAAAAAAGCATCGTCTTGAGCATTACCTAGCAAATACTCGATGCCTGATATTGCCCCTTTTGATTTACGCGATGTCACGTAGACTGAGAATCCTTTGCTTAACAAAATTTTACTTAAAGGCACTCCCATGGCCCCAGTGCCACCTAAAAGTAGAACATTCATATTTTACTTCCTTCCAAATGTCTTTGATTTTCGTTTGATGTAATCATCCATGAAAATCACAACTACTAGCTGTTCGCTAAAGAATTGTTTTTGCAAACTTCAAGGACTGCGCTATCTAATGTTTGACCTGCTGATGTGTATTTTTAGTTTTTGTAAACACCAGTGCCATCAACTTGCGAGCTCATACGTTCTCTATTAAGAAAGCCAAAGAGCGTTCTCGTTCTAGTGCTAGTCTACTATTTACATAGTCCCAATCTATTTCATCGCTAAGTTTTTGCATTTCAAATTTATTAGGTTCCAATATAAGTCGTTCTTTAAGCTTAAAATTGTCAAGTAACGAGGAAAACCTTGAAAGGCCGCGCTTAGCATTTCCTATGGACAAAAAGGGTTTATTAAAGAGTATAGCGAAAACGGTGCCGTGAAATGAGTCGGTAATTATAAAATCTGCATGGACAAACCCGTTTATCCACTCCTCAATTGGTGGAAAGACAAATTCGTCCCTATTGCGTTGCGTTAAGTTTTTCATATCTTTGCGTGGCATCACTCCAAATGCTTGTGCATTTAAAGATTTAGCTACATTTTTTTCGAAGCGCTCATTTTCCTCAGAGCGGTCTAAAATGTAACAAAACAAATTCCCTTTTGGTTTGTCTAAAGATGCATTTCTGACTAATTCACAATATTTCTCTTTTGGAACAAGTAAAGTTGGGTCCAGAACCATCGTCGAGTCGGTACCTAAGTAATTTTCACATAGTGATATTGCCGCTACCTCTCGAACTGAGATGGCATCAAAAGTACTTATAAGCTGCTTACACTTAGAAGTCTCGCTCTCAGTTAACTTCCAATTTTCGACGCCAAAAGACGCTGCGTATGATAACTTTTTAACAGTTTGTACATTTTCTAAAAATTCGAAGAAATAATTAGCCAAATAATAAGAGTAATCAGGTCTCCAAACTTGATCACTTCCAACCACAAAGCTTTCGAAATTATATTCTTTTAGATCGTCGAATTTAAAATATGGAGATACTTCTTTAGTAGTTGCTATATAATTATCTATAAACTTTTGAACGTTTCGATTTATATACTTCTTATCAGATTCACTTGTAAAATCAGGCTGAAAAACAGTAGTATTTTTAATGACTTTACGAATTCGCTGCTTCATATGTTCCAATCGTTTTTTAAAATTGGAATGTGTGGGGGACTTGATATTTATTAACATCGTTGTATGCCCTAACTCTGAAAGAGTCTCTTGGAGTGCAAAGGCTTGAAGAATGCCTCCATAGTTATTTGTAAGAGGTAATGTAAGCGTGGCGATGTTTTTTTTAATCACAAGTTTTTTCTCTATTTATTAAGATTATCAGAAATGGCGGATTGGTTGCGAGTAATTAAGAACTGCTAGCGCACAAACAAGTTTGTTTAATTTTTACGTAAGCTCGATAACTTCACAAGATGAGCTCAAACTATCATACGACAACTAACCACTCTAGTTAATCAAATTTTTATCTAGATTGTAGTTAGTTTGCGAGTTGACATTTTTCATATTTATATATGGTCACGTGCGTAATAAAGCATTTACCTAATAACGTATTTATCACAAATGCATAGCTCATATTCACCATTACATCTATGAGCGCTTAATTAAGCCAAAAGACGCAGTACGAATAATTTTTCTTATAAACGCTTTTAAAAATATCTTAAAACCGCGCAGGGTTTTTATTTTAGGAATTGCTTGAAAGTACTCCTTAAAACCATTTTTAATAGACATTTCATACACTTGGTTACAGAAACGAACTAAATACGTATCGTGTGATAGCATCATTTCGTACTCTACATCACCCCGATAATTGAAGCGTGTGAATGAGGAGGAAAGATCGATATTACTTTTGAGCGCGATATAATGACTCCAAAAATGAAGTTTCAAATCGCCTGATAAGTTAGCACCATGACTTCGTTTTACCGCCAAAGGGTCTGTAATAACGTACACACATCCATGCTGTGAATACCTCAGTATAAAATCAAAATCCTCTGAGTGATTGAGCCTATGATTGAAACCACCAATTTTCATAGCTAACTCTCGATTAAATATTACAGTCGATGCCGTACCCACAAAGTTTCGTCTGATAAACGCCAGTTGGAAATCTTCTTTTGAGAAGTTTGTTTGGGTGCACACATTATAGTCTGAATACCCTGCTAAAGCTCTACATGTAGCATTTTCATTGTCTAAGTAATAATCTGTGAAAATAAATGCTTCATAATTTTTAAGTTCATCGTATAGGGCCAATTGCTTTTCTATTTTAGTGGGCGTCCAAATGTCATCTACATCTAAAAAGGCCACAAGATCTCCTGAGCTTTTGAGAAGCCCCAAGTTCCTCGCAACAGAAACTCCAGAATTTTGCTGTCTAAAAACTTTTATCGGAACTGATGATGATTTGCTAATTGAAATGGCAATATCAAAGCTTTTGTCTTTTGAACCATCATCAATAATTATTATCTCACTAACATGGTGCGTTTGCTGAAGTATCGATTCAATCGCATCTTGAAGAAAACTCTCACCATTATAAACTGGGATTATGGCACTAACAGAGACGCTCATTTATACTCCACCCCTAAAAAAAAACACTATTTTCATACCCAATTTAAAGCTCCATAACCTACATGGTTTAAGTTTAACTTTGTTGTTTAATGATTTTTGACTTTAAGTAAAGAGCTGCTGCTGTTGCGACAGCAACTTGCATGATTGCGAAAGAAATAACTGTAAAGTTCGCATTTGTAAAACCTAAATTAGTTGCCCCAACGTACAGAATACCGAGTACCAGTGTTAATATAAGCATTGAAACAAGTAAGTAAACACAATAGGTCAATAAGTTTATTTTCAAAACTCTACTAATAATTATGGGTTGAAGTACCCCCCTTGTCAGACCCAAACTTATAGCCATTGAATAAGCTGCGCCCATGATCCCAAAAAGACTTACAAAAGGGTAAATGATAGAAAGCAGTGTTACTATCTCTAAAATGCATAAAAGCATAATTGTTTTATTTTTATCTTTAGATATCAGAAATGATGTACAGGGGCCATGTACCGTTGCAATACAAAAACCGGCAGCTATCAGCTTAACTACTTCTGGAGTAAATTGTGGTACGTCGCCCAACCACCACGCTAAAATGGCAAATAAAAGTGACCATGTTCCAAAATCAGCTTCACCAAAATGCAATAGCATTTCGCGAAATACCACCAGGCCGAGTAGAATCTGCGTAACAATATTTACAACATTATCTAGCGCTCCTGATACCAAGACTTTTAGCATTAAAACCTACTCATTAATATTGATAATACCTTAAGACTTATAATTTTTTAAAAAAGCCTGTTACTTTTTAAGTATTAAAATTTAAAAAAAGGAATTACCACTTTAAAATCAAATATAGAGTTTAAAGACCTTACTCGAGTAACTCTCCTCGCCATCGGAATGAGTACTGCACTGCTCTCTCCAGTTAAGTTTGAAGAATTTGGTTTCTAAAGTTATTTTCTCAAACTCTACTGGATCAAACTTTTGGTCAAAATTGGTCTGTAAAAAGTAAACATCAGGGTTATTTTTGGCTATAGAGTCTACATCGACCGATACTCTAGGAATATTTTCATAGGCAATATCAACTAAATAGTCCGTTAAAAAATAGTCGACTAATCTATCATATTTACTGTAGTAGCGTTTAAACGCATCTGACAAGAACATGAACAAAGGGTGTGCTTTTTCAGCTCCAATACAAGAGATTGACCACCTACCATTGGAAACAAAACGAGTCTGTGTACCGTGTTTTAAGGTAAAGAAACGTGAGTTCAACTCGTTTTCTAGGTCAGAAGTGATAAACATAGTAGCGTCTAACCATAAACCTCCATAGGTTTTAAGCAGTTCCACTCGCAATACATCAGAAAATTGCTGTATAGGTATAATACCTTCTTTAAATTTTTTTTCGATTACGGGGTGAATTTTTACGAAGTCTCTGTAGTTATTTTTATCCACAAAAATAACTTTTCCTTGACGGCAATTCATTTCAATTGATTTGAAACAGTGTAAACAAACGTCAGGTAGTTTATCTTTTCCGTCCCACCAAAAGTACCAGATAGTCGGACGATCAACAATTCCATTTTTCTGCAAATTATTGTAGTTATCAAAATCGATATCTAATGAAGAAACCAGTTTATTTTTAATCGCTGTGTGCTTCTTAATTTCTAATACCGATTGTGCATTAGAATTTCTGCTCACTTTATTACTTATAAATTGCCAGAAAAACACAGGGAGCCCAAAATTCTGTATTCTCCTTAAGATATTCCTAATCACTTTTCATTATCCGTTTCACAAATACACAAGACAAACTTGTTTAATTCTAACAGTTGTCATCCAAAAAATTACAACTTATTTATCCAATCAATATGGACTAGTAATCTTTTTTTTGACGCGCTTCTCCAATATCGCACAAGTAGCACCCAAAAGTAGCCACAAATACCAACAGTAAGAAAGGTAAAATAAAATATTGTCCGAGTAACAAACAACCATATATGAAGCTATTAAAGCTAAAAGCACACTGTTTCCTTTGGGGTCTTTCGCAAAGCTTTTTAAATGCTTAAGCAAAATTCCAATTAATAGCACAAGGTAAAAAAAGAGCCCCACGAATCCCATATCAAATGCTATCTGAACATATGCATTATGCGCGTCAAAACCATGGCTTTCTTCCATCGTGAAGAAATCTAAAAAGTAGTAAGCGAACGTATTATAACCGTGTCCAAAGAAAATCTTATTCTGTATGAACTCCCAAGAAGAGAGCCATACTACCTTTCTCCATGCATAAGAGTTAAGCTTCTCGCCACCCGAATCAGTCAATTGAGAATCAGATGCAAGGTCAGCTATTCGGTCCTGAACAAATGGCAAAAACAATGCCAAAACACCAATACAACACATTAGAACTACGTATTTACGTTCGTACAGAACACCGTAGATAAAAAATATAGCGAAGAATGCAACCCAAGCGCTTCGTGTTTGAGTAGCTATCAGGCAAATTGCACTTAAAGGTATAAGTGCTATACATAACCGGATAAACCTTTTCGAGAAAAAGACCGTGTTTGACTTAATGCTATAGAATGACACAGCTGCAATAAGCACTAAGTAAAATGCATAAATATTTGGATGGCTAAAGGTACCGTGAAGCCTGAAACCATGCCTAGTTGTACTGGTTTCTGGGAAGACAAATTGAACAATGGATACCGCAAATGGTATGGAACTCGAGTAAATGATCAATTTTATTATCGATTCAAGATCTTCCCTAGACCGTACGAATGTGTAGGCTAAAGAAAAAATTGCAAAATAGGTAAGAACAGAAACGAACGAGCGAAATGAAGTTACTGGTGTAGGTGAAATAACAATAGAAATTAACCCTACCACGAGGAAACCAGCCCAAAGTTTTAAAACGCTTGCCGGTATAGAACCTCTATTTTGCAGTAGGCCACCAAAAAAAAATACAATCACCGCAAGATTAAGCAGCGCACCGAAGCTTATGCCGCCAAAATCTGTCATTTTTAATATAGGATCAAGTGATGCTCTTGTAAGCAATAGCAAGTAGATGACGGGTGAAAATATGTAAAGTGGGCTTTTACGAATGATCATTAGTGAGCACTGTTTTTGATAGTTCCATAGCAGCGTTGATAAACAACTCCATTTTAGCGGTTTCAAAATACAAGTTATGCGAACGGGATGCAAAATTTTCTGCAAGTTTCGAGCCGTAAGTAAATTTTAATCAGTTAAAGCGCACGTTTATAAAGCTTACATTAAGAAGTCACCTGCAGTGCATTGTCAATGGAGGAAACATTCATCTTTCCGAATAAACGAAGAGCTGGAATTTGACTGATTTTGTGTATTTTCAATGCACTTCTCTTTTGTTATCAGTATTATTAGCTACAAGAACGTAAAATATAATAAAGTTTTGCACATTATTGAGGCATTTTTATTAAAGCTAGTGTTTATCAAATTCAGGCATTTATTTATTTGAAAGGGTTTCATGTATCCCTTGCGTTTGTATGCGCGCTATCTGCCTTATATTTGCTATTCACACCAATATTGGTTGCTCAGCAAAGCACAGTGTTCACTGAACAAGTTTATTTAAGGATAAGCTCTACTTACGGTTCTGACGCTAGTGAAAACGTTGCTAAATGGCGACAATTGGTTGCTGAGTTACAAAGTGAAGACCTAGACGAAAAGCTTTACCAGATAAACCGCTTTTTTAACCGTTTTGATTTTGTAGACGACCTTGTTCACTGGCAACAAAAAGACTATTGGGCAACGCCAATTGAGTTCATTTCTACCGGTGCTGGCGACTGTGAAGACTACACTATTGCCAAATACTTCTCTTTAATTGAACTTGGCGTTCCTGAACAACAGTTGCGATTAATGTATGTAACCGCCCTAGAATTACGCCAACCTCACATGGTTTTGGCGTATTATGAAACCCCAACCTCTATTCCACTTGTTTTGGATAATATAAATAGGCGTATATTGCCTGCTAATAAAAGAAGAGATTTGTCACCCATTTATAGCTTTAATGGTAACGGCCTGTGGGCGGCGAAAGCTATGGGAACGGGCCGCAAGCTGAGGGGAAGCGGCCCGATGAAGATGTGGGACGATATGGTAGAGCGGCTAGACCGCGTTATGTACGGAGATAAAGAAGAATAATGAGACTATCTACCCAACTAAGTACAAGCTTACTCGTTTTTTTGATACTGGTTTTTGCTGGTTCTTTCATAATAAACGTTAAGTTAACCAGAGAGTATGTAAACGAGCAGCTTGCTACCCACGCGCAAGATACCGCAACTTCATTAGGGCTTTCTGTTACGCCCTACTTGGGTGACGCTAACGGCCTGATTGTGGCCGAAACTATGGTAAATGCTATTTTCGACAGAGGGTTCTATCAGTATATTACTATTACTGACATGGAGGGGAACCTACTGATTGAAAGACGTAACCCAGATACTGTCGATACGGTTCCTACCTGGTTTACTGATATTGTAGAAGTTACTCCCCCCGTTGAAAAAACAGAATTAAATGATGGTTGGACAATGGCGGGTGAACTAGCGGTTCAAAGTCACCCTGGCCTTGCAAATGAAACTTTATGGGAAAGCGTTAAACAAAGTGCGTTTATGTTTTTTGCAGCCTTCGTGTTCGCCTATATTGCCCTGCTGTTTATCATCACTGCCATCACAAAACCCCTTCGTATTGTGGTAAACAAAATTGAAGATATACAAAACCAAAAGTTTTCCCACATTAATTACAAACCTTTTACGAAAGAACTTTCTTTTATAACTCAGGCGGTAAACAGGCTTTCTTCGTCAGTTGAGGTAATGTTTAAAGAGCTAACCCAAAAGGCCGAGCAGTTCAGAATTCAAGCTTTTGAAGACAGCCTTACCGGTGTACAAAATAGAAACGCTTTCACACGCCATATGAACGCGCTACTAAGTAAAACTGCCACTTCGGATGGTGGCTATGTAATTTTGATACGTCTTGCACAACTAAACGCTATTAACATGACCTTAGGCGCTCAAGATGGCGATAAGTATGTTACTGGTGTAGCTGAAGAGCTTAAAAATTTCTCATCTAGCATTCAAGAAACATCATTTTTGTTTAGGATATCGGGCGCTGATTTTGTATTAGTGACAGAGTCGATGACTAAGCAAGATTGCGAAGCCCACATAAACGTACTCTGTAGTACCCTAGCGCTTTGCAACCTACTTAAAGATGGCAGTAAAGCAGTATGGATTGGCGCTGCGCAGTTTAACGATGAACAGGCTTTTTCCGAAATTATGGAAAATGCCGACAGCGCATTGATGGCTGCGACCAAACAACCTCACGGCTGGCAGTTCGCCTCTGAGCTTTCTCATATTCACAGCAATACGGCGTGGAAAGAGCGGTTAAACCAAATACTACACCAGCAGTGTGCCGATATACTTATTCAGCCTGTAATGAACGTTGACCAAAACACGCCCGCTTATTTCGAGGCCTTCGCACGATTTAAAGACAAAGATACTGGCAACCCTATCCCTATGTCGCAATTAATTCCGGCGTCAGAGCGCTTGAACTTAATTCCAGAGGTAGATAAGTTGGTGGTAAGCTTAGTTCTTAATAAACTGGCAAAAGATAAAAGGAATGTTGCAATTAACATCGCAAATGCATCTTTAGCCAGTGGATCGTTTAGGCAATGGCTGTTAGGTTTGCTGAACCAAAATGAAGCGCTGTGCACTTATTTGGTCTTTGAATTAGAAGATTCTGCGTTAATACACCATAAAAACGATGCAGTATCGTTTTGCAAGTCGCTGGTTAATTTAGGCTGCGAGATAACTATTGAACATTTTGGAGACAATCTTGCATCATTAGCTGGATTGAGGGCTATTCAGCCTCATTTTGTAAAAATTTCCGGCAAACTTACGAAAGATGTTCACTCAGACAAAGATAGTCAGTTATTTGTAAGTAGTTTATTAAGCATTGCACGCGGGTTAAGCATTAGCATTATTGCTGAACTTGTCGAGAACGAAGCCGAGTCGATTGCATTATCGCAACTACATGTTTCGTATCAGCAGGGCTTTTACTTTGCCAAACCTTCGTTATGGCAGTATTAGTAAGCCTAAAATGAATAAATGAATAGAGCTATAACAAAAACGAGATCTTATACGTTCACTTGTTGTACAATAAAGCCATATGGTGTTAGCAAGAAGCTAACCCGACGTTTTTAATCTAAGGATAAGTTATGCGTAGCAACATTATTTTATCTGTGCTCTTTTGCGTGTTGATTGCTTTTTCAACGGCATCTTTTGCTCAAGAGGGCAGCGTACCCGGTTTGCAAGTTAGAAACCTTTTAGTTACTGAAATTGAAGAGGGTGCATCGGTTGAGCAAGCTGCAAGTGAAGTAAGCCAGATAGTACTTGACGAAGCATTGTTTTTTGATGCGGCGGGTATGGCTTACTTAGACGGAAACCAAAGTGCTTTTGAATCCCTTGTAGGCCTTTTGAATGATAACGCCACGGGGTTTGAACTTGCTATAGCAGGTTTTACGGCGTTTCCTGAACAGGCTGCACAGATTGTTACCATTACTATTTTAATGTTTCCAGAAGACGCTAATGAAATATACAACATAGCCCTTCAAATGCAGGTTATTAGTGAAGAAGACGCATTATTAGCGGTTATTAATGCTGGCGTAGACCCTAGCACGTTAACAGCAACTGCTGCAGGCGCGGCTGGAAATACGTTTTCTCCGCTAGGTGTAGGTACTGGTGCTGCAGGCGCAGGCGGTGGCGACACAACCATTTCAGCTAACTAGGTTGCTTTAATTTATATTTAAATTCTACGTTAGTTAGTTGTAATTTGCTTATGTTTAATTTTCAGAAAACCGAAAAGTTTCTTTTCGGTTTTCTTTTGTTTACCTTGTTCTGGCTGCCTTTGTCACTAGGAGCCAACCGCCCATGGGCATGGGCATTAATGCAAATGTCGTTTTTCTTTATTGGCGGCGTTTTATTACTCATTAACAACTCTTTACTTTCAAAGCTATACGCACAATACAAGGTGCTTGTTATTGTATGGATGGCATTCTTAGCCTGGCAGCTAGTTAATATAATCCCCCTTCCTTTTTCTTTAGTTGAAGCCCTTCGCCCTGAACGCGTTCACTTTATGATGAACGAAAATATTCAGTACGTGGAAGATATAATGTCGCAATGGCTTTCGCTAAGTTTTGATGTTGGGCAGAGCAACGTTACGTTTTTTAAATCGCTTGCCTATTGCTTCTTGTTTTTCATTGCACTTACGCTTATCAACACAGGTAAACGCCTTAGGTACACTTTGATAGTAATTAGCGCTGCTGGTGTGTTTCAAGCTATATATGGTGCATTGGAAGTATTGTCTGGCTTGAAGTACAGCTTAATTTTCAAACTGCCTGTTTCTCATATTGCCACGGGAAGCTTTGTTTATAAAAATCATTATGCCAATTTTCTATTACTTTGCTTAAGTGCCGCCATTGGTTACATGATAGCTAGCTTGCGTGTTCGAAGCGGTTCAAGCCCAAGAGAACGATTACGTAGAATAGTGCGCTTTTGGTTAAGTAATAAAGTGCTGTTTCGTATTGGTATTATAATAATGGTTATAGCGCTGGTTATGTCCCGTTCTAGAATGGGCAATAGCGCGTTTTTTATCGCTATGACAATTACGGCTACACTAGGCTTAATTTACTTTAAACCGCGCCAAAAAAGCTATGTGGTGCTGTTCATAAGCATGCTGATTATAGATGTGCTTATTGTTAGTAGTCTTTTTGGTCTTAAACAGGTGCAGCAGCGCATTGAACAAACCAACTTAACGCAAGAAAGCCGTGATGAAGTGATAACCGATGCCCTGCCCCTTCTTACCCAATACGGGATCATAGGTACAGGTGGTGGTACCTTTTATACGGTATACCCTCAGGTTCAAAGTGAATCTATTCAGCACTTTTACGACCACGCTCATAACGAATATCTTCAATTTGCTATTGAATTTGGCGCAGTGGGTACGGCGCTGCTGGCAACCTTAGTGCTGGTATGTGCTAAAAGCGCCATGAGCGCTATTCGTCATCGACGACACCCCCTTCCTCGGGGAACCGCATTTGCAGGCGTTATGGCAATAATAGGAATGGCTTTACACAGCACTGTCGACTTCCCTCTACAAGCACCGGCAAATACCACTATATTTATTGTACTGTTAGCACTAGGTGCGTTAAGTCGCGATATCCCTATGGGGCGGCGAGATAGATAGCCACAATTAGTTTTATGACACAAGGGGACCTGTGTGGTACTAAAGATAAAGCGACCAATAAAAGAAGAGCCTAACGTTCAGCACATGCTAGAGCGTATGCCCAAAAATGTTGCAGATTCCTTTACCGACGACCAGTTGTTTCATTTAAATACCGCGCTTGCCGGCCGGCGCTGGGGTAGTCACAAGGTAGATGTAAGAGGCACAATAGGCTTGTTGCGAAGCCGATATTATTTTGTGCTTTTAGCAGGGCGAGATAAGCGAGAGCTTTCTCGTACGGAAAGCCGAATTGGTAAATTGGTGATGGCGGCTATTGTTGCCTTGTTCTTGTGCGTATCTTTAGTACTAGGCCTAGTATTGCTGTATATATTAAAAAGTTGGTTGGGCATTAACCTTTTTGAAGGCTTTTCTTTAGGCCTTTGGGATTGGTTAAAAGGGAATACGTAAAAGTCCAGCTCTTAGTTTTATGCACAGTTTAATAAGCCTGTGCTGACAGCAAAACTAGATGGTCCAAGCCAACGACACGCGGGTTCATTAAGATTGTTTTTGCTTATGAGTTTGAGTATTAATTCTCTAGTCAATGGGTTCTTTATACCTAAATCTAGGTGGTGTCTTAGTCGTTTTAAAATTTTAGCGTAATGCACTGACCTGTTCATATACATTGTAATACCGAACTCTGCTATAAACCTGTGCACTATGGCGTCTTGTGGTCCAACGCTAACCGCGTTATCTAAATACTGATAAAACTGGCTATCTAGCTCGCCAAGTTTCCATTTTACAGATGCTAAGCCTATCCAGCCCCCACTCCAATTAGGCCTTAGTTTTAAGCTTTTTTTATAACTTAGCATCGCTCTGTGCAGTTCATCAGGTCCATTATTCGCTTTTGTTACAGTTTCTAAATCACTCGCTAAATTCGTACTGAAGTGTAACCACTCATAAAGCTGCCCTTGTAATTGATAATAAAGTGCATTGTTGGGGGCTTTATCAATTACCTTTTCAATCTTTATAAGAGCTATTTCAACGTCTTTTGTCGAAACTGAAGAAGGAGCGCGATTCCAACTATCTAAACTATTTTTAACGCTATAATAGGTATTGCTAACAAAAAACTGATTTGCGCTTCCCAAAAAGCTAAAGAAAGCTATAGAAGCTACCAGGAAACTAACCGCACTACGCCATTTGACCTTTTCTATCCAATGCGCGAACTTATTGTCAATTTGCATGCTTTTTCTCCAGTGCTGTTATTACACTAGGAGTTTCTACAAAAACTTTTTTTGCATATGTATAATCATAACTCGCGACTACTTCATAGGCAGCTTTCATATCATTGGGTCGTCTAACTAAATCGTGAGTGTCTGACGCCACTACATGAAATGCTCTTTCCTCAAATAACCTAAATGCAAACTCTTCTACTTTATCACCAAAGCGTCCAACAAAGGCTCCTGCGGTTGCTTGAAATAAACACCCTTGTCTTTGCAGCCAATTAAATTTGTAATTTTCGGCAATTAATTCTCTGTTGCGTTCTGGGTGGGCAATCAATGGCTGAATATTATTGCGCAGTAGCCATTTTATAAGTACATCAAGACCTTGTGGAATATGGCTATGAGGCATTTCAAGAAGTAATACATTTTTGCCATCGTATTTACCTAGGAATGGTAATTCACCTTTTTTGTACCATATAGGAATTAACTCATTCACACGAACTTCAGCCGCAAATGAAAGAGAAAGAGGAATTGACTCCCTCTTAACGTGCTCACTAAAAGAGAGAAAGGCGGCTTCTATCGAGCTTCGAGAGTTATCAAAATACCCCATATGTATATGAGGGGTGCATACCATATGGCTGATACCACAACTTACTGCCTGCTGAGCCATTTCAAGGGCAATGTCTAAAGTCCTGGCACCATCATCGATGCCAGGAAGTATATGACTATGAAGGTCTATCAATAATTTTTCTTAGCTGCTTTTCTGACTGGTATATCCATATTGGTCATAAAATCCAGCGTACCTTTGTGCTACATCTGATTTACGCAAGTTTACTTGATTCAGTACCACCCCATCAAGACGGTGGCCCACTTGCAGGAATCGCGATAAGCCATTATTGATTACTTTGTCACTTGTACTGTCAGCCCTAACAACGTAAATAACAGAGTCACAGGAGTTTGCTACGATCATAGAGTCGCTCACTGCCTGCGTAGGTGCCGTATCTACCACCACATATTTATACTCAGACTTAAGCTTAGTAATAAGCTCTTCAAACCCCTTGTCTGCTAATAACTCTTGTGGATTTGAAGGGATAGTACCGGCTGAGAGAATATCAATATTTGACTCTTCATCTCGAACCAAACATTCCTCAAAACTATGCGACTTCAATACAAGATTCGCTACACCAGGTTGATAGCTAGGAATATTAAACTGTTTGCCTATACTTGGTCGACGTAAATCAGCATCAATTAATATAGTCTTATCTAGCTGACCCAAAGCAAAAGCTAAGTTAATCGCCACTGTGGTTTTTCCCTCTTTGGGCACACTTGAGGTGACCAAAATTGCTTGATTTTCTTTGTCAATATTCAATAACGAAAGGCTAGTTCGTAATGTTCTAACCGCTTCGGCAAATTGATGTTTCTTGCCATCGAAAAACGTACGAATAGGTAGGTCCGTCTTTTTCTTGTGAGCAAGCCAAGGGATCAACCCAAGCATGCGCTGCCCTAACTTCTTCTCAACATCATCTACAGAACGAATACCACTGTTAAGCGTTTCCATGACAATGGCTAGCGCAATACCAAAGCTCAAACTCACCACAAAAGCAGCAGCAATAAATAGCTTTTTATTTGGTTTAGAAGGCGTATAGCTAGGTAGCGCAGTGTCGAGAACACGCGCGTTGGCCGATTCTAAGCCACCAAGCTCGTCTGTTTCTTTCAATCTAGTAAAAAATGAATCGTAAAGCTGCTGGTTAATATCTACTTCTCGCTCTAGAGCCTTGCGTTTATTATCCAGTTCAGCCAGTGACCTGAACGCAGCTTTAGACGTTTCGACTTCTTTCTGAAGTTGAGCCACTTTTTGTTTCGAAGATTCATACTGAGTCGTGATACTGCTTATTAAATCCGTAATTTGGGTATTTAGCGTATCTCTAATTGCTGTCAATTCAGCATTGGCCGCTATCATTTTAGGATGCTTCGGACCATAGACCTTACTTAACTCACTAACTCTTGTTAATGCTTTACCTTCGTCTCTTCTAACGTCCCTTACAGCAGGGTGATTCAAGACTTCAGGTATTCTGGCCACATCTTCAATAGCTTTACTATCTTTGATTTGGTTAAAAATAACACTGTTTAACTTAAGCTCTACTTCCGCTTCAGAAAGCTGAATATTGAGCCTTTCTAGTTCGTCTGACGCAAGACCGACTACACCATCAATATTCACAACCTGATTAGTTTCATAAAACCTTACAAGATTGCGCTCAGCAACATCTAACTTAGTTTTCAAACCATCAATACTGTCAGTAAGAAATGATGTAGCCTTAGCTGTCATATCTAGTTTAGCTTGAAGGTAGTTTTCGATATAAACTTCTGCAATAGTGTTTGCAATAAGCGCAGATAAGGTAGGCTTTTCAGTAGTTACGGATATTCTGACTAACTGAGTACCTTTTAATAACGATACATCTGTAGCACTCATAAGTAGGTGAGTGGCTTTTCGCTTTAACTTAACAACTTTTTGCTCTTCAGTTAGTTCTACTTTCTCTTTTTGAGGTAGAAATGGAAACATCTCAGCCAAGTCAGAAACGAACGATGTTTCATTTTCCTCGGGCATAAAATCAGCGTTGTCATACAAGGAGAGGCTTTCGACCGTTTTTTCAGCAATTTGACGCGACTTCAACACTTCAAACTGCGTTGCCATATAGTCTTTGCTTTTAGTGTCTATCCCGTATACTTCTTCAATAGACACCACGTTAGCCTTTTCTGCCTCTATTAACAGAGTTGTAGAAGATGTGTAAAGGGGCGTCATCTTCATTACTAAGATAGCGACTAACACTGTAAAGGCGATAGCCAGAAGTAATATCCTTAAGCTGTACCGTTTAATGATTCCCAGATAGTGCCCTAAGTCAATGAGCTCGTTATTATCTGTATCTTCCGTAATTTTTACTGCCATTTAGTTAGCTCACAAAATAGTTATATTTTAAAAGAAACGCTGGTTTACAGTTACGATATCACCCGGTTGGATCATATCTGTAACCGAGACACTAAATTCAAACTGTTGCCCATCGGTCTCGCGTACTATAGTAATTTTATCCCTATTTGCACGCTCCGTATAACCACCTGCCAACGCAGCAGCTTTGTTAACAGATAGCCCTGGCTGGTATGGATAACCGCCGGGGCGCTTTACTTCACCGTCTATAAAAAACGGGCGATACTCAACAATTGAAACGGAAACGGACGGATTTACTAAGTAATCTCCTAAGAGGCCTTCGTAAATTAAGCTCTCCACTTCCGCAGCGGTCATACCTACAAGCTTTAATTCTCCAAGAAATGGGTAATTTATAGTGCCGACATCGGGCAGGCGAATTTCCATTGAAAGGTCATCCTGACCAAAAACGCTAATGTTTATTCGGTCGCCAGAACCAAGCTGGTATTGGCTCATGCTTAAATTCCCTTCTTGAGCCCAAGCAAAAACACTCCAAAATATGGCTAGAGTAAGGAAAGATATTTTTTTTATAATGCTTATCACAATGTAACCTCAGCTGACACACCGACCACACTTTGGTCGAAATTGATTGCTTCCCTATTACTGTCTCTGTCTTCAATTCTGTAAAACAGTGAAAAGCTTAACCACCTTCTAGCTTCATAATTCAAAGACGCTGCGTAAATAGACAATTTGTCATCTCGATTGGTAAAGTCTTCATCATCAACAATATATTCATTGTTTTCTCTTGCGTACCGCAAGCTACTACTTAAGCGTTCAAGCCATTGATGTGTCCAAGATAATCTGTAGTTTCTACCGCGGATTAAACTACCCTCACCATTGGTTTCATTAGTATCTGCGGAGGTAGAGAAGTTTACGGTTGAGTATGTGAGTGGTTGCCACTCGATACCTACTTCCCAATCGGTTCCATAGAAATTATCACGGTTACTTGCCGCAAAATCTTTTTCTTTATAACCGATTTTTGCATAACCAGAAGTTGCTGCCGTATTTTCCCACGCAATACCAACCAAAAGACGGTTCTCATTACTTTCTAGAGAGTTTTCAAGCAGGTTGTTATCGTAACGTATAAATGAGCGTGTGAAATCGAACACTAATTCAGTAGAGGGGGCAATTTGATAATTGAACTCGGCCCCAATCCTATTGGTCGCCCTGTCTCTGATAAGGTACGCAAATTCATTACGATCGTAATCTAAAGTGGTTCTATCTGCTTTCAATACCACTTCACCAGCTGAACTTAAACTTCCGTACGTATATTCAGCGCCGTAGTACATACTTTTATAAGTATCAGGTGTGGTTAAGTCACTCCCGCCGCCTAATGAGAACCCCGTACCTCGGTCCTCATGGCCGTCTTCGTATCTTAAAATTGCATTGATTGCATGACGACTGTTTAACTCATAATCGGTAAGTGCTTCAACAAAATGGTCAGTATAGTCATCTGCACTACTTGAAAAGAAAGTACCGCGCTCCAACCGATAACCAAATTGCACCGGGTTTCCGTCAACCTCTGTGGCTGCAATAATTTCAGGTGATAGAATTGAGCGCCAGCTATATATTTTTGCTTGCCCGTCGGTTGCACGAGCAACGTTGTCTACGTAGCTCATGGAAGTGTTAAGAGAAGGTATAATGTCAAATTGCCCTGCTTCAATCCTTCCTTGTTGTTGAGCTGCTACAGAATTGGCAACGCAAATAGCAACCAACGATAGCAATAGCTTGTTCTGATATTTCATTTCCTTTCCCTACTTTCACTTTGCTATTCAAAATAGCTTAGATTTGCCTAAATGTTTTTCTAAATAGTATTCAAGCCCAATAAGACTCAATAGAGCGCTTTTCCCTACCATCGGCATATGGGCGACAATATATTTTTCGCTAAAACGCTTATATAAAATTCGATGTAAGGAAGAAGTTTAACTTCTATCTAATTGATTTAGCTTCAACCCAGACATAGCTAGATTCATGCCATAAAAAACATAGCTAGATTCATGCCATAAAAAAACACGCTAGCATCAAATTGTTTCAACTTTATTTTCAATACCAAGTTTCACAGCACTTTAAAGTAATGCTAATGATACCAACATTCAAAAGACCATAAAGCTTATTTTGTAATAAAATTACAACAGAGGTACTATATACTAATGCTTAATCATATAGTCATAGGTTTGTTCCGCTATTAGAGGCATCATTTCTTTACTGATCCGACTGTATGTAGGCATATATTTTTCTTTTGTAGGCACATTCTTTGCTACAGGAACCATACTGTTTATCAGTTTGTAACTTTTAGATGCCGTTTGTAGCTAGAACTGGTGAAATTAAAGTAAGCAATTTAACACCTTTTACCTTATCGATTTAGAGACTTTCTCAATGGACAATCAAGCAGAATCTAATAAAGTTCTAAAATCACACCCTGTTGATTCTAACGCCAGTGACGGCCTTGCAGTGCGAAATAAGAGTGGCTTTTCAACACTTTACCGACTTATAGACTTATCATTGGTAACACTACTCTATTACTCGTGCGCCGCATACTTCGAGTCTATTATCGACCCTACTAGTCTGATTCTTTTATTCGTCAACGTGATTTGTTTTCAAATATCCGCTGAAGGTGTTGAGCTTTATCGCTCGTGGCGCGGTCATCGCACACCGGAAATGCTAAGAGCTGCTGCAATAACGTGGGCGCTAAGTATTCTAGGTACCTTAACGATAGGTTACTTTTTTGTTCAAAACATTAATACCCCTCCCCTTGTGGTCTTAGCTTGGTTTGCGACATCGTTTGTCGGCCTGATTGCTTGGCGTTTCGTAATGCGTAAATTCCTATTTCATATAAGAAAAAGCGGAATGAATTCTAGGCGTTCAATTATTATTGGCGCAACGCACCTTGGAGCAAATGTTGCACTTCAGATACAGCAAAATGAACACCTTGGAATTCGATTTAACGGTTTGTTTGATGATAGAGATACGAGTCGACTTCCTCATGAAATGCAAAATACCGTATTAGGAAACATCGAGCAGGCCATAGAAATGGCTAAACGAAATGAAGTTGATTACATATATATTGCACTGCCTATGAGCGCAGAAAACAGAATACGCTCAATTTTAGAGCAATGCAGTGACACCACAGCAAACGTTTATGTAGTTCCAAATTTCTTCATGTATAACCTACTTAACGCCCGCTGGCAGACGGTAGGTAATGTCCAAGCACTGAGTGTTTACGATACACCATTCCAAGGTGCTAGTGATATTCTAAAGCGGCTCGAGGATATTGTCTTAAGCTCGCTTATATTAATGCTGATATCTATACCCATGCTTGGCATAGCTGCGGCGGTTAAGCTTACTTCGAAAGGCCCCGTGATATTCAAGCAAAAACGCTACGGATTAGATGGAAAACAAATCACAGTCTATAAGTTTCGCTCAATGACTACACAAGACAATGGTGCAGTTGTTAAGCAAGCGACCAAAAACGATGCACGTTTGACAAAAATTGGCGGTTTTTTGAGAAGAACCTCTTTGGATGAACTCCCGCAGTTTATAAATGTTCTTCAAGGCAGAATGTCAATTGTAGGCCCTAGACCACACGCGGTCGCTCACAACGAGCAATATCGCAAGATAATCACAGGTTACATGTTACGCCACAAGGTTAAACCTGGCATTACTGGCTGGGCGCAAGTTAATGGTTTGCGTGGTGAAACTGAAACAGTAAATAAAATGGTTCAGCGTGTAGAATACGACCTAGATTACATCCATAGGTGGTCGGTTTGGTTTGATATCAAAATTGTATTCATGACTGTTTTCAATGGCTTTATTAATAAGAATGCTTATTGATAATACTCACTAAAGTTATACAAAAGCGCCGCTCTCGTTCCTCGCTTTGCTTTTTGCTGCCGGTGATGTGAGGCGTTATGCATCAGGATTAAAGTGCAAAATAAACTCTTTTTTGTGGCTTTAATATTAATAGCCATTTTTTCGTTCTTAGCAGATAAATATTTTACGCATAAAAAAAGAGCTCAGAATACGTAGATGCGTTAGTTACGACTGTCAATTTGTCTTCAGATCGTTGGAATGAAATCCAGCTTCTTACTGTTTTATATGCGGCCTCATTCCAGGACAAAGAAACGGCTAACTTTCAGTATATTCTTGCAGTGTCGCTCATGTTTCGTGACGATATTCGGCTGAGAGATTTCTATAAAAATGACTATGGTTTAAACACCGGAACTTACAGTACCAATAACGCCGTTATTGAGTCTTTAAAAAACATGGATTTAAAGAGTGCGCTAATCTAGAAGGCGCAGATTTAGTCCACTGCAACCTAAGTGTTTTAAAGAATAATGCATAACAAACTACTATGGCGTCAACTCTAAATTTAAACTGTTGTTTCTTCCCACATGACGCCATCTCTTACCATTGGATTTAAGATAATCACCATCTTTCTCACGCAGGCGATTATGGCAACTTTTTTCGGCTTTCCCGCTTCAACTAAGCGCTCGTAAAACGCCTTAAATTTTTGATTGCACTGCATGGCTGACATCATCACCATAAATAGAACGGTGCGGGCTTGGTGACGCCCACCTTGAGTAACTTACTTACCCTTATATTTACCGCTTTCTTTTTTCATCGGTGCGACGCCAACAAGTGATGCTACTTTTTGCTATTCATCAAACCAAGTTCGGGTAAATAACTAATTAACGCTGCGGTTGATATTTTTCCTATGCCTGGCATACTCTGCACAAGCTCACTCTTGGCTCTGTAATCCCAGGCAGCTTTCTATCAGTTTTGCTAGCTCATCGTTCATCTTCTCTATTTGCTTTTTCAAAAGAATAAGCATCGCTTTAATGTTGAGCTGAATGGCCTTTGACATTATCTGCAGACGATTCTTTTCCTTAGTTTGCATCTCTATTAACTGGTTTCTACGTCTAACAATATGTGCCATCTTCTGCATATTCTCTGGCTTCAGTCTAGATAGCTTAGGTTGTATTACTTTACCGAATTGAGCTATTAACGCCGCATCCAACTTATCGGTCTTAGCTCTTCGTCCTATAGCACCTGCAAAACGTTTTACATGAACTGGATTGACTATACTGAAAGGTATATTCGCCTTTGTACAGGCACTAACAAAAAGTTCATCATAACGAGCCGTAGATTCAATTACTACGCGTTCGATATTCAATTTTTGAAGACGTTTCATCGCCTCTGCTGCGGCTTTCTTGTCATTACTGACTTTGAAATATTCATTCAGTGGACGAATATGAATATCGAGGAAATCTTACTGGTATCAACGCCCACGTTTTATGTTTTGCACTACGGTTTTATTCATAATAAGCTAACTCTGGTTTGCTAAATGCGAGCTCGGGGCCCAGTTGACTGTTCGAGTATGATGCTTGGAGTGCCGTGTAGCGTTCGAGTTTGTTATCCGTCTCTCAAATGAGGAGCCACCCAATCGCCGAACTACTACACAGCCAACTTTGGTTGCAGCCAAAGTCTGGGCCTAACTTTACCCATCTTCGAAAAGGAATGTCGGTGTAACTAGGGAAGAATTATCCATACAAGCCAATTAACTCACTCACTTCGTTCGCTGGGACGCATACACGCGGGGCGGCTGCGCTATTATGCCCCACATGTCTGCGCCCGTTATTGGAAAGTTAGCATCAACAAGGAATAAAATTTATGCAAAAGCAAATTTGGGTAGATTATTTACGTGTTTTAGCAATATTTGCGGTTGTAACAATTCATGCAACTTCTTTCATCTACAGTGATTTTAATAAAATCCCTAATGACGACTGGTGATTGGCAAATACCTTAAATGGTTTGTCACGTTTTTCTGTACCTATGTTCATTATGATTTCAGGGTATTTACTACTAGGTCATGATATTGGCACCAAAGATTTTTATATTAATCGAGGATTTAGAATAATTCCTGCTTTAATTTTTTGGTCAACATTTTTTGTGGTATTTGACTTTTTTTTTAGAGACAAAACCATTACTGCTTCCATTTTGCAATTAACAGTCGGCTTTATAGGCAATGGGAAGACCTACTACCATCTCTGGTATCTAACAATGTTCATTTGTTTGATGATGTTTGTACCATTTATTAATCATTACATCATAGGTGAGAAACCACAGATAGAAGACTATTATTACTTGATAGGTATATTCGCGTTTTTTATGTTTTTGAATCAAGCATCTTTTGTTGCAAAAGAACTATTTAATGTCACTATAACTTGGTTTAAAAGTTTCCCATGGTATTTAGCTTATTTAATATCTGGGTATTTTATAGGAAATTACTATGAAAAAATAAAAGTTAGCAATAAGGTTGCTGTAGCATCACTGCTTTCACTATTAATTATAAGCATTGTTTTAAATTATTATTCTGCATCATTTGGAATTATTAAAGACTCGTTTATATTAAGCAATGCTGGAATAATCAATTTCATTGTTACTTTACTAATATTTTACCTGTTCGCTAAAAACAACAATTTATTTAAAAAAAATGATTTAATATCAAATATTGCAACTGCAAGTTTCGGTATTTATCTAATCCATCCTTTTTTTCTTACTTTATTAAGAATACCAGTTGTTGAGTTTACAGGAGACCTGTCACTTTCAATCCTTATATTATTATTTTTAGCATTCACTCTTTCATTCATGTGTATTTTTCTCTTCAGGAAAATAAAGTATTTCAGACTAATATGCTAATAACCACATGCACTCGGACATCAAAAACGCCGCTCTGCCGCTTTTTTTATGCCTGTTGACGTACCACACCGCGAAACCATTCAATTGAAACTACAATAACAGGTTGTCCTCGCGATGTAAGAAAACCTCTTAATAGGCCTGGCAGGCGTTGCTTGTTGGAAATCGCGTTATCGGTAAGGTTAATTGTTGGATTATCGGTTTGGGTTGTTGCTATTTACTTTATTGCTATGGTCTTACTTCTGGGGCTTATTCGCATTTTCCTTCATATAAGATCCTATATAAAATTTTTGGTAT
Organism: Alteromonas sp. Cnat3-28; assembly: GCF_022348265.1. NCBI lineage: Bacteria > Pseudomonadati > Pseudomonadota > Gammaproteobacteria > Alteromonadales > Alteromonadaceae > Alteromonas > Alteromonas sp. Cnat3-28. Next base: position 198,203 of record NZ_JAKREY010000008.1, read on the forward strand.
ACTGCGTCGCTGTATTTCTTAACCTTAAAAGTCATAAAATTGAGCTTATTCATTTCCCTAATTCGCAACGCACTCGGCGGTTTTATCGCCTTGTTTGATTTAATTACTCGCGGTACAAAATCAAACGATTGCCACATGAACAACATCAGATTGGAAAAGCCGTACAAGAATTAACACTTTATCAATTTTTTGCATGTCCTTTTTGTATTAAAACACGCCGAGCTATGTATAAAATGAATTTGCCTATTCGTAAACGCAGCGTATCGAGTGGGTCTCCGTATCGTGATGAATTAGCACAAGGCGGAGGAAAAGTGAAAGCCCCTTGCTTACGCATACAAACTCCTGAAAACGACATTTGGTTGTACGAGTATTCAGAAATTATTAAGTATTTGCAGCAACGCTTTCAGTAAGTTATTTATGCTAGTCGCTTAAGGGCGTTCAAAGTCAGCTACATGGTAAATACCATAAATAGAGTGATTTATCTGACCCCCAATGACCCGTCCTAATATAGGTTGACAGTTATTAGGCCAGCTCTCGAAGCTGGCCTTTTCTATTATGCACTGCGTTAGGCGTTTCCATATCTAATACTAAGTGCGGTCTCATTTCATTGTAAATATTGATTGATTCGGTAACGAGTATTTTCAACTCTTCGATTGTTTCACATCGGTAGAGTAAGAACTCTTGCTTAAGTATACCGTTTATTCGTTCTGCTAATGCATTTTGATAACAGTCGTAACCATCTGTCATTGACGGCTGGATCCCATTCGCATTCAACTCATTCTGGTAG
>NZ_JAKREY010000009.1:0-195169 GCF_022348265.1 Alteromonas sp. Cnat3-28
GTCTACCATGCTTTCTGAGCCAAACCAGTACCGTCGACCTTCCTTGTATTCCGAAGTGAGCTTGTGCCTGTTTATAAGTGAATTCGCCTTTTTCTACACGCTCAACCACACCCAATTTAAAAGCTAATGTGTAATCACGCTGTGTGCGCTTAGGTCTTTGATTACTTGAAGTTGTCATAAAGAAATCCTCTTTATGTCAACGTATTTTAGGACGGGACAAGTGCATAAAAAAGCCCCGCTTGGAAGCGGGGCTTTTTATAACTGATACTTTACGCTGTTAAGAGCGCAAGGCGCTTAACGCTTCAGTCTTTGGCTTATGCAAAGTTGCTGCTTGCGAATTCCCAGTTAACCAGCGCCCAGAAATTTTCTAGGTACTTAGGACGCGCATTGCGGTAGTCGATGTAGTAAGCGTGTTCCCAAAGGTCAACAGTAAGCACTGGCGTAAGGTCGTCGCCAGAAATAGGCGTTTGCGCGTTGCTTGTGTTAACGATATCTAGGCTGCCGTCTGCAGTTTTAACTAACCACGTCCAGCTTGAACCGAAGTTGTTAACCGCTTTATCGTTAAATGCTGCTTGGAAGTCTGCAAATGAGCCCCATTTCGCGTTGATAGCTTCTGCTAGCGCGCCTGTTGGCTCACCGCCGCCATTCGGACTTAGACAGTGCCAGTAGAACGTGTGGTTCCATACCTGCGCTGCGTTATTGAAAACACCGCCGTCAGAAGATTTGATGATTTCTTCTAGGCTTTTGTTTTCCATGTCAGTACCTTCAACTAGGCCGTTAAGCTTAGTTACATAAGTAGCGTGGTGCTTGCCATAGTGGTACTCAAGCGTTTCAGCAGAAATATGCGGTTCTAGTGCATTTTGTTCGTATGGTAATGCTGGTAATTCAAAAGCCATGACGGTCTCCATGTTGGTTTAGTATTGTAGTCTAAAGCCCACTTATCTTCGCCTGTTCAATAAGTGCATATTAATTCTATGTTCAATATACTGCTTTAGACGCTAAAGCATATCCCAAATGTGGGGATAAAGTCCTATAACTCAATGACAAAAATGTGAATTTTTTTTCAAAAGTTAAAATGTGACACTAATTTGTATTGCAATGTATGGGTAGATAACGATCCAGAGGTTGAAAAGATCAATTCAGCTATGGGTAATTAAACATAAAATTATGATACCCTTTCCCTTGATAAATCATTCATGCATTCCCATCTAACTGGGAATACACTTTTGTGCTCAGAGGAATCAAATGGATAATACTGAAAATCAATCAACGCTAGATAGAATCAAGCAGCAAATCGAAGAAAACCCAATTTTGTTGTATATGAAGGGTTCTCCTAAACTACCTAGCTGTGGCTTTTCTTCACAAGCATCGCAAGCGTTGATGTCATGTGGCGAACCATTTGCTTATGTAGATATTCTTCAAAACCCAGACATCCGCGCAGAACTACCAAAATATGCAAACTGGCCGACATTCCCGCAACTATGGGTTGAAGGTGAGCTTGTAGGCGGTTGCGATATCATTATTGAAATGTTCCAACAAAACGAGCTTCAACCGCTTATTAAAGAAACGGCTGCAAAGTACAAAGAAGCAGAGTAAATCTTGTTTCCATGTACAAATCTTTAGGTTTGTAAAAAACGATTTAAAAGCCGGCTTATAGTCGGCTTTTTTTATTAAAACCCGCCAAAAATCCCGCACTTTTATTCCCGTAAAAATTATATAGACAGGTCAGAAATTAAAATCCTCTACGGAGTGAAAAAATATTTTTATTTTGTCGAAAAAGGTTTGTTTTTTAATATCTTGCGTTCTATAAAAAACACCATCTGACCGCAAATGAGTCAGTGTTGAAGGTAAAAAATAACAACTACTCTGAGCATTTTTTTAATGTGTTTAAAACGCTGAAGGTGTCTTAGAGAAACTCCGGGAAACCACCATGAATACAACCTTGTCTTTATTGACCAAAAACGTGCGTGGCGTATTAGCCGCATCAGCTGCGTTTTCAGTAATGGCCGCTGCACCTGTTTATGCGCAAGAAGCTGAAGAGAGTGCTAAGGCCGAAGATTTTGAACAAATTGCGGTAGTTGGTTCACGTGCAGCGCCTCGCTCGGTCGCTGACTCAGCGGTGCCAATTGATATTATTTCTGACGAAGAGTTTAAGCAGCAGGGTGCCACTGATATGGTATCTATGATGCAGACTGTTGTTCCGTCTTTTAACGTAAACGACCAGCCGATCAACGATGCTTCAACGCTTGTTCGTCCTGCTAACCTTCGCGGTATGGCATCAGACCACACGCTTGTGCTTGTAAATGGTAAACGTCGTCACCGTTCTGCGGTTATCACTTTCCTTGGTGGTGGTCTTTCTGACGGTGCACAAGGTCCTGATATTTCTGTTATCCCAGCAGCGGCATTAAAGCAAGTGGAAGTACTGCGTGATGGTGCAGCAGCACAATACGGTTCTGATGCGATTGCGGGTGTAATTAACTTCGTACTTAACGATGCATCAGAAGGCGGTTCGTTTGAAGCCCGTTACGGCTCTTTCTACGAAGGCGACGGCGACATGATTCAGATGTCGGGTAACGTAGGTCTTCCTCTATCTGACAAAGGCTTTATTAACCTTTCAGCTGAATACCGTACTGCAGACGACACATCTCGAAGTGTACAGCGTGCAGACGCTGCTGCATTGATAGCGGCTGGGAACACTTTTGTAGCAGATCCTGCGCAAATTTGGGGCTCACCTGAAATCAAACACGACATCAAACTTTTCGCTAATGCAGGTATTGAGCTTTCTGCTACCTCAGAAGCTTACATGTTTGGTAACTACGCCGAGCGTGAAGTTGAAGGTGGTTTCTACTTCCGTAACCCACACAATCGTGGTGGTGTGAACGATGGTGGTACAAATGACGATGGCGAGCAACTACTGCTTGTTGGTGATTTAACCGGTGATATGTCAGGTAACTGTCCAACCGACATCGTAGTTGGTGATAACGTACTAGAGAACCCGCGTTATATTAACGAAGTTCAGAACAACCCTGACTGTTGGGCGTTCAACGAAATGTTGCCGGGTGGTTTCACACCTCGTTTCGGTGGTACGGTTACAGATATGTCACTTGTCTTTGGTACGAAAGGCGAACTTGACCACGATATCACGTATGACGTGAGCTTGAACCTTGGCCAAAACGAAGTTGACTTTGCTATTAGCAACACCATCAACCCGTCTTTAGGTCCAGAAACACCTACAGAATTTAGCCCAGGTCGCTATACGCAGTCTGAGCAAACCCTTGATATTGATTTCACTAAGCCGTTCGATGTTGGTTTATATGAACCACTATTCGTGGCAACTGGTTTCCAATATCGCAACGAAAGTTATGAGAGCTTTGCAGGTGATACTGCCTCTTATGAAATAGGTCCGCTGGCGACACAAGGCTTTGGCATTGGCTCAAATGGTTTCCCTGGCTTGGCGGCCAATAGCCAAGGTCGTGTGTCCCGCAACAACATCGCACTGTACATTGACGCAGAAGCGTATATCACTGAAAACTTCATGTTAGCCGGTGCGCTACGTTATGAAGACTTCTCTGATTTCGGTGACACAACGAAAGGTAAGATTGCTTTCCGTTGGCAAGCACTTGAGAACATCGCTTTCCGTGGTGCGTTCTCAACAGGCTTTAAAGCACCTACCCTTGGTCAAAGCAACGTGCGTAACGTAACTACCGCGTTTGGTACAGGTGGTGAACTTATTGACCGTGCAACACTGCCTCCGACAGATCCAGTGTCTCAACTTAAAGGTGGTGAGCAGTTAACGCCTGAAGAGTCAGAAAGTATCACGTTTGGTGTGGTAGCCGATTTCGATAATGGTCTATTCATTACCGCAGACTACTACAACATCGAACTGACTGACCGTATCAGTACTGCCTCTGGTATTGCGCTGACTGAAGAAGACATTGCCACGCTGCTTGAGCAAGGTATCAACGATGCGTCTAGCTTCTCTGAAATCAGCTTCTTTACTAATGACTTCGACACCACCACCGAAGGTGTAGACGTAGTAGCGAACTATTCGATGGATATGATGGGCGGTGAAACTAAGTTCTCACTCGCATATAACTGGACATCTACAGAAGTTGACCGCGCGTCGGACAATATCTCTGATTTCCGTATTCGCATGCTAGAAGATAACCTTCCAGCGGTACGTTACAGTGCAACAGCTAACCACACTAATGGCGACTGGCGCTTCCTTGCGCGAATGAACTACTACGGTAGCATCTTCGAAGATCACCTAGACTCTGCATTGCCGATTGACAAAGTAGGTTCTGAAATTACGTTCGACTTTGAAGTGGCATATAACTTCACTGAAGAGTTCACGGTAACTGTTGGTGCTAAGAACGCGTTTGATGAATACCCTGACGAAAACAACACTGATGCAGGTGGTATCACCTACGCACAGATTGCAGGTTCAGCGTATCCGACAACATCACCAATTGGTATAAACGGTGGCTTCTACTACCTAAGAGGTGTTTACACTTTTTAATAGGTAAGCAATTACCTATAAACCAAACTTTCACTCAATGTTTCAAAGTTAAGGGGGCATTAGCCCCCTTTTATTTTATTAGGTGAAAAAGAACGAAAAAGCAGGCATTATTGATGCCAATGTAAGCAAATCGAAACACACAACATTTAATATTATGACGAGAAAGTCGACAGTAGCTGAAACCTTCTTAAAATACCGCTCAAAGCTAATGCGTGCGGTAGGTTCTATTGTTGGCGCCGACGACATTGAAGACATCGTGCAAGAAGCTTTTATTAAAAGCTACGAAGCAGAGTTAAAACAAGAAATACAGTATGAGCGTACCTATATGCTCAAGACAGCGCGTAATCTAGCGCTGAACCATGTTGCGAAAGCTGAAAACAAAAATAAGCAGCAGCTCGATGACATGGATATTTTGCCTTATGAGCTTGTAGGGCACAGTTTAGAAAAAAATGTAGAAAGCAAAGAGCGTTTTATTCATTTTTGCCGAGCGACAGATACACTGTCTGCTGATGTAAAACGCGTATTTTTGCTGAAAAAAGTATATGGCATGCGACAAAAAGAGATTGCAGAGCTTGTGGGGCTAAGCGAAAGCACCGTTGAGAAGCATGTCGCCAAAGGTTTAATGATGTGCTCTAGGTACTTAGCCGAGCTGTCAAAGGACAGTGCATCCCCCCGTGCCACTGCTAACGCGACTCAGGACATAAGCCGTAGTTAACATGAATAATATTCGCCAGTTTTCAAGCAAAGAAGATATCCAAGAGCAAGCATGCTTATGGATAAGCCGTCTCGATCGCGGCTTAAACAGTGACGAAAAGACGGAGCTAGATGCTTGGTTGTCGGAAAGTAATGCGCATCGTCAAGCTTTGCTCGACGCCGCTAGCTTGTGGGACGACATGTCGGTATTAAATGAATTGAGCGGTTTATTCCCGCAGCCAACCTCTCGTCAGTCGTCGAAAAAACGCAATATGCCTAAAACAGCGGTTTGGGGCATTGCGGCCACATTTTTAGTGATGGCAATTGCTGTTGGGGTAGTGGTTCAGCGCACGTGGCTAAATAGCACCCCTGAATTCGCAGCGGTAACACAAAAGGTACAAACCGGTGTTGGCGAACAGAAAAACGTGACGCTAGCCGATGGCTCTAAACTTCATCTAAATACAAACTCTGTAGTTACCGTAGATTTCTCATCAACGGCGCGCAATATCGTTTTATTGAAAGGGGAGGCACACTTTGAAGTGGCTCACGACACGTCTCGCCCTTTCTCTGTGACCGCAGGCAACAACACCGTTACCGCTGTTGGAACTGCCTTTAATATGCAATATGTGGATGATAATGCGTTTGAGTTAGTGGTTACCGACGGAAAGGTATTGGTGAAAGACCGCTTTAAGGCTTCATCCTCAAATGAATCGCTCTTCACTAAACGTCCTGTTGCTGAAGAAGGGCTTCTTATGTTCGCGGGTGAAAAAGCCACTGTACAAGGTAAAGTGGAAGCCCGTGAAAGCATGTCTCAAAATGACATTGATGACGATTTAGCGTGGCAACAAGGTATGATTGTATTTAAAGGTGAGCCGCTAGAGGCCGTATTAGCTGAGATTGGGCGCTATACACCCGTTCGCTTTAACATTTCGGATGAAAGTCTGCGCAAGCGACGTGTAGCGGGCTACTTTAAGGTAGGCGATATAGACGGTTTGTTGTCAGCACTTAAGAGCAGCTTTAATATCAATTACGAGAAAGTCACAGAAACAAGTATTGAGCTTAAGCTAGCGAAAAGTTAAATATTTCTGAAAGATAGGTGCTTTCTACTATTCGTAGTTGGCATCAATTTCTTTAATGTGACAATATAATTAAAATAATAAGCACATCGATTTTATATCTTGCAATACAGCAATTTTGCGATAAGCAGGCAAACCAAAAAGGCAATAGAAAAGCTGCATGCCCTCGCGTGTTCGGCCCAATGCCTTTCGCAAAAAAGAATGTGCAAATTCTCCCGTATTTTGTCCCTCTCGGCACTACACATAGCGTCCGGCTTTTTTCTTTTCATAGCACCAGCGCCAACGCTTCATGCACAAACAGACAGCCCTTCGCAATCACCCGACCAAACCGAACCAAAATTGGGTGCTTACAGCTTTTCAATACCCGCACAAAATGCTAATGAAGCGCTAACCGAACTAGCTAAACAGGCAAATACCACATTGCTTTTTCCTTTTGATTTAGCAAAAAAAGTGAAAACAAACGCATTGGAAGGTACGTTCACACTGAATGAAGCGCTGGCACAGCTTCTTGAAGGAACAGAATTGGCGGTAGTAACTGATGAAAGCGGTGCGGTAAGTATTCGTTCTCGTTCATCGTTAGTGGCGAAGGAAACACAGACACAAGATACCGAAAAGAAAACAGACGAGGGAGGCAATGGACTTGAAAAAATTGCGGTCGTCGGTACTCGTAACTCGCCTCGAAGTGCTGTTGACTCACCAGTTCCTTTGGATGTGATTGGTTCTGAAACCCTTAACTCACAGGGAAATTCAGACGTGCTTTCTATGTTAAGCGTGATGGTTCCTTCGTTAAACGTAAACGATCAGCCCATCAATGATGCCAGTAGCCTGGTAAGGCCGGCGAACCTTAGAGGCATGTCCTCGGATCACACGCTTTTGCTGCTTAACGGAAAGCGACGCCATCGCTCTGCGGTAATCACGTTTTTAGGCGGAGGTTTATCTGACGGTGCACAAGGGCCTGATATATCGGTTATTCCTGCCTATGCGTTAAAGCAAGTCGAAGTATTGCGAGATGGTGCAGCAGCCCAGTATGGCTCAGACGCCATTGCAGGCGTGATTAACTTCGTACTTAAGGATGCTCGTGAAGGAGGGCATGTTGCGCTGAAAGTGGGCGGATACAGTGAAGGTGACGGCGAACTGTTTCAAGTGCAGTTGAATAAGGGCTTTGCTATTGGAGAAGACGGCTTTTTAAATGCAACGGCAGAGTATCGTCAGCAAAATGGCACGTCGCGCTCTGTACAGCGGATTGATGCGCAGAACTTGATTGACCAAGGGAATGTGTTCATCGCGTCACCGTCCCAAGTATGGGGAGCGCTTGATGTTAACGAAGATATTAAACTTGCGCTAAATGCAGGCGCAGACATTTCGTCTAAATCACAATTTTACAGCTTTGCCACTGCAGCAAGAAGAGAAATCAACGGTGGTTTTTACTTTCGAAATCCGCAAACCCGAGAAGGGGTGTTCAGCCGTACCGACCCAAATACAGGGGAAAGTCGTCTGATTGTAGCCGATCTCGATGGATTGGAAAGTGGAATTGCTTGCCCTTCTATAACCTTGTCCAGCAATAGTGTATTGCTGGACCCCACGTATCAACTTATTGCAGATAACACAACGGCGCTTGGTGCCAACTGTTTTGCTTTCAACGAGTGGTTCCCTGGCGGTTTCACACCAAAATTTGGGGGTACGATAACGGACGCTTCTGTTGCGATGGGCGTTAAACATGAGTTACCTAATGGCTGGGCGATGGATGCCAGTGCGACATTGGGCTACAGTGACATTGAGTACACCATCTCCAATACGGTTAATCCATCGTTAGGGCCACAAACGCCAACGTCGTTTTCGCCCGGTGGTGTGTCGCAAGTAGAGCGAACGCTTAACTTAGATTTTAACAAACTCATTCAAACTATTTTCGACGATCCGGTTAGCATTGCCGTGGGCTTAGAATGGCGCAAAGAAACCTATTTTCAAAAGTCCGGCGATGAAGCGTCATATATTGCAGGCCCTTTCGCTCTAGAGCCGCCACTTGGGTTGAACCAAGGCTTTTCCATCGGTTCCAACGGTTTTCCGGGGTATCAGCCTCAAAGTGCTGGGCACTGGAGCAGAAGCAATTGGGCTGTGTACGCCGATTTGGAATTTTATGTTACCGAAGCATGGCAGTTTGGCGTGGCCACTCGTGTAGAGCATTTCAGTGATTTCGGCTCGACATTCGATGGGAAATTGAGTACTCGCTATAAATTAAATGATATTTTTGCATTACGCGGATCTGTAAACACCGGTTTTAAGGCGCCAACAGTAGGGCAGAGTAATGTTATCAACGTAACTACCGCCTACGGTGTTAACGGTTTGGAAGACCAAGCAACGCTGCCTCCAACTGATCTTATCTCACTGCAACTAGGCGCAACTCCACTTACGCCTGAAGAATCGGTGAACTTTAGCCTCGGGCTTGTTATGCAGGCAAGCGAGAACTTTTTTGCGACGCTCGACTATTTCAATATTCGCCTTTCTGATCGCATTAGTACGACATCTGCAATCCCGTTAACCGACGACGACATTAGTGCGCTTATTGCCCAAGGGCGTCCAGATGCGGCGAAATATAATGCTGCAAAGTATTTTACAAATGACTTTGACACAAAAACTCAGGGTGTTGATTTAGTTGTTAACTACAATTTTGCGCTAGCTGATTGGTCAAATTCTTTACTTCTTGCCTTCAACTGGACAGACACACAAGTAGAGCGGGTTACGCTTTATCCTGCGCAAGTGGGGGACGAAATACGGCTTCTACCTAATCTAACACAGGCAAGAATTCGCATGCTGGAAGATAACTTGCCTGCTCATCGAGGCAGTATCACGCTGGAGCAATCGAAAGGAAATTGGGCATTTACTTGGCGACTTAACTATTACGGTGAGTTTTATGAAGACCATCTTGATGCGTCCGCAGGGATGGACATATACGGCAATGCGTTAACCACATTCGATGCCCAAGTTGCATGGAAAGTACTGCCTCAAACACAAGTTACCCTCGGCGCCCAAAATCTGTTTGATTCGCTGCCTAATGAAAACCCTTTTCAAGGTAAAGTTGGCGCACTCTACCCACCTACATCGCCTAGCGGTATCAATGGGGCTTTCTATTATGCAGGCATTGAGTACACCTTTAACTAGGGCATGCTTCAGCAAAGCTACGTAGTTAAATGGCACGCTGCACTCAGTGAGAGTAAGAAAGTGAGCCTAGCTTTGAGTTTGAAAGGACAACTACCTATCGTTTTAGGTGACGATGTAAATATTACTTAGGTATTTAAACTAGGATATGACTTAGGTCACTTAAAGAAATAATCGTGATAATAAATATGGTGTTTTAAGTCTAGCCAAGGATGCTAAGAGCGATGACGTTGCGTGTTAAGAATACGCGGGTTGGCTAATTGCCTAGCCAACGTCTTTGAATAGGGACTCATCGACGATAGTTTGGTCAATGATCTGTTGCGCCATGTTGATGCACTTACCGCATTGTGAGCCAAGCTCTAAATGTTGACGTAACTCTCGCACATTTCCCACACCGTTTTCTTCAACCGCTGCGCGAATGCTTTTATCAGTTACCCCATAGCACATGCAAACAAACATTAAACGTACTCCAAATGAATCTGTAAATGATAATAATTGTTATTCTTTGCTTTAGCAAGTGGATAATGACAAATTTAATACAAGGTAATTGAAGAAAGACTGAACAGTGTGGGGGGATGTTAAGCGGTTATTGGTATGATCAGTAAAAAAACTCGTTGTTTAATATTGTTATTTCCATATTCGTACCTATTTTCTTTGAAGGAAATTTCTTATCAAAGTGGTTACGCAACGTAATCACTTCTATTATTACAATCCAAATATAAATGGAGAGACTCATGAGTGTATTAGTTGGCCGTCCAGCACCTGACTTTACTGCAGCAGCGGTACTTGGTAGTGGTGAAATTGTTGACACTTTCACACTAAGTGAAGCAATCAAGGGCAAGAAAGCTGTTGTATTCTTCTACCCACTAGATTTTACGTTTGTTTGCCCGTCAGAGCTTATCGCCTTTGACAAGCGTTTCGACGAGTTCAAAAAGCGTGGTGTTGAAGTGATCGGTGTTTCAATCGACTCTCAGTTCTCACACAATGCGTGGAGAAACACTCCGGTAAATCAAGGTGGTATTGGTCCGGTTAAGTACACCCTTGTTGCTGACGTTAAGCACGACATCTGCCAGGCATACGATGTTGAGCACCCAGAAGATGGCGTTGCGTTCCGTGGTTCATTCCTAATCGACGAAGAAGGTATGGTACGTCATCAGGTAATCAATGACCTTCCACTTGGCCGTAACGTTGATGAAATGCTACGCATGGTTGATGCACTAGCATTCCACCAAGAGCATGGTGAAGTTTGCCCAGCGGGTTGGACTGAAGGTAAAGCTGGTATGGATGCGTCGCCTGAAGGTGTTGCTAAGTACCTATCTGAAGAAGCAGACAAGCTATAAGCTAAACTGTTTAAAGATTATAAAAAAACAGCGCCTTTTGGCGCTGTTTTTGTTTATATCAGTTTGAATAAAACTACTCTTTATTTTCTACAGGCCATCCACCTAGCGCTTTATAGCGATTTACCATATAGCAAAATAGCTCGGTGGTCTTTTGGGCGTCATACAGCGCACTGTGCGCTTCACTTTGGTCAAATGCGATCCCCGCTGCACGGCATGCTTTTACCAAAACCGTTTGGCCTAAGGCCAATCCAGCAAGGCTGGTGGTGTCAAATGAAACAAACGGATGGAACGGCGTGCGTTTTATATTGCAGCGTTCTATCGCGGCATTGACGAAACTCTGATCAAACGTTGCATTGTGAGCAACAATAACTGAACGTTGGCAGTCTGCATTTTTTTGCGCCTTGCGGATGCCTTTACATAAGTCCTTCATGGCTTCGCTTTCTTCAATAGCCCCTCGCAATGCACAATTAGGATCGATGCCATTAAATTCTAAGGCTGCTGGCTCTAGGTTAGCGCCCTCAAAGGGGTCAATGTGATAATGAAAAGTTTGATCAGGATGAAGTATACCGTTTTCATCCATTTTCACCGTTACCGCGGCTAATTCTAACAGGGCGTCAGTGCCTGCATTAAATCCGGCTGTTTCAACGTCGATAACAACGGGAAAGTAACCTCGAAAGCGCTGGGAGAGAAGGGGCGGGTTGGCAGACATAAACACTCTTGTAAGACTCGATTGCGTTAATTGGTTGGTGACTAAAATGCGTACCAACCTGCGAAGCATATTGCGTAAAAGAATTATCGCAAGGATACTCTCGAGTTGCCAGTTGCAATTTATAAACTGTTAAATCAGGGGGCTAGCAAAAGTACAAAACGCGAATGGTATTAAACGCTAAACTTTTCTACAATTTGGACGATAATCAAATTAAGCGTGAAAAAATCATTAGGCACATTTCTTCTTTTTGTGTGAGCTAATTTGATTCATTATGTTCGGTAATTTGTGCACGTAGTGTTGTCTTTTACCTGTGTTAGTCTGATTTTCGTTATGGTGTCGAAATGGTGTCGAAATTAAAATACATCGCTTTATTGGGGATGCTGGGGTCATTGTCTTCCCACGCTGCCATGCGGCAATATTCTGCAACCATAGAAAGCTCCAACTGGCGAATAGACAAAGACACCCGACTTCAGTGTACCTTGAACCACGAACTACCCGGTTATGGCGAAGCCATGTTCACGAGCTCAGCGTCGAAGCAGCTTAATATGGAATTCGAACTGGACATGTATTTGCTGCCAAGCAAATTTGATATGGCTGCTGTTTATTCTGTACCACCTAAATGGATGCCCGGCGTTGCGCCTAAAACCATTGCCGACATGTCTATTCGTAAACAGTACAATGGCGACCTTCCGCAGGATGCGGCTTGGACTATGTTGTCTGAATTAGAAAAAGGCTTTTGGCCCACAATCTATTACCAAGATTGGTATAACAAATACGACCAAGTAAGTGTGGCATTAAACGCTAGCAACTTCTCTGGTGTGTATCGTGAATTTGTGAAGTGTGTATCGAACTTATTGCCCTTCGGCTTTGATGACATTGCCTACACGGTATTGTCGTATCAAAACAACAGTACAGAGCTAACCAAATATTCGCAGAAGCGCTTAACCATGATAGGTGAATACTTAAAAGAAGACAGCGAGCTTGAGCTTGTGCTTCTTGATGGTTACACCGATAGCTACGGCGGTCGCTATAATAATGAACAGTTGTCTATTCGACGTGCTAACGAAGTAAAAAGCTATTTGACTACGCTAGGTGTACCTGAAGATCGAATTCAGTTGACAGGCCACGGTGAGAAACGCCATATTGCGCCAAACGATACGCGAGAAAGCCGCGCCCAAAACAGACGCGTGGTGGTGCGACTTTCAAAATCCTAGGCGCTAATTGTCGCGCCTACACTCGCTTTAAAATGCGTTAGTTTAATTTTTCTCGCCACCTTAATACCGGTACTAAATGATCGGTGAAAACACCGTCAGCACCTACCACCTTGTCTAAAACTTCCAAGACTTGTTCTGAACTCATACCTGCTGGTAGTGCATCATGTCGGTAGGTGTAGGGGTGGATTGTCAGGTTATTTTCGTGGGCGTAGGCAATCCATGCCGCGGCTTCTATTTTTCCTTGAGTCATCGCTTCATTATCGAGTAAATGGCCTAACCAAGGGCCTATGCCATCGGCATACAACGCAACCTGCTGCATGCCTTCCTGAGTGCGCAGCCAGTTATAATCTGTGTCGCTTTCGCCCCAGTCGTTTTCGCCAATCAGCATCACAACTTTGCCTTTATAGCCCAGGGTTTCACGAACGCGCTTAACTTCGTTAAAATCGAAGCATTGCAGGTAGCTATTACCGCTCTCTCCACCAAACCCGTAAGCATTCAAAGCATCTACAACGATTTTACTGGCATCAACGCCTTCTTTAATGTGAAAGGCAGGGGACTTTACTTCAGGATAAACCCCGACAGACGTTCCAAATTGGCGATTTAGCTCGCTGATTAGCTCAAAGTGTTCATTTAACGTGGCAACTTTAAAATTAGCATGTGTGCCGCGGTACCTATCTTTAAAAACTTGCTTCCCGTCACTGTTAGCGCGCTCGTGTACCCGCAGTTGTCGCAGTTCTTCAAGAGTAAAATCACGCGCGTAATAGCGTCCGTCATCGCGGTGGCGTGCAGGAAACACATCTTCTACATTGGTGACCGTTTCTAAGTGGATGTCGTGTAGCACAACGGGTATGTCGTCTTTGGTGATAACAACATCTTGCTCAATAAAATCGGGGCCCAGAGAAAAGGCGAGGGTAGCTGCTTCAAGGGTATGCTCAGGTAAATAGCCCGACGCGCCGCGATGGGCTATCACGGTAAAGTGCGTTTCAACATTTTCTTTTGTGTCAGCGTGTATTTGTCCATTCTCGTTATTTGCAGCCATGGCCGAAAACGTACTGCCAGCAGCAACTGTACCGGTAAAAGCGACAACCAACGCTGGCAGAATAGCGGCCAGTTTTGCTTTTGGCTTACTGCGCAAGCTTATATTGTGCGCTGCTCGAGGTTTCCGACTTATCGCTGTTCTAGCTTGGCTTTTGTTTTTATCATTTTGCGAAAATAATAAGCGGTTACGTAGCATGTCGTGTCACTCCATGTGGTTTTTCATCGGTTTTTTCCAGTGCCGCACGTTTTCAAGTTGATAGTTTGGCGACTTAAGCGTTCAAATCGCTTTGACTACGCTGGCTGTATCTTCAGTTCTTGTTTTTGAACCATTTCATAGCGAAATGGATTTATTTTGTATGAGTTCTATTGCATACCCATCGGGGTCGCGAACAAAAGCAATAACTGTGGAGCCGCCTTTTACTGGCCCCGGTTTACGATATACATCAGCGCCGTTTGTTTCTAAGTTTTCACAAAACTGATAGATATCATCTACCTCAATCGCAATATGACCATATGCGTTACCCTTATCGTAGGTGTTGTCGCCCCAGTTGTAGGTAAGTTCTAAGACGGTACTCTCGGTTTCATCGCCATATCCCACGAAAGCTAGCGTGTATTCATACTCTTTGTTTTCAGACTGGCGAAGAAGGCGCATGCCCATGAGTGAGGTATAAAAGTGAAGAGAGGCCTCTAAGTTTTCAACTCGAAGCATGGTGTGAAGCATTCGCATAAGAGATTCCTTTTTTGAGCCATCGGAATTACTCGATGGCACACTGCACTGTGATTGCGTGTTGGCCGTTACTTTTTGTACACATAAATACGATGAGTACTTTATTTGAGTAAACGCAAACGACACGCTTTTATGTTAATCAGGAAATGTTAACGCTTTAAGACAATATTACAATTCTAGTTAAACGTACTATATCTGCGGTAACACGCCGCGATTACGAACATTTTAAGTCTCGCTGAGTGGGTAATTATCTATGCGGACTGCTATTAATAGCCCCATAGGCCGATATTATCAATTTTAAGACGGCGAGGTTGGCTCAATAGGTAAACCACCATGTTGCCTAAGTCTTCATTTTGAATCAGGCCATCGTCCACTTTCTCTGTTTCTGCTTTCTGCGACTGTATCAGTGCAGGGTTTAGGGAATGGACGTGAATACCGTAGGGGCGAACCTCTTCTTGCAACGCTTTTCCAAGCCCCACCATCGCAAATTTTGATGCACAGTAAACGCCTGCATTGGCATAGCCGTTCAATGCCGCCTGAGAAGCAATGTTGATAATGTAGCCTTCCTTGTTGTTAATCATGTGAGGCACGACCTCTTTGCACATGAGAAAAGTCCCTTTTACGTTAGTATCCATTACTTCGTCCCACGCTTTCTCTGAGGTTTCCCAAATAAGGGTCTCCTTACCAAAGCCACTGTTATTAATTAGGACGTGTAGCTCGCCAAATGTATCTTTGACCTTTCTAACAAAACTGGCAACATCAGCGCTTTTCGATACATCACAAACTTGGCCAATGACATTACCTGGGAATAGGGCGTCGAACTGCTCTACAGTCTGCATGACCGCAGTTTCAGTGCGCCCACAAATGGCCACGTTCATTCCTGCTTCTAGTAGAAATTGAGCGAGAGTTTTACCTAGCCCTTTTCCGCCTCCGGTAACGATGGCTGTTTTACCTGCTAACTCATACGTATCTGTCATAATTTAAACCTATAGCAAAAAAGCAAGGTTAACCTAGCTTTCAACTGCCTTGAACAAACATACGTATTCAGCTTTCTAATAAACATTTTTGTAAAAAAGTTGTGTTTTGGTTAAAAAATAAACGGAAAACTAGTAGACATTGCTCGCAATAACCTGTACCTTTCGCATCGCTCTAGATATGTTATTTGCTTTACCTAATACTGCGCTGTACCTCTTTTTTAAATCCTTCAAATTGAAGTTTTATATAGATATACAACTGCTTTACTAGCTTGGAGATGTCTATAGCTATTCGGTGGTTTCCACCATTACATCAATTTTTTTAAAAGGTTTTTATTATGTCTAATTCTGTAAACGGTACAGTTAAGTGGTTCAACGAAGAAAAAGGTTTTGGTTTCATCACTCCTGAAGCTGGCGGCAAAGACGTATTCGTACACTTCCGTTCAATTGCTTCTGACGGTTTCAAAACGTTGAAAGAAGGCCAAGAAGTTAGCTTCGAAGTTGAACAAGGCCAAAAAGGTCCTCAAGCTGCTAACGTAGTAGTTCGATAAGACCTCTATGCTTATCTAAGGTCATTTCTCTTTTCTGAAGTGACCTCAAAAAAATGGGCTCTTTCTGAAACGCTATGTTCACGCTAGAGCCTAATTATCGTTTTTCGATTTCTTTACCCAACCTGCGAGGAATTCAAAACAAACAACATTAATAAAGAAGTATTTACTATGCAATTTCAAGATTCTATCTCTACCTTTAATAGCGCCATTTCAGGTGCGTTAATCTCAAATATCTCCATAAATAAAACAACCGTTGCTTTTAAACATGCGAATACGTATCGGCATGTAGAGCTGCCATCAAGGCAAGAGGCGAAGCGATTTGTTGCCCAGCTTATTCAAGCGCAATAAAGCCTGAGTATTTCGGACGAGGTATATTTACCAATCCACATAGATCATTGCCTACTCAGAAGGCGCTGGCAAGTTTGCTAGCGGAGCGTGGGAATGCAGAATGGGTATTAGCAGAGGCGAGGGTAAGCAGAGCACTGGTAAGCATTGGCCAGCACGAGATGCACTGACCAATGTTTGATGATTACTAACGTGTAACTACTGTTTAGCTTTTAAGTCAACGTCCGAATCGGCTAACAAGTATATACTTGCTGCGTAGGCTGCAATGTTTTGCGCAAGCTCATCGGGGTCAATTTTATCTAAGGTATCATCTGGCGTATGGTGAAGATCAAAGTAATCTCTACCGTTTTGATTTAACCTAATCGTTGGTACGCCTTTCGCTGCTAGCGGAATAATGTCAGGGCCGCCGCCAGCAATGTCTGAACCGCCACGCACTATACCTAGCGGTGATAAAATCTTCGCGATTTCATCGACTAGCACAGTCGCTTCGGGATTCACATTTGACACTACTTGCCAGATAGTTTGCGCACCAAAGTCAGACTCTGTGGCCAGAACGTGATTTTCAAGGTTCTTTTCGTGTTGTTTAGCGTAAGCAAAGGCACCTAATAAGCCCACTTCCTCAGCGCCAAACATGACCACACGAATGGTGCGTTTTGGGCGCTCTGGTAAAGAAGCAATCAACGCAGCCGCTGCCGTGGTAATAGCAACGCCTGCACCGTCATCAACTGCACCCGTTCCTAAATCCCAGCTGTCTAGGTGGCCGCCAATAAGGATAATTTCTTCGGGCTTCTCACTGCCCACTAAATCCAGTATTACGTTGCCGCTGTTTACTTCGCCTTTCCATTTCGATTCAGAGTGAAGCGACAATGACAGCGGTTTACCTAAGTTATGTAAACGTCGTAAATGGTCTGCGTCAGGGTTTGAGATAGCGACTACGGGGATATCTGCCCAATTATCGCCGTCTGAGCTCATCATGCCTGAGTGAGGAAAACGATGAGAGTCAGATCCTACTGAGCGCACGACCAGCGCTTCAGCGCCGCCGCGTTGAGCATGTTGCCAACCAATTCGGCGACGTTGGTTCGCTTGACCATAGCCTGCACCTGTTTGGCTTTTTACCATGGCGTCGCCGTCTACAAATGCAATTTTGCCTTTAAGGGCACCATCTTTAACTGCGGTTAGCGCGTGAATATCTCTGAAATAAACGATGTCTGCATTGATCTCGCTTTCAGAAGGCGCTGCGCCGCCAAGGGCTGTGCCGTAAAGCGGTTGGGCATAAGGCGCCGTGAGTGAAATGTGTAGGTGGCCTCTATCCCAAAATGGCATAGTGAATTCTTCTATGCTGACTTTATCAAAACCTAGACGCTCTCCTACCACCACGCCCCAATCTCTAGCTCGTTTTTCTGCTTCAGAGCCGCCCAGGCGAGGGCCAATCTCAGTGGTTAGTGATTCAACGATGCTATAGCCTAAATCACTTTTCAGGGCTTTTTGAATTAATGCTTCCGCATTTTTCTTTTGCTCGTCAGTAATGGGGGAAGTTTCTGCAAAAACACCAAAACTGCATGCACTTACTAATGCACCAAACGCTAGCCTTCTAGCGATAGTATTCAATCGAGACATGTGTTCTCCATGGATTTATTTTTATATTTCTTTTTTTATTTGCGCGAGCAAAACTCTAACCCATCCATCATAGCCAATTTGGTAGTCCCTTTCGAGGCAAACCACAAGCGTAAGTCGTGTGTTAGTCGCAAAATTTCTTTTAAGAGAAAATAAATGGAGAATAAAAAAGGAGCCTAAGGCTCCTCTCTGAAAGTTTCTATTTACGCTTCTTCTTAAGCGCCAATTTTTGCTTCTTCTCTTGTTCTTTCAGCACTTCGTTAATAAAACTCTTTCTGCCGAACTCACGTGTGATAACACACTTGTTTAAGTCGAAACCGCGGGCAGGGCAGTATTCTCTGCCATATAGGATGATTTGCAGATGCAAATCGTTCCACCTTTCTTTTGGGAACAAGCGTTTTGCGTCACGCTCTGTCTGCTCAACACTCTTCCCGTTCGACAAACCCCAGCGATACATTAATCGGTGGATATGAGTATCTACGGGAAAAGCAGGAATGCCAAAGCCTTGAGACATAACCACAGCGGCAGTCTTGTGACCCACTGCGGGCATGGCTTCTAGCGCTTCAAAGTTTGCAGGCACTTCACCGTTGTGCTGCTTGATGATCATGTCAGACAAATGCCAAATGCCTTTGGACTTCATGGGAGATAAACCACAAGGACGGATAATGTCTTGAATTTCTTCAATACTCATCAATACCATGTCGTACGGATTATCTGCCCGAGCAAAGAGCTTTGGCGTAATTTGGTTAACGCGCTCGTCTGTACATTGCGCCGATAGCAGAACCGCAATGAGTAACGTATATGGGTCTTTATGATCTAAAAAGATAGGAATTTCCGGATAAAGGTCATCCAGTATTCGCATGATTTCTTTTACTTTTTCCTGCTTAGAAAGCGGCTTGGCCGGCTCAACTACATCATTCATTTCTAAATACTTTTTTGTTTTTGATTTTTAGCGCTTAGCTTTCAGCGGTAACGCGTACCCGTTCAGCCTTCACTGCAGGCGATGTTTGCTTAGCGGCTAACTTTGCATCAATACTGTTTTTGATAGCAATGAGAAGACCCATACCTAAAAAGGCACCAGGCGGCAGTATCGCAAGCAAAAACGGATTTTCAGTGTTGAAAAGCGTTATGGTCCAGTTCTCAGCAATTGAGCCAAACAGTCTGTCTGCACCTGCTAGCAATGTACCTGCACCCAATATCTCACGCATACCACCTAAAATGACCAGCACTGCGGTAAAACCCAGTCCCATCATGAATCCGTCGTAGGCAGAGGCGAGCGGCCCGTTTTTCGACGCAAAGGCTTCTGCGCGGCCTATGATGGCGCAGTTAGTTACAATCAGCGGAATGAAAATACCTAGCGCTAAGTAAAGGTCATAGGTGTATGCATTCATTAATAGCTGAACAATGGTAACGAACGCAGCAATGATCATAACAAAAACGGGAATGCGGATTTCGTTTCTTACCACATTACGAACGAGTGAAACGGTAACGTTACTGCCAATGAGTACCAACATGGTAGCAAGGCCTAACCCGAGACCATTGATAAACGTCGCGGTAACGGCCAATAGCGGGCACAAACCTAACAGTTGTACCAGCGCAGGATTGTTCTTCCAAAGCCCTTGTAAAGACAGGTCGCGAAAATCAGTCACGTTAAAGCTCCTCTACACTATGAGGTTGAGTCTCATTCACGTTAATCGCATCAATTGTTTCAACGGAATCTGTAATTGCGCAGGTGTTAGGAGCGTTGAAAAGTGCAGATTGGTTGGCCTGTGCATAAAGCAAGGCTTCGCGTACTGCTCTTACTACTGCTCTCGGCGTGATGGTAGCGCCAGTGAACTGATCGAACTCACCACCGTCCTTTTTGACCTGCCAAGGCGCCAAATTGTCGGGTGAAAAAGGCTTGTTACTGAACGTCGTTATCCAGTTGCTAACGGCAAGCTCTATTTTATCGCCAAGGCCAGGGGTTTCTTTGTGTTCGATAACGCGTACGCCAAGCACCCTCATACTGATTCTATTAGTGTTGGGCGCAGAAATATCGGACGCATTCTCGTCTTGCTCAGATGACTTCTGAGGTGTTGAGTCAAGCTCGGACAACTCCGAGAGCGCTAACGCGGTGATATTGAGATTTTCGCTCTCACCGTCGAGCGAGTCAGTACTCGAGCTGCCTTGTGTGTTTCCACCAACGTGTGCATCCACTTTTACACCAACAACGATATCGATATCTCCACTGTATCCGTCTGGAGCAGTGGCTTCTAATACTAATGCGCTAGGTTGGCCATTTAACGTCGCACGATATATTTTGTGGGCTTTTTTGTTGCCAAGTTCAGGTGCATTGACCTCTGTGCAGTTGGCGTAAAGGGCATTGTCGTGGAATTCGCTAGGCACGACTTCATTAAGTACGCTTAGCAGTTTTTGCTGCTTTTGTTGCTCAATTTTATCTTGGGTGCCAAAAAATGTGAGTGCTATTAATGCTGTGGTAACAACGGCAAACGCACCTAACATAAGGCCGTTTTTGGCCAGGCTTTCTTTCATCATTAGTGTTTACCTCGACCTTTAACGTTTTTGCCGTACACGCGAGGACGGGTATAGTAATCAATCAAAGGCACCGCCATATTCATAATAATAACCGCAAACGCTACGGCATCAGGGTAACCACCAAAGGTACGGATTATTACCACCCAAAAGCCAATAGCTGCACCAAATATAATGCGGCCTCTTGGTGTTGTTGACGCTGAAACCGGGTCGGTGGCGATAAAGAAGGCGCCTACCATTACTGCACCGTTAAACAGGTGAAATAGCGGTGAAGCGTAGTAATCGGCGTTTGCTAAATGAAGCAGTGATGCACAAATAAACACGCTTAGCAGCATACCTCCCGGGATATGCCAGCTGATAACGTGGGTCTTCCAAAGGTAGAGGCCACCAAGTAAATACGCAAGACTCACCATTCCCCACCCAGCACCAGCAGCTTCGAATACCCCGCCATCGAAGATTGGCTTCGCTAATGATTCTGAGTATGTTACTCCTTGCGTTAGGTCGGTTTTCAATGTGTCTAACGGTGTAGCCATAGTTACACCATCGGCAATGGTTTTGAGTTGAGTGACATCGTATCCGCTTGTAGTAAAACCAGTAAATATGAGTGATACCGAATCAAAGAAACTTGGCGTAATGCCAGCGTGAGTCGCAGGAGGCAGCCATAGGCTCATAGCCGCAGGGAATGAAATAAGCAGCACCACATACGCTATCATGGCAGGGTTGAAAATATTAAAGCCAAGCCCGCCGTAAACCTGTTTAGCCACCGCAATAGCGAAGAAAACACCCGTTACTGTCATCCACCAAGGTAGGGTAGGAGGAATACTAATTGCGATAAGTAAGCCGGTTAATACTGCGCTGTAATCTGTTAATGTGCGCTCGATGGGGCGATTTCTTAAAAATAAAATCACGCCTTCAATGACCAGTGCACTCACTACTGCAATGATGGCTTGAATGAGCATTCCCCAGCCAAAAAAGAAGGATTGTGCAATCATGCCAGGGAGCATGGCATAAATAACCATGCGCATGACTTGGGCAGTATCGCGTTTAACCCGTTGGTGTGGTGAACTCGATAAACTTAACTTCATTATGATTCTTTCTCTTGTTCAGCTGCTGCTTTTTTTGCTTTAGCCTTTGCTACTGCAGCTGCAATGCGCGCTTTCTTTTCATCTTGTGCCGTCGGTTGAGAAGGCGCTTGCGTACTTGTTGCTTGACCTACACGGCTAGACGATTCGCTCTGCTCATGTGCTTTACTACTTTCCTGTTCAGCAGTATTTGATGAGGTCGCTAAATTGCCATTACTGTCTTGAGCAAGTTTCTTTGCTTTAGCCTTTGTCACTGCTGCAGCAATGCGCGCCTTTTTCTCGTCAGCTTCATTTGTCGAGGCAGCGTCGTTAGCATCAGTTTGCTCGCTTCCTTGATGTTCTTCCTGCTTAGCCGCTTTTTTGGCTTTCGCTTTCGCCACCGCAGCAGCAATGCGCGCTTTTTTTTCATCCGCTTCGCTCAAGTTGTTAGCAGGATCTGATGCGCTATCACTCTGAGCACTATTGTTTTGATCGCTGACGCTTTGAAAACTGGCTTCTTCTGGCGAGTTAGCGTCTTGATTCTCAATACCAGCCTCGCCATCAGGGCTAGATGCTTGCGTTTTTTGCGAAGCGGCCTTTTTAGCTTTCGCTTTCGCTACCGCCGCTGCGATCCTAGCCTGCTTTTCATCTAGCTGTTCATTGGAGTGACTGTCTGTTTGCTCATCTAATTGAGTTGGCGCACCTTGCCCTGAAACTGACTTATCAGGCTGACCGTCTTCACTATTTTTAGCAGCTTTTTGCGCTTTAGCTTTAGCGATTGCCGCGGCAATACGCGCTTTTTTCTGCGCTTCAGCGTTTAGCTCTGAATTAGCTTCAGTATCGGAAAGTTCAGTATGCTTTTCGCCTTGAGAGCCCGCAGTTTTTTCTGCTGAAGATGCTTCAGACTGGCTGGCTTGCGCGGCCTTTTTGGCTTTTGCTCTAGCGATAGCGGCAGCAACTTTAGCTTTTTTCTCATCTTCTGGTGATGATGACTGGTTACTTGGCTGTTCTGTGGTTGATGGTTCGACAGCGCTTTCTTCTTGCGTTTCGTTTTGAGCTTGCGCGGCTTTTTTCGCTTTTGCTCTGGCGATTGCTGCAGTAACCTTTGCCTTTTTATCATCTTCTGGCGATGACGCTTGCTCAACTTGCTTATCCGCGCTTTCAAGTTGAGCTTCATTCTGGGCTTGTGCGGCTTTTTTCGCCTTAGCTCTGGCAATAGCTGCTGCTACCTGTGCTTTTTTATCGTCTGCCGCAGTGCTTGGTTCGTTGGTATTTGTTGTATTACTTTCATCCTTTGCGTTGGCCTGCATAGCCGCTTTCTTTGCTTTCGCACGCGCAAGCGCCGCCGCTACTTTGTCCTTGGCCTCAGTTGCGCCAGCATCAACAGCGCTATTCGCATTATCGGCTACTGCACTTTCTTCTTTGGCTTTGTTGGCGGCTAATCGTGCTTCTTTTGCTTTTCTATGTTTTTCTTCGCGCTCAAGTTTTTCGCGCTCTAAACGTTCTTTACGTGCTTCAAAACGCTGTTTAGCTTTCTCGGCCTTGTTCTTTTCATCACGCTGAATGCGTATTTCGGATTTAGCCTGGCGGTAGTAATGCACCAAGGGGATTTCACTGGGGCAAACGTAAGCACATGCGCCGCACTCTATACAGTCGAAAAGGTCGTACTCTTCGGCTTTATCGTATTCCTTTGCTTTGGCGTGCCAAAACATTTGTTGGGGGAGCAACGATGCAGGGCAAGCGTCGGCGCATGCGCTACAGCGAATACAGGGGCGCTCTGCATTGTCGTCTACCAGCTCTTTTTTTGCAGGAACCAGCAAACAGTTTGTGGTTTTAACCACGGGGATCGTAGCGTCTGATAAGGTAAAGCCCATCATAGGCCCGCCCATAATCACTTTAGGTGCTTTCTGTTTTTTCGGGTTGTAGTTTGCTTCATCCAATAGATGAGAGACGGGCGTACCCAACAACGCTCTAAAATTGCTTGGTGATTCAACGGCTTCACCAGTTACGGTAACAACCCGTTCAATCAGCGGCTTGCCGTGTAAAATAGCATCTGCAATGGCATAGCAGGTACCAACGTTGAACATCATCACGCCTACGTCGGCAGGCAATCCATTTCTTGGAACTTCTCGGCCAGTCAGTACCTGAATCAGCTGTTTTTCGCCGCCGGCAGGGTATTTAGTCTCAACGCTAACAACGCGATAGTCTTTCTTATCCTGACAGGCAATATTAAGTGCTTCGAAAGCCTCTGGCTTGTTGTCTTCAACCGCAACTACAATGGCCTTCGGCCCAATAAGGTGAGTAAGAATGTCTAGACCCTGGCGTATTTGCCAGGCGTGCTCACGCATCAATCGATCATCGGAAGTAATGTAAGGCTCGCACTCAATCCCATTTAAAATAAGAAACTCAACAGGTTTAGATGTTGAGGTTTTTATATGGGTAGGGAAGCCGGCACCACCCATTCCTGAAATTCCTGCTTGGCAAATAGCTTCTATAAGCTTGTTCTTATCTATGTCGCTATAATTTGCTATTGGAGAGAGGTCGCACCATGTGTCTTTACCATCAGGACGTATCGAAATACACATTTCTGTTAGGCCGCTAGGATGCGCTACAACATGCGGAGCAATCGCAACAACCTCGCCCGAGGTTGGCGCATGAACTGGCACAGAAAAAGGCGATGAGCTTTGCGAAAGAATTTGGCCTTTCAATACGGTATCGCCAACTTCTACGCAGCAGATACCGTCTGAGCCAATGTGCTGCCTTAAAGGAACAATCAATAATTCGGGTAACGACGGTTTCTTTATTACTGATGTATTAGATAGAGATTTCTTATCGTCGGGATGTACGCCACCTGGAAATGAGTACATCTTTCCCGCTTCAAGGGTTTCTATAATTGAATCAAAACTTGGATACATCACAATTACGACACCATTTTGATGGGGATATCACCTTTAGGCGATGATTCAAAATCCCACTTCCATGTAGAAGTTGTTTGAGCAATTGGCACCATGTCGATACAGTCGACAGGGCAGGGATCTACACATAGGTCACACCCTGTACATTCATCAGTAATAACCGTGTGCATGTGTTTGGCGGCACCTAAAATGGCGTCGACAGGGCAGGCCTGAATACATTTGGTACAGCCGATACATTCGTCTTCGCGTATAAACGCCACTTTTTTAACGTCTTCTTCGCCATGAGCTGCATCAAGGGGTTTAGGTTCAACTCCCATCAAGTCTGCGAGCTTTTTAATCGTTGCCTCGCCACCAGGTGGGCACTTATTAATATCATCACCTTCAGCAATTGCCTCAGCATAAGGCTTGCAGCCCGGATATCCGCATTGGCCACACTGAGTTTGTGGTAGTACGGCATCTATTTGCTCAACAAGCGGGTCGCCCTCAACTTTAAAGCGGATGCTCGCGTAGCCCAGAACTAAGCCAAAAATAAGCGCAAGGACGCCAATAGCAACAACGGCGAATATAATAGCGGTAGATATCGTCATTACACTTTCACCAGTCCACTAAAGCCCATAAATGCTAGGGACATGAGACCAGCGGTTATCATAGCGATTGAGGCACCTTTAAAAGATACAGGTACATCAGCAGCAGCTAAACGCTCACGCATGGCCGCAAATAACACCAGTACGAGAGAGAACCCCACAGCAGCGCCGAAACCATAGATAAGACTCTGCATGAAATTATGCTGTTCGGTAAGGTTTAATAGCGCTACACCAAGCACTGCACAGTTGGTTGTGATAAGAGGAAGGAAAATACCTAACAATCTATATAAGGTAGGGCTGGTTTTGTGCACGACCATTTCTGTGAACTGAACCACCACCGCGATAACAAGAATAAAAGCAAGCGTTCTAAGGTAACCGATGCCCAGTGGAGCAAGTAGATAGGTTTCCACTAGGTAGCTCGATGCAGAGGCAAGGGTGAGAACAAATGTGGTGGCCATAGACATGCCCATGGCAGTTTCAAGTTTGCCAGACACACCCATAAACGGGCATAAGCCGAGAAACTTAACCAACACAAAATTGTTAACCAGTACTGTACCAATCAATAGCAGTAAAAATTCAGTCATGAATAACGAAATTCCTTCGAGGAATTTTGACGGACAATGCCCGCGAATTAAAAAGAAAAACAGATTAAGTCTATTATCCCTTTTTAGAACGGGTTTAACAACTTGATTGAATTAGGGTTATTTAATGTCTAAACGCGTTGTTTTAGGAATTAAAATAGAATGAAGTGGGTGAGGCGATTAAGAGCCAACTAAGTGGCTCCCCCTCCCCGACTCGAACGGGGGACCTGCGGATTAACAGTCCGTCGCTCTAACCAACTGAGCTAAGGGGGAATCGACACCTAAGTTGTTTGCTGAAGTTGGCTCCCCCTCCCCGACTCGAACGGGGGACCTGCGGATTAACAGTCCGTCGCTCTAACCAACTGAGCTAAGGGGGACCTGTGCTTCAACGGAGGCGAATATTAAAGACGTACTTAGGAACTGTCAACAACATAAATGAAATATTTGTGCTGACTGCGCAAAAAATAGCTTTTTGAAGCTTTTGTGCTTATTTTGTCGTCAATCTAGTGAAAACGGTGATTAATAAGTGCACATTATTTAACAATGATGAGCGATGAGCGTTTTTTGGAATTTAAATAATGTGATTTACAATCGTTTTCTAATATCTATTTATATCTTGCTTCTATAACTAAATAGAATAAAAAAAACCTTCCATACTGTTATTATGTACAGCATTTAATAAATCTGTAACCTGTACCCGAGGATTAAAAGGTTAGTCACCACTTACGTGCTGAGAAATTAATCGAGCACGAAATCCCGCCGAATATGGTCTGGCGTTAGTTATCCACTAAATCTGTGGATAACTATGTTGATAGCTTAGAATCGCTGTAGTTATTTACGAGATCGCGTACGTATTGATCTAATGAGGTTATGGCGTTATTGAGTGGATAATCTTTTTAATACAGGGGTTTAGGGTGTTTTTTTTGATCTTGTTTCTCGATCGGAATAGATCGGTTGAACAAAAAGTAGCTTGTGTGTTAATTCAACGAATGCCTAAATGCTATTCAATGAAATCCATCTTAATTCTCAATGCCTTACATTTTGTTAATATTTTTGTGTGTCTTTTAAACGCTCTATTTGGATAGCTAGATGCGCCCGAGACGTTTTGCCTGCATATTAAAAGTGAAACAGGATAGAAATTAAACTGTAATGAACACATACGCACGTGTTTTGATTTATTTTTACAAAAAACTCGTAGTTTTGTGGCGTAGCCAGCGAAATGGGTCATCGCACGTACTTTTGTCAAAAACATCGCTTTTCATACAACCCTCTTATGCTTTGTTTTGTTTGTCGAATACGCATAGCTAAATAGTGTTCACTCTTTTACACTAACGCGCAATTGATGAGGGGATTTTAGTTTGCCGGAGCTCAAGTGATAAAAAGTAACGCTAAACAACGTACTTCCGACTTATTGGAAGGAGATATAGGTACTACGTTAAAGCGTATGACTATTCCCATGATACTGGGAATGGTAATGATGATGAGCTTTGGACTTATCGATACCTTTTTTGTGAGCTTGTTGGGCACCGACCCTTTAGCCGCTATTAGTTTTACCTTTCCCGTTACTTTTACCGTAATAAGCCTAAACATAGGTTTAGGTATTGGTACCTCTGCAATTATAGGCAAGTTACAGGGCAGTAAAGAAATAACCAAGTCTCAACATTATGCGACGGGTTCATTAATGCTGTCCGTTTTGCTTGTGGGTGCACTAGCTGCAATTGGCTTTTTCACCATAGAGCCTGTGTTTAAGTTGCTTAATGCAACAGACAATCTAATGCCGTACATATCTGACTATATGGGGCTATGGTACTTGTCGAGCATCTTTCTTGCTATGCCGATGGTTGGCAATAGTGTGCTGCGAGCGTGTGGCAATACACGCACACCCAGTGTTGTTATGGCAGCAGGCGGTGGATTAAACGCGTTGCTTGATCCTATTTTCATTTTCGGCCTAGGGCCCATTCCGGCAATGGGAATAAAAGGTGCGGCACTCGCTACCTTTATAGCGTGGATAGTTGGTGCATTATGGATTCTTTATATTTTAGCCGTTCGTCGAAAGTTGATGTTGCCTCGACTGCTGACACTTGCCGAGCTGCGTGATAGCAGCCGTGAAATTCTCAAAATAGGACTACCTGCGGCGGGTGCAAATATGCTTACCCCTGTTGCCGGTGGCGTGATGACAGCTGTAGTTGCTGGTTACGGTGCTGAAGCGGTTGCAGCGTGGGGAGTGGGAAATAGAATGGAGTCTATTGCAAGTATTGTTGTGCTAGCACTTTCCATGACACTGCCTCCATTTATCAGTCAAAACGTTGGAGCAGGCCAAGTAGAACGGGTAAAAACGGCATATTCGCTTACATTGAAATTTGTTCTGGTTTGGCAGTTCGCCATTTTTCTTGTCATGTGGGGACTATCTAGCTGGATAGCCGTCGCCTTTGCTAATGAAGCAGAGGTAAGCGTACTAATACAGCTGTTTCTTATGATTGTACCGCTGGGTTATGGCATGCAAGGCATTATCATTCTGACTAACTCATCGTTGAATGCCATGCATCGCCCAATGACGGCATTAACGTTAAGTGTCATCCGCTTATTTGTTTTCTTCGTACCTATCAGCGTTGCGGGTAGTTTTCTATTTGAACTGAAAGGGTTATTTGCAGGAACGGTCATTGCCAATATTGCAATGGCGTGTGTTTCATTTGTTGTTTTCAAACGTGCGATTACTCAGTTTGAATTAGATAAAGAAACGTCTGAGCACAGCTAATACCAGAGCGGTTATTTAAGGCTGTGCGTTTTTAATGTTGAGTAGTTTGACCGCAAGCAAGATGTTAAGCAGTAAGCTAAAGAAAAGGTTAAGTAAATGAGTAGAGGGTTTGAGCTTCATTCTAAATACAAGCCAGCAGGCGACCAGCCAAAAGCAATAGAAGCTTTGGTGGATGGCCTAGAAAGTGGCTTGGCCGGCCAAACACTGCTTGGTGTTACGGGGTCGGGTAAAACCTTTACCATGGCTAATGTCATCAAAGAAGTGCAGAGACCAACGCTTATTCTTGCACACAACAAAACATTAGCGGCTCAGCTTTACGGTGAGATGAAAGAATTCTTCCCCAATAACGCCGTAGAGTACTTCGTTTCATATTATGATTATTATCAGCCAGAAGCCTACGTTCCAAGTACAGATACCTTTATTGAGAAAGACGCGTCAATTAATGATCATATTGAACAAATGCGACTGTCCGCCACTAAAGCGTTGATGGAGCGCAGAGACGTGGTCATTGTAGCGAGTGTGTCGGCTATTTATGGTTTGGGGGACCCTGAATCCTACATGAAGATGCTATTGCACCTTCGCCAGGGCGACACCATGGACCAGCGTGACATTTTACGTCGCCTTGCAGAACTTCAGTACAAGCGTAACGATTTAGCGTTTGAAAGGGGTACGTTCCGTGTGCGTGGCGATGTTATAGATATTTTCCCTGCGGACTCTGAAAAGCAAGCCGTAAGGGTCGAGCTTTTTGACGATGAGATAGATAAAATTAGTCTGTTCGACCCGCTAACCGGGGCTGTCGATAAGTCAGTTATTCGAGCAACGGTTTTTCCTAAAACGCACTATGTAACCCCTCGAGAGAAAATCCTCAATGCTATTGAGCATATCAAGGAAGAACTTGGCGATCGCAAAAAGCAACTTCAAGAGGCGAATAAGCTGATTGAAGAGCAGCGTATTTCACAGCGTACCCAGTTCGATATCGAAATGATGATGGAGCTTGGCTATTGTTCTGGGATCGAGAATTACTCTCGCTATCTTTCAGGAAGAGCACCGGGCGAACCACCTCCAACCTTATTGGACTATTTTCCAGCAGATGGCCTAATGTTTATCGACGAGTCTCACGTAACTGTCTCTCAAGTAGGGGCAATGTATCGCGGGGATCGCTCTAGAAAAGAGACCTTGGTGGAGTTTGGTTTCAGGCTGCCGTCGGCGTTGGACAATCGTCCGCTTAAGTTTGAAGAGTTTGAACAGATTTGCCCCCAAACCATCTATGTTTCTGCGACGCCAGGCGATTATGAATTAAAGAAAACTGACGGTGAGATAGTAGAGCAGGTTGTGCGTCCAACGGGTCTGCTAGACCCTGTTATTGAAGTACGTCCTGTAGCCACTCAGGTTGATGATGTCTTGTCTGAAATTCAAAAGCGGGTAGAGCTTGACGAACGTGTGCTTATTACTACCTTAACCAAGCGTATGGCTGAAGATTTAAGCGAGTATTTAAATGAGCACGGCGTTAAAGTTCGTTATCTGCATTCGGATATCGATACCGTAGAGCGAATTGAAATAATCCGAGACTTGCGACTGGGTAAATTCGACGTGTTGGTAGGTATTAACCTTTTACGTGAAGGTCTAGATATGCCGGAAGTGTCGCTGGTGGCGATTTTAGATGCCGATAAAGAAGGCTTTTTGCGAGCCGAGCGTTCATTAATTCAGACTATTGGTAGAGCCGCGCGTCACGTTAATGGTAAAGCTATTTTGTACGCTGACAGTATTACCAAGTCGATGAAAAAAGCGATGGACGAGACCGAGCGCCGTCGTGAGAAGCAAATGGCGCATAATGAGGCAAATGGTATAACGCCGATGCGACTTAACAAGCCTATTACCGATATTATGGACTTAGGCGACAGCGCGCACCCTGCGTCTGGAAAAGTCAGACTGCGCAAAGTTGAAGAGAAGAAGAAGCAACAGAAAACAGCAAGTGCTACTGAGTTAATGGACCAAATCACGGAGCTTGAAAAGCAGATGTTTGAATATGCGCGTGAGCTTGAGTTTGAAAAAGCAGCATCATTGCGTGACGATATTGAAGCACTTCGAAAGCAAGTTGTTACACTCTCTTAAAAATGGCGATGCGTCCCGCTAGCTGAGGCTGTATGTGGGTTCTTTCCGTATAAAACCGGATAACTCACTACAGCACTTTTCCTTTTGATGTAAGAAAATCCCCCTTTTTTCCTGTGGACAATACGACTTGACGTCAGTTTTTTCGTAGCACAAAACTCAAATTTTTAATAAAAAATGAGATGAAAAGCCGCAAAATGTCGTTGTAATAGCACAATTAGTTGAATATAGTTCTAAGTTGAGTATCGATAACTATACCTATAAACAGGTGCTAATATGCTTAATCGTCTTCAGGAGTCAGATATAAAGCTACTGCGTGTGTTTTACGCTGTAGCGAGCTGCAACGGATTTACTGCGGCAGAACCCGTGTTGCGTATGCAACGACCCAACATCAGTGCAGCCATCAAAAAACTGGAAGAACGTTTAGATTTGGTGTTATGTCATCGCGGTCGTGGTGGCTTTCAAATGACAAAAGAGGGTGAGGTGGTTTTCCAAGAAACCAAACGCATCTTTAATGCCTTCGACAACTTTGTCTTCAATCTGAAATCGCTGCATGATGACTATTCTGGTCATATCACTTTGGTCTTAATGGCTGGTCTTCCACTTTCTATGCACTTGGCCGTAAGTAAAGCGGTTAAAAGTACAATGAAGAAGTTTGACGATATTCACGTTAATATCCAAACTCGTTTATACAATGAAGTTGAGCATGTCGCTCTATCTGGTGAGTGCCACCTCGTTGTTTCAACCTATGACATGGTCAAACCGGAATCAGTAACCTTTCATCCTGTCGGCATCAAAACCGAAGGGCGATTGTACTGTGCGCCTACACATCCTCTGGCAAAGTATCGCGATACTGATTTACCAGAAGGCGTGAAAATTGGTGATTATCCTGCCATTGGTATTTCTGGATTGTCGTCGGCAAACTACATTGAAGATGAAACCAGATTATCGATTCAAACTTTCTCAGATTCATTTGATGCAGCGATGTCTGCGATTATGACCGGCGAGTATGTTGGTTTGCTGCCAGACTATATGGCGAAAGAGCAGGGCGCTGCACTTGGGCTTGTACCTATTGCAAAAGGGAGCTTATTTAAATTTAGTCACGAACTGTTTGTGATGAATGGAAAAAATACGCGATTAAACCCTGTATTACGTCACTGTATTAAAGAATTGAGCTACTTCATTTCAGAGAGTCAAAAGTAGTAGCAACAAGCACCTGCGATCACACCTCTTATTGTTTATAAACGCTTGGAATAAAGCGCTTATAAACAATAAGAGGTGTTTTTATTTCAGATTACGCTATTCGTATTCTAGAGGATCGACGGCGTTATTTTCCTTGAACGCCTCTAAGCGCTCTTCGCACGCACCGCATTTTCCGCATGCTTTTTCTCTGCCGTTGTAACAGGTCCACGTTTGGCCGTAATCCAGTCCCATTGACAGACCATCGGTCAAGATAGCGGTTTTGCTGTCGTCGATATAAGGCGTCATAATCGTAACCGGTGTATAATTCGCAATGCCGCACACATCATTCATTTTATGAACAAACTCAGGGCGGCAGTCTGGGTAAATGGCATGATCGCCAGAGTGAGCGCCATAGTATACTTCGTTAGCGTCTAAACTGACCGCGTAGCCAACGGCCAGCGATAACAAAATCATGTTGCGATTGGGCACCACGGTTTGTTTCATGCTTGGCTCTTCATAGTGGCCTTCTGGAACTTCGATATCTGAGGTTAACGCTGAACCCCCTATGAGCGTATTTATGGCGCTAATATCTACAATTTTGTGGGGAACGTTAAGCGAATTACACACGTTGGCAGCATAATCGAGTTCTTTCTTGTGGCGTTGTCCGTAGTTAAAGCTTAGTGCATGAACTTTTTTGCCTGCTTTTAGCGCCTTATGCAGCACTGTGAAGGAGTCCATGCCTCCTGAATAGATAACAACAACGTTTTCTGACATAGTTTTTCGAAGATTTAAGAAATTATGCCCGAATTTTATGTGATCCTTGGTAAAATCCCAACATACAATCGTTAAAGGGTGTCAAATTGTCTGTAATGTCCACATTAAACATCAATGAGATGTTTGAAACTATCCAGGGTGAAGGTGCTCACACTGGTATTCCCTCTATCTTTGTTCGTTTACAAGGCTGTCCTGTGGGCTGTCCATGGTGTGATACAAAACATACGTGGGAAATTAAGCCTGACTTGAGTGTGTCGCCACAAGCTGTGATCACAAAAGGCGAAGAGTCTGAAACCTATTTCATCTCCAGTGAGGAGGCTTTGCTGGCTGAGTTTGGGAAACAAGGCTATGTGGCAAAGCATGTGGTTATTACCGGCGGTGAGCCATGTATGTACGACCTACGTCCTCTGACGAGCCTACTTCATGACAATGGATACACAACACAAATAGAGACCAGCGGTACTTTTGAAGTACTTTGTGACACGCGTACGTATGTGACGGTTTCTCCTAAAATAAACATGAAAGGCGGATATGACGTCTTAGTAAGTGCGCTTGAAAGAGCGAATGAAATCAAGCACCCCATCGCAATGCAAAAGCATATTGACGAGCTTGATGCGCTGCTTACTAATGTATCGTCATTAGACGGAAAACAGGTTTGTTTACAACCAATTAGCCAGCAAAAGAGAGCCACAGAACTTGCAGTGCGTACTTGTATTGAACGTAACTGGCGGCTATCTTTACAAACACATAAATACATTGGTATTGAATAAGTGTTTGAAACGCGCCGGCTTTGTGGCAAACACGTCTTGCGCTTAAGTAATCAAATTAACAAAGGACATAAAGAAGATGCATAGCTTTAATCTGCTAAAAAAAGCCGTAATAGCGGCCGTCGCTTTGTGTTCTTTTACTGCTGCATCGATGGTTGAGGCCGCTACTTGGACAATCACTTATCCGCGTCCTATTGACGACTCAGATGCCCGTGCTCAATATCCGATAGCACTGCTTAAACTTGCGCTCGATAAAACCGGCGTAAATTATGAGCTACGCCCTTCTGATCGTATATTGCTGACGGGCAAAGCGATGCGTCAGCTACGTGAAAACAGAGAAGTTAACGTAGTATGGAGTATGACGGACAGCCAGCGCGAGAAGGAACTGACCCCGATTCGTATTCCAATCGCAAAAGGGCTTATAGGTCTTCGTGTTTTCGTTATTAACGAAAATAAAAAGACGAAGTTCGATGATGTATTATCGCTGACTGACATGCGTAAACTTATACCCATTCAGGGTGAAGAATGGCCGGACACCAAAATTCTTCAAGCCAACGGGTTTAACGTGTTTACTGTGCCTGAGTTTCGCGAAGCGTATGACATGATTAAACAAGGTAAAGGAGACTTCTTTCCTCGTTCTGTTATGGAAGTGGACGCAGAGCTGGAGGTGGAAGGTCGTCGTAACAATCTTTACCTTGAGCCTTCAATGGCGCTGTATTACCCCACCGCTATGTATTACTTTGTAAGTTCAAGTAACAAGACGTTAGCGAATCTCATTGAAACAGGCCTTAACAGAGCCATTGAAGATGGGTCTTTTGATGCGTTATTTGAATCTACGTACGCCCCAATTTTAGCCTCTTTAGGGGTTAATGAGCGTAAAATTTTCACTCTCGAAAATCCGTTATTACCCATTGAGACCCCTCTTACTAATTCTGCTTTATGGTATAAACCAAAAACAGAAGATTCAAAAGAATAAATAGACAATAAAAAACGCGGCTTAGGCCGCGTTTTTTTAAATGTTAGCTCTGCTTGTACGATTGTCTATTAAGACTCGCCAGCGTGGACGCCTTTCATCGAACGGCCAGAAGGATCTGCATTGTTTTTAAAGCTCTCATCCCACTCAAGTGCTTCTGCTGTACTACACGCAATAGATTTACCGCCTGGCACACAGCGCGCCGCACTTTCTTGAGGAAAGTAGCTCTCGAAAATAGTGCGGTAGTAGTAGCCTTCTTTGGTGTCTGGTGTGTTAACTGGGAAGCGGAATTCCGCTGTTGCAAGTTGCTGATCAGTCACTTCGTTTTCAACGAAATCGCGAATTGAATCAATCCACGAATAACCTACACCATCACCAAACTGCTCTTTTTGACGCCACAGTACTTCTGCTGGAAGGGTTTCGCCGTTATCAAACGCTTTACGAAGGATCCACTTCTCCATTTTTCCATCTAGACACATTTTGTCTTGTGGGTTTAAACGCATAGCTACGTCAATGAAGTTCTTATCTAAGAATGGAACACGAGCTTCTACACCCCATGCCGATGTGGCTTTGTTAGCACGCGCACAGTCAAACATATGTAGACGATCAAGTTTACGTACCGTTTCTTCGTGGAATTCTTTGGCGTTTGGCGCTTTATGGAAATATAGGTAACCACCAAAAATTTCGTCAGAACCTTCACCCGATAGCACCATTTTAATGCCCATCGCTTTAATCTTGCGTGTCATTAAGTACATTGGAGTAGCGGCGCGGATCGTTGTTGTATCGTAGGTTTCCAAGTGATAGATAACATCACGGATGGCATCTAAACCTTCTTGAATGGTAAAGTGAATTTCATGGTGTACGGTGCCAATCATGTCGGCCACTTTCTTCGCTGCCTTAAGGTCAGGTGCTCCTTCAAGACCTACAGCAAAACTGTGCAGGCGAGGCCACCATGCATCTGTCTTGTCTTCGTCTTCAACGCGCTTTGCAACGTACTGCGCAGCGACAGCTGAAACCAGTGAAGAGTCCAAACCGCCCGATAGAAGTACAGCGTATGGAACGTCAGACATCATGTGTGACTTCACAGCTTTCTCGAATGCTATACGTAGCTCTTCTAGGTTGCTGGTGTTGTCTTTTACGTTGTCGTATTCCATCCAGTCGCGTTTGTAGTACTTGGTGATTTTACCTTCTTTGCTCCACAGGTAGTGGCCAGGAGGGAACTCACTGATTGTCTTACATACGCCTGCTAACGCTTTCATTTCAGATGAAACATAGAAGTTACCGTGTTCATCGTAACCGGTATAAAGCGGAATAATACCAATATGGTCGCGGGCAATAAGGTAAGCGTCTTGTTCTTCATCGTATAGAATGAACGCAAACATACCCTCTAGTTCATCGATAAAGTCGATGCCTTTTTGCTGAAAAAGCGGAAGAATAACTTCGCAATCAGAACGGGTTTTAAATGGGTACGGCTCATCTAGATTAGCAGCAAGTTGCTTGTGGTTGTAAATCTCGCCGTTAACGGCAAGAATTTGTTTATCGTTTTGGCTGATAAGAGGCTGCGCCCCTGTATCAACGTCGACAATCGCCAATCTTTCGTGACAAAGAATGGTATTGTCATTATTCCAGATACCCGACCAGTCAGGGCCACGGTGGCGCAAAAGTTTTGATAAATCGAGGGCTTGGGTTCTGAGTTCAGACACATCGGTTTTGATATCAAGGATACCGAAAATACCACACATATAACGGATTCTCTCTGTTCACTTGTTGAAAAAAATAATAGAAGTTTTTTCTGTCGGTACTCGCGTACGAGTGGGCGATGATTTGTTGTTATTCTTATTCGCGTGCCCCTGAATGTGCCAGTCTGACAGGAAATTGCAAGTACATTATGATGAGAAAATGGAAATTCTTATTCCATTTATCCCAAAATAGCCGTTTATTAACATTTTTATCCTAATTCCATGCAAAGGTAAGCTTATGAATGCGGTAAGCAGTGCTTAATATAGAGGGAAGTGAGTTCAAATATAGAGGGTAGTAAATTAATGCGGGTCAATAAAAAAGGGTTTCAGGAAGAAACCCTTTATTAACGATAAAGAAGACGCGGCCTTCTTTGCGTTTTTACGTCAAAGTGTTTTAGTTTTGGCGCTGGAACTCGCTTGCTTCATTCCACTTCGGCCAAGCCTCTGCATTTGCAACACCTACACCCACATCAAACAGCATTTGCGTGTCTTGTACGATACCGCTTAAATCCCAATCGTCACGATACTGATCGCACACTTGGTGATAGCAGCCCGTAACAATGACATTCATACGTTTTCTGTATTTGGCTGTCTCTTCATCTGCTGGTTCATTTCCGCCTTCAGCGTACAGTGCTGGAACACCTTGCTTGGCAAAGCTGAAATGATCTGAGCGGTAGTAGTACCCAGCTTCTGGTCTGTCTTCCTGAGTCAGTGTACGGCCTTGCTTAGCCGCAGCGGCTTCAAGATAGTCTTCCATTTCTGACTTACCCATGCCTACAACGGCAACGTTTTTGGTCTTACCTAATACGTTCATTGCGTCCATGTTGATATTAGCAACCGTATTTTCAATCGGAATAACAGGATTGCTTGCATAATATTTACTGCCTAACAGCCCTTGCTCTTCAGCAGTTACTACTAAAAATGATACCGAGCGTTTTGGTGCAGGCGTCAACTCTGAGTATGCTTTGGCCATGGCTAGAATAGCCGCAGTGCCCGTCGCATTATCATGAGCGCCATTATAGATTTGGTCGCCTTCTTTGCTCTCATCTTTACCTAAATGATCCCAATGTGCCGTGTAGATAATATGCTCATCAGGAAACTCTGCGCCCGGCAGAGTCGCGATAACGTTGTTGCTCTCTGACTTTTTGAAGGTGTTGTTAACCGTAACCGAGGCGTTGATATCCATCGCTTTGTTGTAAGGACCTTGCATGGCGTTTGCTTTCTCTTGGTCAAAGTCGAGCCCTGCATCAGCAAACACTTTTTTCGCTGCATCTAACGTTAACCAACCTTCAACAGCCACACGACTTGCTCCTTTGTCGGCGCTTACAAGGCCGTACTGCGGACCACTCCAGCTGTTGGCAACAACTGACCAGCCGTAAGAGGCAGGTGCAGTTTCGTGAACAATAATGGCGCCAGCAGCGCCCTGACGGCTCGCTTCTTCATATTTGTAGCTCCAACGACCGTAGTAGGTCATCGTTGTGCCTTGAAACTTACCACTTTCTGGATTTTCAAATCCCGGGTCATTAATTAGCATGACGACGGTTTTGCCTTCAACATCTAACCCTTCGTAGTCGTTCCAGTCGTACTCTGGTGCATTCACACCATAGCCAACGAAGACTAATTCTGAATCTTCGAGCGACACTGAGCTCTGTTCACGCTTGGAAGAGGCAACCATTTGCTCTTTGTATGCGAAGTTGTTGTCGCCAATAGTCATGGTCATATCTGGGTCAGCAGTAATTTCCATAAGGGCTACTTTTTGTAAAAAGCTATCCCCGTTACCCGGTTTAAGCCCCGCTTTGGTAAATTCACTAACCAAGTATTCAATGGTTTTCTTTTCGCCTTCAGTCGTCGGTAAACGGCCCTCAAACTCATCTGAAGACAGTACCTTTAATGGCTCGCGAATATCGGCGTCTGAAATATTGTTGTAAACACTGTCAAAGTTAGACGCCACAGGCATCTCTTTTTTCGCAGACTGATCTTGTGACGCGCTGTCGTTGTTAGGTGTGCAAGCACTTACGCCCAGAAGGGTAGGTACAAGCAATGGCAAAAACATTTTTTTCATTGTTAGTCTCTGTTTGCTCTACAATACTTGCTCAGTATAGAGAAAACCCCAGAGCGAACCAATAGTTGATATGCAATCAGACTCAATCCCTTTCTGTAAAGACTACTTAAAAGCACACGCAAGTCCTCCGGTAATTGATCTTCTAGATGAACTCGAATTATTAGAATTTGATGATTTTCCATCGCCTGAAGTGCTTAATGAACTTACATCTAGATATCACAAGCAATGGACGGGGCCTGTATTTAAAGGACAGAGTCAGTTTTCAGAAGATGAACAGCGTTACTATGAAACGATTATTAGTGAAGATGGGGTTGTCCCTACCAGAGAACAAAGCTGGCACGATTTGTTTAATGCACTAATCTGGCTGCAATTTCCCAAAACAAAATCCTTATTAAATGAACTGCATATAAGCGATATCGAGGCGTACGGCGTAAACCCTCGCACCGCACGTCGCAATCGGATTACCCACTTTGATGAGTGTGGCGTGGTGCTGGCGATAGAAGAGCCCAAACCAAGTGGCGTTGAATCGCTAGAAGTTTTCCTACAGCAACTGGCCACCCATGAATGGGAACAGGTATTTCTAGCAAATCGAGGGCGTTGGCATGCTGAAGTAACGCCCTATGTATTTGGGCATGCGAGTTTAGAAATGATGCTGAACCCGTTTATTGGGCTTACTGGAAAGTGGCTCGCGGTTTCAGTGCCTCAAGGATTTAGTGAGCTCGATAAATGGCAACAACGCGCCGTACTCGACGATGCAATGTCAGCCCGAATTTCAGCACTCGATGCTTTTCAGATCACACCACTCTTAAAGCCCCTTCCTTTGTTAGGCGTGCCTTTATGGCATTCACCGCAGGATGCGAAGTTTTATCAAAATAAAGATTATTTCAGGCCGTTACGACAAGGGTCTAAGCCAACGAAACAGCTGCCGCTGTGGGTGTAATACCATATATGGTATAAAGATACTTCGTGTGACGACAAAAGCGGCAATGATGCTATTCATGGGTAGTGAAAGAAATGAAAGGGTGCGTCTTTTTAAAGTAAGGCTGCGCGGCCAGTTTATAGAAACGCTGTACTAAAGCACTGTAATCACAAACATTATATTCATAACTACTGTATTAATAGCACAGCGCACTTTTCGTATAGTGGGCGCGTTACATTCGCAAGGTTAATTAGAACAAGGCGAGGGCAATCAACCAGATGCCGTAGATAACAATATAAGGTGCACTTGCAATTAATGCCGCCTTTTTAAGAGAAAAGGCGGTCCATTGAGTAATACCTACGGTGGCTAAATAAATGCCCCAGAATAGCTCTACCCTTAACGCCTGGCCGAAAGCGTACCAAGGCGAGTCCATCGGGATATTCGCAATATACCCAAGGGACGCTGGCGATAAACTTGATGGTCGCCTGCGAACAACAGCAAAGCAACACCCACTAAACCAGTAAGCACATAAGGCATTGAAAGCCACCAAGCGAAACCATACCAGTCAGTAAAGCCATACACATGGCTGTCGTCAGAACGGGTCATTAAATTCACGTACACGGCGTAAATGGCGTTTACGATAATAGGAACAAAAAAGGCACCTATAACCGATGACCAAAGCAAAGCATCCCTGGTGAAGAAGGCCTTCATTTGCTCTTCTTCTGCCGGACTCATATCCCCTTGCGCGGCAATATTCATCTGAGCGAACCATTCAATGTCAACGAAGTTTACATACAAGTACTGGGAAACAAGAGAAATAGCCATGAACAAAATAAATGGCATCCAGCTCCAATTGTTGTTTTCACCTACTGCTTTAAATACGCCATTAGGCTTGAAGAAAATATCGTTACACGCTTGAAAGGGGTTCGTTACATTGTGCATCCCTTGCTCCTATTTCGTTTTTCTTATTACTCTGTCTCTGGGTAAAGCCATGAGTCATTGTTAGCTTGCCAACAGGCAGGCAATAAATTGAGGTATAGATTACTGTTGGCTACAGGTGTTGTACAGCACAACATCTTGATATTTGTAAGAGAAAATGAATGTATTGAAAGGTTATAAATAGAAAAAGGGAAGCGCTTGCTTCCCTTTACGTAATGCTGCTGATTGCTGCTCTATCTTTGGTGATTTTCTGTGTACTCTCAAAACGCGCCGCAAGACCTTACAAATAAGTAATATTAAGCAGTGTCAAAACTATGGTGCTGTACAACAGCGAAATAGGCAGTCCAATTTTCATAAAATGCGAAAACTTATAATTCGCCGCATTATAAACAAGCAAGTTGGTTTGATAGCCGAACGGTGAAATAAAACTGGCACTTGCTGCAAATGCTACCGCTAACGCAAATGGCATTAGCGGTGCGCCAATGATTTGCACTAACCCGTAGGCAAACGGGAACATTAACGCCGCAGCAGCGTTGTTGGTAACGAACTCTGTTAAAACCAGTGTTAGCAAGTAGATGACTAACAATGCTATGAACCAGTCAGTACCCGACAACACTGGCATAAGTGCCTCGGTGGTTATATTTATAACCCCTGAATTTTCTAATGCGGTTGCCAGGCTTAACGCGCCCACAATCACTACAATCAAATTTAACGGTAAATTTCGTTTCATTTCGCCGTTTGACGTTACCCTTACGCCAATTAGCACAGCGGCTAAAAACAGCAGACCAATAGCCAGTGAAATGACATTAGTTGCAGCCAATAACACCGTGGAAAGGAAGCCGCCAAGGGTAATCCACTCTTGCTTGTTGGTTAGTGGGCGGGCGATTTTTTGCTCTGACAAAATAAAAAAGTTTTTATTTAAATTTTGACGAGTCGCAAAGTCTGGGCCTGTAGCTAAAAGTAAGAAGTCACCTGCTTGAAGCTTTATTTCTCCTAACTTGCCTGACAGCTGCTCTCCATCGCGGCGAATGGCTACAACGGCCGCATCAAACAGGGCTCTAAAGCCAAGTTTTTTAATGGTTTGCCCAATAACTTGAGCGCGATTGGCAACAACTACCTCGGTTAAGCTCTCACGCAATACCCCATCGGTCTCAGCAAACATGCTTAGCCCCTTTATGTGGCTAAGGTTATCAAGCTTTTGAACGTTGCCAGAGAAGATCAGTTTGTCGTTTTCCAGAATGACCAGGTCAGGCCCAACAGGAGATATCAGGTTGCCATTGCGCACCACTTCTACCAAAAAGAGTTCTGGTAAGTTACGTAAATGGTTTTGTTCTACGGTTTTGCCTATGAGCTCTGAACCAGATTCCACTTCGGCTTCAACCATATACTCGTGATAGTTGTTACTCTTATTGCCAATATGA
Organism: Alteromonas sp. Cnat3-28; assembly: GCF_022348265.1. Lineage (NCBI taxonomy): Bacteria > Pseudomonadati > Pseudomonadota > Gammaproteobacteria > Alteromonadales > Alteromonadaceae > Alteromonas > Alteromonas sp. Cnat3-28. The sequence goes on from NZ_JAKREY010000009.1 coordinate 41,267, forward strand.
GGTAGCAAAGGAAGTAACAAAAACATGAGTAGACCACAGCTTAGTCCAGCTACCGTTCCGTAAAGTGTGAAGTCAAAAAAGTTAAAGCCTGGATGCCCGTGCTCTTGCAAGAAGCTGTCTACGATTAGGTTGGTAGACGTACCGATTAAGGTTACCGTACCGCCTAAAATAGCCGCGTATGAAAGCGGGATTAGCAATCGCGAGGCAGGATGATATTGATTTTGCTTAATTGGGCCAATTAGGCTTGCCACAATTGCCGTATTGTTTAATAGGGCAGACGATAAAAAGGTCAATGAAAACAAGCGCCAGTAGGATTGAGTAAAATTAGCACTTACTAATTTTCTTCCAAGGCGTTTTATTAGCGCTGTTTTATCAATTGCGCTGCTTACCAAAAGCAACAAAACAAGGGTGATAAGACCCTTGTTTGTCAAATTTAGCAAAATGTCATCAAGAGATAACTGCTGGGTAACCAGTAAAGCTAACACTGCACCAGAAAACACAGTGGAAGGGCGCTGATTGGTAAAGATCAGCGCGCATATCGTACCGGCAAATACTGCCAGTACGATGAACTGGGTCACATCCATATTGCTCCAGTCCTGCTTAAAGTTTACTGATATCCACAGAGTTCCAATGCGGGAAGTGCTTGCGTACTAGTGCATTGAATTCAAGCTCGAACTCAGAGAAGTTTGGTGATGTATGCTGTGCGTCACCCGCAATTTCGTCAATGATCATACCAGCACCAACAGTGCCGTTGGTCAAGCGATCTATGACGATGAATGAACCGGTAGGGCGGTTGCGCTTATACGGGTCGCAGGCAACAGGTTGAGTAAACTTAACGTCTACTACACCAATCTCGTTAAGATTTAAGTGCATGGCATCCGTTTCTTCCAGCGTGTTCACATCAATTTGATTATCGATATGAGCAACTACCCCTGGCGTTGATTTAGTCGCGAACTTAAACAAGTATTGCTTGTTTGGCATTAGCGGCTCTTCAGACATCCACACAAGGTGAGTTTTAAATTGCGTGTTAAGCAGTGGCAAGTTGTCTGATTTTACAATCATATCGCCACGAGAGATGTCAATTTCATCTTCTAGCGTTAACGTTACTGCTTGAGGTACATAAGCGCGCTCTTGGTCGCCTTCAAACGTAACGACTTGCTTCACCTTTGATTTCTTACCAGAAGGAAGTGCCGTTACTTCATCACCTGGTGCAACTTGGCCAGATACCACCGTACCCGCAAAGCCACGGAAATCTAGGTTAGGGCGGTTAACGTATTGTACAGGGAAGCGAAAATCTTCTAGGTTGTCGTCTTCACCAATTTCAATGTTTTCCAACATTTCCATAAGTGGCGTGCCGTCAAACCATGGGGTCTTTTCGCTCTTGCCTACTACGTTGTCGCCTTCAAGTGCTGAAATAGGTACGAACTGAATGTCAGGAATATCAAGCTGCTCAGCAAACTTCAGGTAGTCTTCCTGAATTTGCTTGTACACTTCTTCTGAATAGTCCATCAAGTCCATTTTGTTGATAGCAACAATAACGTGTTTTATACCTAGAAGAGAAACCAGGAACGAGTGACGTTTCGTTTGTACCTTAACGCCGCCGCGAGCATCAACAAGAATAATAGCAAGGTCGCACGTTGACGCACCGGTTACCATGTTACGGGTGTACTGCTCGTGCCCCGGAGTATCTGCGATAATAAACTTACGCTTGTCAGTAGAGAAGTAGCGGTATGCTACGTCGATAGTAATCCCTTGCTCACGCTCAGACTGAAGACCGTCTACAAGAAGGGCAAGGTCAACTTTCTCGCCGGTAGTGCCCACTTTTTTACTGTCTTTAGTGATAGCTGCAAGTTGGTCTTCATAAATCATTTTAGAATCGTGAAGCAAGCGACCAATTAGGGTACTTTTACCGTCGTCTACGCTACCGCAGGTAAGGAAACGTAGCATGTCTTTCTTTTCGTGTTGTTCTAGGTAAGACAGAATGTCCTGTCTCAATAATTCGTTTTCATTGTTCATGTTATGCGCTCACAAGGAAAAAGGGGTTTAACACAGACTCTTTTTGGTTGTACGTAAGAGCGTCAGCGTTGTCATCTAATGGGTTTTCAGGGTCAAGTACGGTTACGTTTGCGCCTGCTGCTAGTGCGACTGCGTGCGCTGCACCTGTATCCCATTCAGATGTTGGGCCTAATCGAGGGTAAAGATGTGCTTCGCCCTCAGCCACCAAGCAAAGCTTCAGTGAGCTACCCATCGCCACAAGCTCGGTTTCACCTTTAAGCTGTGCCAATAAATTCTGAATTTCTGGGCTTTGGTGAGAACGACTACCTACCACTTTCCACACTTCGGCACCATCGTGCTTGCGCGCAGAAATAGCGGTAAATTCGCCATTTACTTCAGTCCACGCACCTTCACCAACAATACCTACATAGCTTTTGTTTAGTGCTGGCGCGTAAACCACACCCATGGTCGGTTTACCGTTTTCGATAAGTGCAATATTTACCGTAAACTCACCGTTTTTCTTAATAAACTCTTTAGTGCCGTCTAGCGGGTCTACCAGCCAGTATGACGACCACGTTTTGCGCTCTTCCCATGAAATATCTGCTGACTCTTCAGAAAGAATCGGCAGGTCAGATTCAGCTTCAAGGGCGTTTACGATTACGTTATGTGCGGCAAGGTCAGCTTCTGTTAGCGGGCTGGTATCCTGCTTTTCATAAATGGCGAAGTCTTTCTCGTAAATGGCCATTATCTTATCGCCAGCTTCTTTGGCGATAGCTAGCACTTTTTGTGCAAGACTATTTAAAGGCTGTGTCATTACACCAATCCCTTTTCTTGAAGCAAAGCATACAATCGCTCAGCGGTTTGCTCTGCTGGTTCATCCTGATAGGTTAAGTGTACTTCTGGCGCTTCAGGCGCTTCATAGGCTGAATCAATACCTGTGAAGTCCTTGATTTCACCGCTACGCGCTTTCTTGTATAGCCCTTTCGGGTCGCGTTTTTCACACACTTCAAGAGGTGTATCGATAAACACTTCTACAAACTCTCCGTCTTCCATTAAGCTGCGGCAATAATCGCGGTCGGCTTTGAAAGGCGAGATAAAAGCGGTAAGCACAATGGTACCGGCATCGACAAAAAGTTTAGCGACTTCGCTAATGCGGCGAATGTTTTCAACGCGATCTTTATCGCTGAAACCTAAATCGCCACACAGACCGTGGCGCACGTTGTCGCCGTCAAGCAGATAGGTGTGCTTGTTCTGCTCGTGAAGCTTTTTCTCAAGCAGGTTGGCTAATGTCGATTTACCAGAGCCGCTTAAACCCGTTAGCCAGAATACACGAGGCGTTTGACCAAGCTTTTCAGAGCGGGTGGTCTTGTTTACTTCGTGTTTATGCCAAACAACGTTGTCGGTGGCCATTAGAAGTACCCTTCCATTTTCTTCTTCTCCATAGAGCCTGCGCTGTCATGGTCGATAACTCGGCCCTGACGTTCAGACGTCTTGGTAAGCAGCATTTCTTGGATAACTTCAGGTAGGGTAGCTGCTTCTGATTCTACCGCACCGGTAAGTGGGTAACAGCCAAGAGTACGGAAACGCACAGAGCGCATCTCTGGTACTTCACCTTCTTCTAGCGGCATACGGTCGTCGTCAACCATAATAAGAACGCCGTCGCGCTCAACGACAGGGCGAGGCTTAGAAAGGTAAAGTTGCGGAATATCGATGTTTTCTAGGTAGATGTATTGCCAGATATCTAGCTCAGTCCAGTTAGACATTGGGAATACACGAATGCTTTCGCCTTTATTAACCTGAGAGTTATAAATATTCCAAAGCTCTGGACGCTGGTTTTTTGGGTCCCAGCGGTGGTTGCTGTCGCGGAATGAGTAAACACGTTCTTTGGCACGTGATTTTTCCTCGTCGCGTCGAGCGCCACCAAATGCCGCATCGAACTTATATTTGTTAAGCGCTTGCTTAAGTGCTTGGGTTTTCATGATGTCAGTATGTTTTGCTGAACCGTGGCTAAATGGGCCAACACCAGCTTCAACACCTTCTTCATTGATGTGAACAAGCAAATCAAAACCGTGCTTCTTAGCTTGTTCGTCACGGAACTTAATCATTTCACCAAACTTCCACGTGGTATCTACGTGTAATAGTGGGAAAGGAATTTTGCCGGGCGCGAACGCTTTACGGGCAAGGTGAAGCAGTACAGAAGAGTCTTTTCCTACAGAGTAAAGCATAACTGGGTTTTCAAACTCAGCAGCAACCTCACGGAAAATCTGGATACTCTCGGCTTCGAGTTGTTTCAAATGCGTTACAGACGGGATACTAGCAGTCATTTTGAAGTCCGAATTTTATGTTATATACAAAAAAGTTATATATGGGTTATTTTTCTGCATAGAACGATAACATATTTAATTTCAAAAGTAGTATGCGATTTTGCTATTTAAAATAGCTATCTTATTCCATTAAATAAAACTGTCATGCAATTGAAGCATAAGCCACTTTTTTCAAGGCCTATAAAAAGAAAAAAGCCCTGTTTAGTAATATAAACAGGGCTTGTTATTCACTTTCGTTGCGAATGACTTATTTCGTATCGTTCGCTTACCTTTCACTCAATTTGGTCTGGAAAGCGTCGAACGTATCGACCACACCTTCTCTTGGCGAGCCAGATTTACTTAAAATCATGATGGTTAAGCTAGATAAAATAAACCCAGGGACAATTTCGTACATCCAGTCACCAAGCTTTTGGCCGCCGATTTCAATAGGAAGATAAATCCACAGTAACACCGTTACTGCACCAACGATCATACCACCTAATGCAGCACGGCGAGTCATTTCACGCTTAAACAGGCTAAATAGTACAAGCGGTCCAAAGGCTGCACCAAAGCCAGCCCAAGCATTACTTACAAGCGTTAAAATGGTGCTGTCTCTATCATAAGCTAGATAGATTGCTACAAGCGCGACAACTACTACGCTGACACGACCAGCAATAACGAGCTCGCCATCTGACGCATCACGTCTTAGGAAGGCTTGATAAAAGTCACTGGTTAATGAACTTGAGGTTACCAACAGCTGAGAAGAAATAGTACTCATGATCGCCGCTAAAATCGCAGCGAGCAGGAAGCCACCGATGAGCGGGTGGAATAGAATTTGAGATAAGTAGATGAAGACGGTTTCTGGATCGATTTCGTTTCCGTTACCTGTTACATAGGCAAGGCCGAAAAGCCCCGTCATTAACGCACCAATAATCGACACAATCATCCAACTCATACCGATATTGCGCGCAGTTGGTATATCTTTAACAGAACGTATCGCCATAAAACGCACAATGATATGAGGCTGACCAAAATAACCTAGGCCCCATGACATCAGTGAAACAATGCCTATTACGCTTAGTGCTTCATTGGTAGCCGCATCCATAAATGCATCGAAAAGCGCCGGATTAATGGTATCTAAGGCGTCAATTGACGCGCCGATTCCACCCAACTCGCTAATAACAACGGCAGGTACCATAATGAGAGATACAAACATGATGCACCCCTGAACGAAGTCGGTCATGCTTACTGCCATGAAACCGCCTACGAGGGTATAAGCTACGACGACACCCGCGGTGACGTATAAGCCGGTCTCATAAGTTAATCCAAATGATGTCTCAAAGAGCTTTCCGCCAGCTACCACACCAGAAGAGGTGTAAAGCGTAAAGAAGACAACGATAACCACAGAGGCTATAACGCGCAATAAACGCGTGTTGTCAGCGAAGCGATTTTCAAAATAGTCGGGGAGGGTAATGGAGTTGTTGGCTACTTCAGTGTAAACGCGAAGGCGTGGAGCAACTAACATATAATTTGCCAGAGCACCGAGTGTCAAACCTACGGCAATCCAGCCAGCAGATAAGCCTGATACATACATTGCACCGGGTAAGCCCATGAGCATCCATCCGCTCATATCCGATGCACCTGCTGAAAGCGCGGTTACCGCGGGGCCTAGTTGGCGGCCGCCAAGCATATAGCCTTCTACGTTGGTGTCTGTCTGCCGATAAGCGAAAAGGCCTATCCCTAACATTACAACAAAATACAAACCCAACGAGATTATCGTGCCAGTAGCCATATAAATTCCCTATGTTTTTTCTTTCATGCTAACACCTATGACATAGAGTCTCTATGTCAGTCAGCGACCTTGCATGTTTTCTATACGGTAATTCGTAAATAAAGTTTGGCGAAAGGTTAAATTGGAAAAGATGCAACGCGCGCTCGACCTTCTCTTTTGGCTCTGTAGAGAAGCTCATCACACATCTTGATAATGGTGTCTAGGTTGGTTTCTCCGTTGACGTCTAACAGACCCGAAGAAAAACTCACGGAAAACATTTCTTTTGTATTGCTCCAGTGTTTCTGGCGAGAAAGCGCGAAATTCAGCTCGTCCAGAATTCGCTTAGCAGACCTTTGGTCGGAGTCGGAAAAGTAAATCAAAAACTCTTCGCCGCCATATCGGCAGAGCTTGTCTGACTTACGAATTCGGTTTTTGATAATCTGCGTAAAGGTAGTCAACACTTCATCACCGACAACGTGGCCGTATTTGTCATTAATCTTTTTAAAGTTGTCGACATCAAGTAGAGCAATACAGGACGCTTTATTGCCTTTCAGTGCTTTTTTCAAACTGTTTAGCATAGCTCGTCGCGTGAGAGCGCCGGTAAGTGAGTCACGCTCAGCTAGCAAGTCGCTCTGTCGTTTTGAAATCCATAGCCATAGTGCAAGAATGATGAGAATTGTGATAATCAACGCAAAAATGGTGGTTTTCATTGCTTCTTTGTCGGTAGAAAGGCCATCTTTTTCACTTCTGAGCACAGTGAGTTCTTTTTGTCGATATCGCGCTAACTCGATATCTTTCGCAATACCGTCGGTAAACGAAGAATTTGACAACTTGAATTGCTCAGTGTTTTTTTCAACAAGAAGCCTATTGTAGGTTTTCGAATGCTCATATGCTTTTTCGTAGTCACCCGAAGCATCGTAAAGCCTAGAAAGCTCCCGCTCTAACCTAAGCTTGATTTTTTCTTTAAAACCCGAATTTGGAATAGTAGCCAGAACGATATTGCGGTAACGCTGAAGGGAGTCTTGAAATTTAGCATCATCGTTCAATACCGCAGCGTAAAGTGCATCTGCGTAAGCTGAAAGCTCCTCAGTTCTTTGTTTTACCTCTGTGGTATCAAGCTGCCTGATTTGCGTCATGACTTCTTGCGCTAGCAGTTCATATCCTTCGCTTTTTTGAAACACTACTACACGAAGTCTTTGGACATACGTCAACAACCTTTCGTGCACTGACGTTACTGTGGACAAATGCTCTATTGCGTCGTTTGACATAGCCAATGCTTCTTCAAACTTATTTTGAATTAACAATGAATCGATGGCCGAGAAGTAGGCCCAAGTCTTTACCATGGTGTTGTTATCTTGCGTTTTACTTTCAATGATCTCTTTTGAGTGGAAAAATGCTCTGCTTGGAACGAAGAGTTCCAGATAAGCACCTCTCAGCCAATCATGTGCAATTACGTTTGATAACGCATTTTCTAAGCTTTTGTCTGATGAGTATCGAGGAAGGTGCGGTAACGCATATTCGATTTCATTAATTGCTTGTATTGGGTTCGCAAGGGTGAGTTCCATCGCTAACCATATGCTAGCTATAGCAGTGGCTCGTCGACTCCCAGTTTCTAGCGCTTCTCGCTGCAAACGGCGCAGTTCAGGAACAGAAAAATTTACCCTATGGTCAGAGCCTTTAAAATCATTTACCGCTCTAGCATAAATGTAATACGCCTTCGCAGCAGCGAAAAGCTCAGGCTTAATTGTCTTAAGCTCTTGCCAATGCTTATCTAATAGAGGCTCTTTAACGAAAAGTGGGATTCTCGGCGAGTCAGCATCATTCGCAGTATAAGTGGCCAACAAGTGTCTAAATATCACGCCTTCACTTTGCGTGTCATTCTGCAAACCGGCGCTCGTTAACATAGCAATGATATTCTCATTGCTCACCTCGCTAGGTGTATTCCAATGATAAATTGCCGTTGCAGCTATATGACTATAATTATCAAGTTTTTTTAGTCTAAGTGCGTTGGGAATATCTATACTTTGAGCAAAGACAGTGAAACAAGCTATTGCAGGAATCAAAAGGCAAATCATTAGCCTTGTAAAACGAAACCAAGCGCTCATTGTGATGGAGACCTCTTTACTGCGGGTAAGTGAATGAAGTGATTAACTGAAATTAAAACGGACGTTTTAACCTTTAAGTCGGAGTATAAGTTTTATTGAACAGGGTTTCATCTTAATTTTGGGCAAAAAAAATCGGCCCATAGGGGCCGACGAAGGGAAGTGCTAAAGATACGCACTTTTTTGGAACACTTTACAGTTACTTAACGTGTGTTAAGCAGAGAATTGAATCCTTTCTGACACCGCCTTTTTCATATCGCTTAAATCAGCATCTTTATCGCCAACAATCATTACATTGGCATGCTTCATTTTAATGCTCTCTCCATGGTACTGACCATCGGCAAACTCGCTTGGAACGGAGACATCTCCACGTTCAGGTACTACGAATACCGACATCTTGCCTTGCGGCGTATTCACAATCAGATGAAGGCTTCTAACTGTGCTCAAATGACAATAGTTTGCGACCTCTACACCGTCGAGCATTTCGCTAAAGCTGCCACCAAAGCTTGCTAGCTTTGCGTTAACCATATTCAAATCAACAGGAAGCAACGAATGAGCGTGTTCCATTTCTGCGTACTGCATATGGGCAAGTGCTTGTCCGCCAATACTAAGCGGTTGGTGGTACCACATGGTAAGTCCGATACCTACAGTGAAAGCAACCGATGCAGCCATGGCTAAATACCAGCGACTTCTGCGTTTATAACGGGTGAATTCGTCTGCAGACTGCTGCCATATTAGCTTGCTTGCGAGATCCTCTGGTACATCGACTTTCAATGCTTGCTTTAATTGCTTATCTAACTGCTTTTGTTCATTCCAGAAACTGCGTTTACTTTCATCCGCTTTTGCCGCTTCTACAACATCACTGTCAGTCGTTTCTGGATCGGCGTAGATACGACGCCTAAATTCTAACTCATCCATTTACACGACCTCTCTGTTCATTTTGCTTCTCTAATGCCTCTTTTAGCTGATTCCTCGCTCTGAAAAGGCGAGTCATTACCGTGTTTTTGTTAAGCCCTAACTGGTTGGCGATCTCTTCGCCACTAAAACCGAAAATCAACTGGAGTATTAAGGGTTCACGATACTCCACACTCAATCCACCTAATAGTCGCTGAAGCTCTCTATCTTTCAAGTCCCCATCAGCATGCTGTGTGTCATCTTGAATATGGCAATCATCAATATCTACTGTGTCGAACTGTTTGCGTTCAAACCGACGGGCGTTTTCGCGGCGAAGAATGGTAATTAACCATGACTTTGCTGCTTTTTCATCATTTAGGGCGTCTAATGAGCGCCAAGCACGTAAAAAGGTTTCCTGAACAACATCTTCAGCAATGCTCTGGTCTTTGATAAGCCAAAATGCATAGCGGTAGATGTCGGCGTGAAATGCCTTTACTAATGCTTCATATCTTTGGTGTTTTGCTTTCATACCCGATAAGACCTGAGCATTATCAGATTTATTTCGCCCAAACATAAAAAAATCCAAAAACTTAATTTTTTCTCACTATGGCATAAAAAACGCGCCATTTCGTTAGCCGAAAGGCGCGTTTTCATTTTATTTCCAGTGATCAGAGCACCTAGTTCGAAAAGCTAGGCACGTTTTTGGGAAGTAATCCAAGCATTAATGTTTTCTTCTAAAATAGAAAGTGGGACTGGACCGTACTTCAACACCTCGTCATGGAAGCCTTTCCAATCAAACTTGTCACCAAGTTCAGCTTGGGCATGCTCTCTAAGTTCCATAATTTTCAGTTTACCAATCATATAGGCCGTAGCCTGACCTGGCATAGCAATGTAGCGCTCAATGGCTTTTTGCGCGTCGTATTTAGGGTTTGGCGTATTTTCAACAAGGTAATCTACGGCTTCTTCGCGCGTCCATTTTTTCGCATGAATACCCGTATCAACCACAAGTCTGCAAGCGCGCCAAAGTTCCATGGCTAGACGACCGAAATCAGAATAAGGGTCTTTATAAAAGCCCATATCTTTTGCAAGTTCTTCGGTATATAGGCCCCAACCTTCTGTGTATGCGGTAAAGCTCAAGAATTTCTGGAATTGAGGTACACCTTCTAGCTCTTGTGCAATAGCGCGCTGCATGTGGTGACCTGGGATGCCTTCGTGATACGCCAGCGCCTCTAACTGATAAGTAGGCATTGCTTTCATGTCATAAAGGTTTGCATAATAAATACCTGGGCGGCTGCCATCTTGCGCTGGGCTTTGATAAAACGCCTTGCCCGCAGACTGTTCGCGGAATGCTTCAACCCGTTTAACAATCATGGGCGCCTCTGGAAGAATACCGAAGTATTCAGGGATAGCTTCTCGCATGTCGTCTATGGCTGTTTTCGCCATATCAAGGTATTGCTGTCTACCTTCATCTGTTGAAGGTAGATAGAATTGCTCGTCTTCACGCATGAAAACGAAAAACTCTTGAAGGGTGCCTTCAAATTTCACTTGTTTCATAATGTCGCGCATCGCATCGTGTATGCGCTCTACATTGTCTAAGCCAATTTGATGGACTTCTTCAGCGGTTAGGTCTGTAGTGGTAAACCAGTTTAGACGATTCTGATACCATTGATCACCATTGGGTAAGCGCCACACACCATCGCCTTCAGGCGTGATTTCCCTTTGATGAGCGAGTTCTTCGATAAACTTTTCGTATGACGGCATGACTGAAGTTACCAAAGCGGCTTTCGCTTCACCTAATAACGTCGTTTTTTCCGCCTCTGTAATATCTAGGCTATTTACTTTATTTTGAAAATCTTCCCAGATAGTTGAAGGTATTTCGCTAGAATCAAACGGTGCGCCGGTAATCACGTTTTTTGACGCATCAATCATTTGATCGTAGGCCCATGCAGGGGGGAATACGCCGGCTTTTTCGCGAACTTTCATTTGTTCGATAACTTGATCAAAGTACGTACGTACATTGTCTAGTCGTCCAATGTATGCCTTAGCGTCCTCTTTACTCTTTACGCTGTGAATGTTGATAAGGAAGCTAGGCACTTGTGTATGTGCGGCGCGGAACTGATGTACAATGTAACGGTGATGTCGAAATTCGTCGTTAGCTAAATCGCGCTCAATACCCAATTTATACAGGCGCAAGCTTAGCTGTTCCTGTTCACTTAACTGACTGGTGTCAAAACTATTAAGCTTTTCTAGTCGGTTTTTGGCGATGGCAATGCGAGCATCAGCTTCTTCGTCACTGATGTCATCCCATTTGTCATAGTCCCATTTTTTACCCAAGTAACTTTGAAATAATGGCGAACGCTTAAGATCTTCTTCAAAAGTACGTTCGAAGAACGCATTAAGGCGCTCTGATTCAGACTGCCCGGCTGGCTGTTCTGTTTTAATAGGTTCCGGCGCTGTTTTAGCGGTTTCACTTGCAGGAGAGCAAGCCGTAAGCGTGGTAATGGCCAACGCAATTGGCGTTAGCTTTACTAGTGTTTTCTTCATTATATTCCCCGTCGCGTTTAATTGATTATTTTTATGAGCTAAAGCTTCAAAGATTAATAAGCCTTAAAGAGGACAATAAGGCTCAAAGGGTCGACTGTTTCTCGAACGCAATCATTTCTGCTACGAAGCCCTTGTCACAGTGATTTAGCTAATTGCAAGGGCTTTCATTACGCAAATTCTAGTGTATTGGCAAATGAAATGCGTTTTATGAAGCAGGATATAAGGCAGATAGCGTGTTATTGTCCCCTTCACTTTTTTGCTTCCATTCGCTGCGGGCAAGCTTAGCTTCATGTGAAAGTTTATCTAAAGCTTTCATGACCTGTTTAGATTGGGTGCTAGCGTCAGCTTTATTGGCTGAAAAGCGCAGTGCATAGAGCTCATTAACACTAGCGTTGATTCCTTCAAACTGCGAAAGTTGCGCTTTACCCGAAGTTAACGCGTTTATCCACTGCTTAAGAGCAGACGTAAGTAAACGTGTGTCCTTTGCCTTTATTGCTGACATAAGGTTTTGAAACTGTGCTTTTTCATCCCACTGAGCATAAGAGTGGTGGCGCTGTACAGAGCCGGTTTTGTTAGTGATCCCAGGTCCCATAAACTGAGCCTGTTTAAGCTTTCTGTAGGTAACTAACCATCCTGTAAGCGCTATGACGAACAGCACAAGTAGTGCACCAGTTACCATCCAATTAAGCTGGGTATTTTCGTTAGTATTGAATTCACCTGAAGCGCTGTCTAATGGTTCACCCTCTTTGCTAGCACTAGCGTTAGTCTGTGGTGCAGTTGACGGTATATCGTTTTGAATATCTTCATTGCTTGCACTACTGATTGATGGAGTGTCTAATCTATTCGGAGTATTAGCATTATTTGCGCCAGACGCTGGCGCTACCGTAATTGAACGAGCGGGAATAGTGGCATACTCAGTTTGCTGAGTAAGCGTATTAAACCAAGGGATAGTAATTTCAGGTAAGACAAAGTTACCAGGCTGCGTTGGAATGATCGCCAGCGACGTTTGGCGCTGTGAAATTAAGCTCTGGTCTTTTTCAACTGTCGTAGTATTAGATTGATCAGGGTACAGCTTAAAGTTTGGCGGATAAAGCTCAGGAATATCAGGAAGCTGCTCTTCTACTACGCCCAATGCGGTTAGCGTAACAATACGAGTGACTGGTTCACCTGCTACAAAACTATCACCTTGTGGCCATTCTTCATCCACTCGCACCATTTCAGAAGGTAACCAAGGGTAATCTATCCCCTGAGGAATGGGCTTAATATTCACCGTAATGTCGGGCCCAACCCGATTAATTTGCTGGGTGCGGTTGAAGAAGCCAAAACGTTGGTTAGTATTGGCAGCCATAACTTCGCCAGTGAAAATAGGGCCTCTTAGCGTGAATTCACCGGATGCTTGAGGCACAACGGCAAATTGACGCTCTATAATCTGATACCTTCTACCGTTTACGATATCTGTATACTGTTTATCTTCTCCTAGCTGGGTGATTTCCGCATTTTGCATTTCTGGCGCTTGTAGGCTACCGCGCTCAATATTGCTAGAAAGAAACAGCTTAACCGTGTAAAGCAGCTGTTGATTTAAATAGGCCTCTTTCACGTCGATGTCAGTGGTAACAAAATAGTCTCGTGCGACATTACTTTGTTCTTGAACTGGTATTACTTTAACTTGAATAGGCTTGGTTGATTTACCTTCAATGGTTAGTGAAGGAATGGTGAACGTGCCTTCCTTACGAGGAAATAACGTAGTGGTCCAAACGGTGGTACGCTTGGTGTCGAAATTGACAATTGAGGTTTGGCTACTTACTGATGTTCTTCCGACCACAAAGTCTTTAAGCAGGGGAGAGCTGTCGAATGCATCTCTGTCTGCGCTGCCGTCTGCGGTAACCGTTAAGCGAATGGCTTCATCCAACATGACAGGGTTTCTATCAATGGTGGCTTCCAGCGAGTTTACATCGGCATAAGCCGCCGTACTTAAGAGTAGGGTTAATAAAAAAACTATAAGTGTAGATTGTAATAAGGCTCTCATCTACCAATCACTCCGGTTTGAAGGCATACGTTGACGCTGACGTTTTTGTGCTTCTAATTGCATTTTTCGTTTTAGTAGGAATGCAGGGTCGTCTGGCACGCGGCGCATTAAACTCTCCATTCGCTGCAGCTCTTCTTTTTCTGCGTCGGTAAGCTCGGTTTCTTGACCTTGCATTGCCTGTGCTTCCTGCTCTGCTTGTTGTTCGTCTTTTTGTGCTTGCGCGCTGTCTTGCTGTGCACCATCACCTTGGTCAGACTGCTCTTGTTCTGCATTTTGCTGCTGAGAGTCTGATGACTCGTTCTGACTGTTCATCTCGGAATCATCAGGCTGTTGTGAGTTATCTCCGCCACTTTGCTGTTCATCGTTAGCTTGGCTTTGGTCAGACTGTTGACCCTCATTATCGTTTTGCTGACCATTCTGCTCATTTGAACCTTCCTGATTGTTCTGGTCCCCTGATTGCTGTTTGCTATTAGGGCTATCAGAGTTATCTTGGCCATTATCCTGCGAGTCACTCTGTTCGCCATCATCGCCATTTTCGTTCTGGTTTTGATCCTGATTCTGTTGTTGCTGCTGTTTCAGCAAATCCTCGACAATCTTTTTGTTGGTTCTTGCATCGTCAAAATCGGGGGCTTCGCTTAACGCCTGATCATATTTATTAATAGCGTCTTCAAGCTTACCGAGTTTTGCCAGTGCATTGCCTTGATTGTAAAGGCTCTCGGGACCAGGAATGCTTTTGAAGGCATTTAACGCACCTTCGTAGTCACCTGATTTATAAAGTGATGATGCTTTCCACGCTTCATCATTAAACTTGTTAACGGCGTCTTTGTATTTACCTCTTTGGTAGCTGTTCAATGCTTCTTGGTTGTCATTCATAAATGGCGTTTGCCACCATGAAAGTGAATCGGGTTTATTTGCCATCTCCTTTGCGCTTTCCGGTGCGTCTATGTCTTGTGACGTTCCAGCAATTTCTGAGGGTTGGGCACGTTGCAAAGCATGGGCGTTTTTAATCATAGAGGGGCTAAGTAAACCCACTAACACGATGAAAACTAACCCGCGTTTGAATGCAAAGGCGGCAAACGGAAGAAGTATAAGCAGCAAGTAAGGGCCAACTTCTTTCCACTGGTCGCCTTGTAAATTACTCTCTTCTTCGTTCTCTTCGCTGTCGCTTTTATCTAGTAGAGATACCGAGGCGAGCGCATCAATGTCGGCGTCGTTTGATGTAAAGGATTCAAAGCGTCCGCCGCTGGTTTTAACCACGCCTTTCACTGCGCCTTCATTTAACTTGGGTATAACGATGCTGCCAGTGAAGTCCTTTAAAAGCTCACCGCTTTGCTGGCGAATAGGCGCGCCTTCAGATGTTCCAACGGTAAGTGCATTTACTGTAAAAGGAATAGAGGCCACATACTCTTGAAGCTCTTGTTGTTGTTCTAACTCTATACCATCAGTAATCCAGTAGATCATGCCTGAGTTATATCCGGCATTCGTGAGAAGCTCTGACGCACTCTCTATGCCAAGGAGTGGGTCGCTGCCCGGCACGGGCATAATTTCCGGTGAAAGACTTGGGATAAGGGTTGTGATATTCCCTGCGTCTTCGGTTAAGGGGCTAATGACAAACGCATCGCCAGCGTAAGCAACCAAGCCCATTTCTCCTTCACCAATAGCGTTGACTAGGTCTATCGCTTTATATTTAGCGCGAGTTAGCCTGTCTGGCGTCATATCGGTAGCGCGCATTGAAAGCGACATATCTATGACTATAACGTGTCCCATTTTCAACTGGTAAACCGGCTGCGGCAGGCGCTCCCACGTTGGGCCAGCGAGTGCTATCACACTTATAATCCACACAAAAGCAAGCATCCACATTGGAGGTTTTGCGCCCATTTCGGTTTTTCCAATCACCATATATTGATATAGATGAGAAGGGATCACAGATTGCCAGCCAGATTGCTTAGCCGTGGTTTTTCTAATTAAAAACACAAGCAGCATCAGGGGAACGAGCGCGATAAACCATTCGGGGCGTAAAAAATGAAATTGGTTTAAGAAGTCGAATTCCATTACTTCGTCTCCCTGTTTGTTTGAGCTGCTTGTATAGAATCAGCTGAGTTCGGGGGTTGCTGGGACGAGTTAATTCGTCTTTGTGCGAACCAACGAAATGTTGATAAAAGAACCGTCAAGAATGCCCATAGTGCTGACAGTAATATTGCCGCACCAAGGGGATAGTAAAACAGTGCGCTCAATGGACGCATCTTACGCGTTTCACCTTCAATAGGCTCAAGCGCGTCAAGTTGTTGATAAATAGCTTGAAGTTCCTGGGCATTTCGAGCCCTAAAATATTGGCCGCCAGTGCTAGTTGCAATGTCGGTTAACATGCCTTCATCAAGTTCTTGCGACGGGTTTATTTGTCGGCTGCCGAAAAAGCTTTGGATAAGCATTTTATCTGCGCCCACACCAATAGTGTAAACCTTCACACCCTTACTAATTGCCAACTCTTTCGCCTGCTCGGGTGTAATATTCCCTGCAGTATTTTGCCCATCGGTAAGAAGAATTAAAACGTTATTAGACTCTTCCCGTTCGTCAAAGCGCTTCACCGCTAAACCTATCGCATCGCCAATGGCCGTCTGTTCGCCAACCAACCCAATGACAGCTTCACTCAGAAGTGTGGAAACGGTATCTCTGTCATAGGTAAGCGGCGCTTGAACGTACGCGGTATCGGCAAATAAGATAAGGCCAATTCTGTCGCCAACGCGACGCTGAATAAAGTCATAAACCACCGACTTAGTCATGGTTAAACGGTTAACTTGTCGGCCATTTAGCTGCATGTCATCTATCTTCATACTGCCAGACAAATCCACCGCTAACATCATTTCTCGACCTTCGTTCGGTATGCTGACAGGCTCTCCTAACCATTGAGGGCGCGCGGCAGCCGTCACTAGCAGCAGCCATATCAAGCTACTTACCAACAGCGGTATTTTGGTTTGTTTCAACTGGGTTTGCTCTGACACATCGCCAGGTCGCAAATTAGGAACCCGCAATGCAGCCATAGGCATGTCTTGTGCTTTTTTAGAAAGCAGGCGTACGATAATAGGCAAGGGGAGTACAAAAAAGACCCACCACCAAGCAAAATTAAGCATGATGCGGCTCCTTGGCTTGTTTATCATGAGGGCTGCCATCGTTTAGACCGCCATCATTCACATCGCCGTAAGCCCCCTTGTTTTTTGGCAGTTTGGCTTTTGAAAGCCAGTTTTTTACTGCCCCCTTGCAGGTTTCAAAATCACTAGGGGTGGGGGTGGCTTGATAAACATTGCTTACTAACAAACCTAAATCACTTTCAAGTTTGCTATCACTACTTTTCAAGGCAGAGGTTAAGAACGCTTGCCACTGTTTACCGTATAACCCAGCTACTTGCTGAGTTGGGTAATAGCTCATAGCCGTGCGTTTTAGAATTGAGTTTAACGCCACGGGCCAATTGCTTTGTTGTGCTGAAATCGATTCAAGTAAGGCTAAAGCTTGCTTACGTGCCTTATTGTGACGTATGTGAACAGTGATCGCTTTATATAGGCAAAATAGGGCAAGTAAACATACTGCGATTGCGACCCACCAACCCCAATCTAATGGCCAAATGTTAACCTCTGTAGGTACGTGTATATCGCGCAGTTGAGCAAGTGGGTCTTGCTGCTGAGGGGGCACTGGCATTTGATTTGCCGGCGGCATCGATTGAGCAGCTGATTTTGTGTAACTAGATAGAAAGTTTGATAAAAAATGGGTTGAAAAAATACTGCTTTGCATTAATTAAGCTCCAACCTTTGTTCTTGTTGCATACTTTGAAGCTGTTCGTCTAAAGGAAGGCCCGCTGAAACACTGAATCGAGCGATATTGTTTTTGCGCAAGGTGCTATAAATCGCGCTGTTGTGTTCACTGCGCCATTTTTGATATTGCTGTTGCTCGGTATTGTCGCCTAACACCCAGCGTTGTTGGTTTCGGCCATCAGAAACGCTGACGGTTTGTAATGAACTGGTTTGTGGCAAGGCGTGTTCTATTGGATCGTTAATTACGATAGCCCTTACTTCACAGTGTCGTGTTAAGTGACTCAAGTGTTGAATCGCTTGGGTACTTAAATGCTGAAAGTCTGACACGAGATAAACCAGGCTCCCCGGCCTTGCTAGTCGTCTTGCCCTAGCACACGCATCGGCAAAAGCTTGTTCGTCTTTGTCTTTGTCCGGCTCAGATTGCGCGCTCTGTTCGTGCAATGCCAAAAGTTCATGACACACGTGCAACACGGCCTTTTTGCGAGTTAGTGGTTTAATTTCTTTGTGCTGTTGCTGATTAAATACCAGTGCGCCAACTTTATCGCCACGAGCGGCAGCAGACCAGCTTATTAATGAAGATACATGCGCGGCTTGCACCGCTTTAGTAAGCAGCTGCGTGCCAAATGCCATTGAAGGTAGGTAGTCACAGAATAGAAAAACCGGGCGCTCTCGCTCTTCCCGATACACTTTAGTGTGAGTTTTACCCGTGCGCGCAGTAACGCGCCAATCGATAGCGCGAATATCATCACCGGGCTGATAATGCCGGGCCTCATCAAACTCCATGCCTCGGCCTTTGTGCTTGGTGAGATAACTTCCAGCAAGTTTAGCTTGTGGCATACGTTTAGGCGCCAAACTAAACAACTTAGCTAACTGCTGGTAGCGTAATAATTCTGCTGTAGACAACGAGACGCCATTACTTTGCAGCTTGTCTAGCTGCGCTTGTACATTCACCATAACTTAAGGGACTGCGACAGTTGCAACAATCTTATCAAGTACGTCGTTAATCGTTACGCCTTCAGCCTCGGCTTGATATGACAGAATAATTCGGTGGCGAAGCACGTTGTGAACCACAGCTTGAATATCATCAGGTCCAACAAAATCTCTGCCGCTAAGCCATGCGTGAGCGCGTGCACAGCGATCTAGACTGATGGTTGCTCGAGGGCTTGTTCCCATCGCTATCCACTGGCCTAATTCCGCGTCAAAATTTGCAGGCTGACGTGTGGCCATAATCAATTGAACTAAATACTGTTCTAACTCAGGCGCCATATACAAAGACAACGCTTCTTTACGCGACGTAAAAATATCGTCTTGAGTTAGCGTTGGTGGCGTAACAGGCGGTTCTGAGAGGGCTTCACCTCGCGTTAAACGCAATATCTCTAATTCTGTCTCGGCGCCAGGATAATCGATGTCCACGTGCATTAAGAATCGGTCTAGCTGTGCTTCAGGTAGTGGATAAGTTCCTTCCTGTTCTAGCGGGTTTTGCGTTGCCATTACTAAAAATAGCGGAGGAAGAGGGTAGGTTTTACTGCCTACCGTAATTTGACGTTCCGCCATGGCCTCAAGCAAAGCCGATTGCACTTTTGCTGGTGCGCGGTTGATTTCGTCGGCTAGCACTAAGTTATGAAACAGCGGCCCTTTCTGAAAAACAAACTCGCCGGTTTCGGGACGATATATGTCTGTACCGGTTAAGTCGGCAGGCAAAAGGTCTGGGGTAAATTGTACGCGATGAAAGTCGCCGTCAATACCATTAGCAAGTGCATTGATTGCGCGTGTTTTTGCAAGCCCTGGAGGACCTTCTACCAGAAGGTGGCCGTCGGCCAAAAGAGCGATTAGAAGGCTTTTGGTTAACGCATGCTGACCGATAATCTGTTGGTCTAAATAAGCGTGTAACTGTTGAAATTGCGCTGCTGCCATAATGCAAAATTTCCGTTTGAGTTCTCGTTATCAGGAAGTGTCATTTGAACGATAGATTTATTAAATATCTTATAAAGTGATCGCTTAGCTAAAAAGTAAATTACATATTAATTTAGATAGCTCTAGCCCGTCACAATGACACAAAACAGACTTTCATTTCCATATAAGGTTCATTCTATCTTTCTTCAAGTCGTCAAACAGTAATAAAAATGCGATATGCGGTTGGATGCAAAGCAAGCTTTTTAAATTTCGATAGCATAAAACGGTCAAAATTTGTAAACAGGGCAAATTTTAGTTTCATTTATATTGCCCTTAATCCTGCATTATTTGCTATTTTATTCATTGTTTGTAAAAATCGGGTTTATTACAGGTCAGACCACTTCATTGGTAATGAGCTAAAGGTGAAGCTGGTCATAAATTTAGGTGCATTATGGCAACAAAACAATCAGTTACTACCCGAGAGGGTGATCGCATCGCCATTGTCGCGGGGTTGCGTACTCCGTTTGCGAAAATGGCTACATATTTCCACGGTGTTCCGGCTGTTGATCTAGGTAAAATGGTCGTAAACGAACTTCTCGTTCGCCATGGTGTTCAAAAAGAATGGGTTGACCAGGTTGTATACGGTCAAGTAGTACAAATGCCTGAAGCGCCAAACATTGCGCGCGAAATCGTGCTTGGCACGGGCATGAATATTCATACCGACGCTTACAGCGTATCTCGTGCATGTGCGACGAGCTTCCAGTCAACGGTAAACATCGCAGAAAGCATGATGGCTGGTACAGTACAGGTAGGCATTGCTGGCGGTGCTGATTCAACGTCGGTATCACCTATTGGGGTCTCTAAGAATCTTGCGCGTGCGCTGGTTGATTTACAGAAAACCAAGACCCTTGGCCAAAAGCTAAACATCTTCAAGCGTTTAAGCTTAAAAGACCTAGCGCCTGTTCCTCCTGCGGTAGCAGAGTACTCAACAGGTCTGTCGATGGGACAAACGGCAGAGCAAATGGCGAAAACGCATCAAATTTCTCGTGAAGAACAAGACAAGCTCGCACACCGCTCGCACAGCTTAGCTGCTGAAAGCTGGGAAGCAGGCAAGCTGTCTAGCGAAGTGATGACAGCTTACGCAGAACCGTATAAAGGTGCGCTTGAGCGCGATAACAACGTACGTTTCGATTCTAAGCTTGAAGGCTATGCGAAACTGCGCCCAGTTTTCGATAAAAAGTATGGCTCGGTAACAGCTGCAAACGCTACACCGCTTACCGATGGCGCTTCTGCAGTGCTTATGATGACAGAAAGCCGAGCGAAAGAGCTAGGTTATACGCCGCTTGGTTACATTAAGAGCTACGCGTTTTCGGCAATTGATGTTTGGGAAGACATGTTAATGGGACCGTCGTACGCGACACCTATTGCGCTAGACCGCGCAGGCATGACCCTAAACGACTTAACGCTAATTGAAATGCACGAAGCGTTCGCAGCGCAAACCTTGGCAAACGTTAAAATGTTTGCAAGTGACAAGTTTGCCAAAGAGAAACTAGGCCGCGACAAAGCGACGGGCGAAATTGACATGGACAAGTTCAATGTGATGGGTAGTTCAATTGCCTATGGTCACCCGTTTGCCGCTACCGGTACACGTATGATTACGCAAATGCTTAACGAACTAAATCGCCGTGGCGGTGGTACAGGTCTTCTTACTGCATGTGCTGCGGGTGGTCTTGGTGCCGCAATGATTGTGGAGACAGAATAATATGAGTCAGGAACAAGAAATGACAAATGAAGTTCAGCCAACATCAGGCGCATTTACGTTAACTAAGCAAGATAATGGCGTTGCTATTCTTAGCATGGACGTACCTGGCGAGAGCATGAATACGCTTAAAGCTGAGTTTGGCGATGAGATATCTGCCATGCTTGATGATATTGAACGCGACAGCAGCATCAAAGGTGTGGTGTTAACAAGCGGCAAGCCAAGCTCATTCGTAGCAGGTGCCGATATCACCATGCTAGCAGCGTGTAAAACCGCGGAAGATGCCACAACCATAGCCGCTGGCGGTCAAGCCATTTTCGATAGAATTGAGAACATGAAGGCTACCTTCGTTGCGGCTATTCACGGCCCAGCGTTAGGCGGTGGTTTAGAGCTAGCATTAGCGTGTCATTACCGTGTATGTACCGATTCACCTAGTACTCAGGTAGGTCTACCGGAAGTGCAGCTTGGCTTGTTGCCAGGCAGTGGTGGTACTCAGCGCCTTCCTCGCCTAATTGGCATTCAGCAAGCGATGAAAATGATGCTTACTGGGTCTCCAGCACGCGCTAAGCAAGCTAAAAAGTACGGTATTGTCGATGATGTGGTACCTCACAGTGTTTTGCTAAAGGTAGCTGAACAGTTTGCGCTTAAACGCAAACCAGAAAGGGAAGCGCCGCAAAAGAGTGTGATGGACAAAGTGTTAGAGAAAACCGGCCCGGGCCGTAACATGATGTTCAAAAAAGCGCGCGAAGCGACATTTGCCAAAACGAAAGGTAATTATCCAGCGCCAGGCTACATTATTGATGTAATTGAAACGGGCATGAACGAAGGGATGAAAGCGGGGCTTAAAGCCGAAGCTGAAGCCTTTGGTAAGCTTGTTATGACGCCGGAATCTTTCCAGTTACGTCAGATTTTCTTCGCTACGACAGAAATGAAGAAAGAAAACGGCGTTGAAGGTGTTAAACCTGAAAAAATGAAGAAAGTCGGTGTGCTTGGCGGTGGTTTAATGGGCGGTGGTATCGCCTATGTAACGTCGACCAAAGCAGGTGTACCTGTGCGTATTAAAGACGTACGTGCGGAAGGTATCGCCAATGCAATGAAGTACAGCTATGACATCTTAAACAAAAAGGTGAAGAAGCGTTTCATGCGTAACAGCGAAATGCAGAAGCAGTTAGCGCTACTCACTGGTACACTTGATTACAGCGGCTATCAAGATGCTGATATCGTGGTTGAGGCGGTTTTTGAAGACCTCGACCTTAAGCAAAAGATGGTGGCGGATATTGAAGAGAACTGCAAAGAAAGCACGATCTTCGCGTCCAATACATCGTCTATTCCTATTACACAAATTGCAGCTAAGGCAGCACGTCCTGAAAACGTGATTGGTCTGCATTACTTCTCGCCAGTAGACAAAATGCCTTTGGCCGAAGTAATTGCTCACGATAGAACGTCTGACCAAGTCATTTCATCGACGGTTGAATTTGCTAAAAAGCAAGGCAAAACACCGGTTGTTGTTAAAGACGGTGCGGGTTTCTACGTAAACCGTATTTTGGCACCTTACATGAATGAAGCGGCAAACCTTATTCTTGACGGTGAGCCTATTGAGCATATTGATAAATCGTTGGTTAAGTTCGGTTTCCCTGTAGGTCCTGTAAAACTACTTGATGAAGTGGGCATTGACGTTGGTACTAAGATCATCCCATTTCTTGTAGAGGCATTCGGCGAACGCTTCACTGCGCCAAGTGCTTTCGATAAAGTACTTGCAGACGGCAGAAAGGGTAAGAAAAACCAAAAAGGGTTTTATTCTTATGAAGGCAAAAAACCAGGAAAAGAAGTGGATGAATCAATCTACGAATTACTTGGGCTATCGCCTTCTGCAAAACTAAGCGAAAAAGAAGTTGCTGAACGCTGTGTATTAATGATGCTTAATGAAGCAGCGCGCTGTTTAGACGAAGGCGTTATCCGTAATGCCCGCGACGGCGACATTGGCGCTATCTTCGGTATTGGTTTCCCTCCATTCTTAGGCGGCCCGTTCCGCTATATGGATACACTGGGAATTAAACACGTTGTTGCTCGTTTAAACCATTATGCTACTGCTGTAGGTGATAAATTTGCACCTGCTGAAGTGTTAGTAAAAATGGCAGAAAACGATCAAAAGTTTTACAGCTAAGTTTATAAAATGTTAAAAGCCGGGCGTTGCCCGGTTTTTTTATGTCTAATGGGTATTTTTGCTGGTTTATTGTTCTATTTTGGGTAGAATTCCTGCGGTTAAAAAATGAACGTGTCAAATTGTTGGCGTCAATTATCAGTAAGTTAAATTGAATAATTGATGGGGAAAAGTAACCCCACGTAATTAGGTCAAATAGGCGGAGGCAGTGTGATTTCACTCGTAGTATTAAGCGTTATCTTTTCTTTATATTTTTATGTAGAAGCGTTTAAATGGGGAATGAGCGCGAAAAAGTGGGCGATAGCGGGTTTTGTGTTAGGTCCAGTCTTACTGCCTATGTTTTCCATCTCTCGCCATATACATTGGCGAAATGCAGTAGGGTTTAATAACCTTTATATTTCTGCGTAGTCTTTCCTAGCGGTCTGCTGAAATAAGTAAGTGTGGCGTAAAATACAGGTATAAAAAAAGAGAGCGTCGCTCTCTTTTTTTGAAATACTGTGCTTCAGATTAGAAGCCAACGCCGTAGCCACCACCAGATTGTGGCTTAACATACTCTGGTTGAGAGATGGTTTCTTTTTGCGACTCAGGAGCTTGTTTAGCGCCTTCTTGCTTGTCGGCAGCAACTGGGGTAGCGGTAGAAAGTACTAGTGCAACTGCGTACTCTTTTAACATGTTAATTTCCTCTGATTATTTTGAACGAACAAACAAAACCGATTTTTTATATTTGTCATCGGTACTTAATACTTAGCTAAATGCGTGCCAGAAATGATATTTTTAAAAAATCCCTTTATATTCAATGATTTATGGTTTGTTTTTGGTGCAGGGATTTATCGACGTTCATAAGCGCCATTTTAATGGCACTAAAGTCTAATAAACTAAGGTTGAATAGGCATGACTTTGCCTAAAGCTGCAATGAGTGGCATTAGGCAGGGGAAAGCACGCGCCCTATACGCAAGTAAAAGGTAAGGGCTATTAAAAGTTAGAGTGGCCAAGCAGCGTATGAAGCTTTTGATTCTCGGTGAGAAGCTTCTCGAAGCGCTCTGCATTTAATGGGCGGCTGTAAAGAAAGCCTTGCAACATTTCGCAATCGTAGCGACGTAAAATATCTAGCTGAGCTTCTTCTTCAACGCCCTCAGCTACAACTTTTAAGCCTAAATTGTGGGCGATATTTATAATGGCAGCCGCCATATGACGGTCTACATTACTTTTAGCAATATCGTCAATAAATGCTTTGTCAATTTTTAGCGTGTTTAGCGGGAATCGCTTTAAGTAGGCTAGGGACGAGTAACCTGTACCGAAATCGTCTAGCGCTAGGTGAATACCTCTTTCGCGAAGGCGAGTCATCATTTGAAGGCCGTTTTCAGGACTTTCCATTAGCGTACCTTCAGTTATTTCGCACTCTAAATGTAGTGGTGACAAACCGATATCGCTTAAAATCTTGTTTATTCTGTCGTCTAAGTCAGGTAATTCGAACTGCTTCGCAGATATATTCACAGCTACACGACCACTAAACAAACCTTGGTTTACCCAGCGTTTGGTATCTGCACAAGCCTTTCTTAGCACTTGTTCACCAATTTCTATAATCTGGCCTGTTTGCTCTGCCAGAGGGATAAATTGCCCAGGGCTTACTATGCCCTTTTGGGGGTGCTCAAAGCGCACCAAAGCTTCCATGCTAACTAGCTTACCTGAGGCTATATCTACTTTCGGCTGGTAGTAAACCGTAAACAAGTCATCTTTAATACCTTGTCTTATGAGGTTTTCAATTTGCAGTTGCCTAACGGCGTTTTGATTCATCTCTCCGCTAAAGAACTGATAGCTGTTACCGCCATTGTTTTTAGCGAAATACATGGCTGTGTCTGCGTTTTTCAGCATTTCTTGGGGAGAAGTGCCGTCGTCAGGGAAGAATGCGATTCCAATACTGGCACCCAATACAAACTCTTGCTTATTAATGATAAAGGGGCGAGATAAAGTGTCTAATAGGTTCTGTGCGTAATGCGTTACCGTGTGGATATCGGCATTGTCTTCCATTAACACGCTAAATTCATCACCACCTAAACGATAGCAAGTCGCACTCTTACCCGTAATTCTTTGTAAGCGCTTTGCTATTTGTTTAATTAATATATCGCCCGTTTGGTGGCCTAAAGAATCATTTATTTTCTTAAAGTTATCCATATCCAAACAGAGCAGGGTATGTTGTGCTCCTTTCCGCACCAAGTTCTGGTGGCTAGCTTGGAAGAACGAACGATTCGGAAGCTCCGTAAGCGGGTCAGTATTAGCTAGTTTCAATAGCTCTTTTTCAGTACTTTTTCTTGACGTGATATCACTAAATACGCCTACAAAATGGCTTATTTTTCCGTCATCGTCATGGACGGCGTCTATGTTTAATTCCATTTCATAGCGCTCACCGTTCACTCGCACACTTTCTACTTCACCTGACCAGTTACCTTTCGCTTTTAGCGTTTTCTTAATTTCTTCGGTAAACGCGTCTGGATATAGATGGAAATGCATATAGCTTGCTAATGCTTGATCACGGGTTTCGCCGGTGTAACCGCAATATGCATTGTTTACACTTATGAATTTAAATTGGGTATTAGTTATGAATACACCTTCAGAAATATTCTCAATTGAACGCTTAAATAGATTCAGCTGCTCTTCAGCTTCTTTTAAGTGATGAATATTCTTAAGCGTACCAGTCATTCTTACCGGCTGAGAATTGTGGTCTCTTTCAACCACTTTTCCGCGGTCAAGTATCCAAATCCACTGGTTCTTAAATGTCTTTGCGCGGTATGCGAGCTCGTAGAAGTCGCTATTACCTTCAAGATGGTCTCTTAGAGCAGTTTTAACACGGCTTACGTCGTTAGGGTGTATGTTTGCATCGTAAGCGCCTGTAGTGCGTATATCATCTTGAGGAAAATCAAGAGTACCCCACGTATTTGCACGGTAAACTTGGCCTCTGTATACGTCCCAGTCCCACAACTCATCACCTGAACTCCATAGCGTCAGTTTAAGGCGTTCTTCCGACTCTTTGATGGCAAGCTGATTGGCTTTTCTTATTTGATATTGGCGAACGATGAACGCAAATATCGCGAAAGCTATTAAACAATAAAATACCAAAGCGACGGTATGGAGCCATGGAGGACGTTCAATAATTATCTGCAAGTTTTTACTTTCAGACCATGATTTCCCGGGCTCTTTTGCTTGAACTGAAAAAGTGTAGCTTCCAAAGGATATATTGTTGAATTGTGCAGACCTTTCATCGTCAACATATATCCAATCATTTTCAAAATTAGAGAGCTTATAACGGTAAGTAACTTGATTAGGGTAAACAGGGTTTACTGAGCCGAATGAAATACTGAACCTGGTTTCATCGTGCTTAAGCGTTAACTGACTTACGTAGGTTATTATTTCCTTGGAAGAGAACGAATGAGTTGAATCATCTCCTTCCATTGAGTTTCTTTTGGATTTAGCGACTGAACCAAAGATGTTGATCTGATATAACTGAGGAGCTAGGGTTTGTAGGATGCCTTCAGCATCAGAGTTTGCGTTTTTGGATATTCTTATAAAGCCTTTGTTGCCACCAAAGTAAATAATGTTGTTTCTAGTAGCAATTACAGCGCCTTCACCCAGTGAGTTAAAGTCTAGTTGCTGATTTGGTATACTCTCAGCTTCTCTGAGTGAAGGAAGAAGCACTTTGTGGACACCCTTAGCGTCAGAGTACCAAATATTGTTGTTTATAGATGTTGTAGACGTGATAAATCCACTTTGGTTATCTCGCTTTTGTTTTTTGACCAAAACAAGGCTTTCTTCGTCTAGTTGGATGACACCGTCGGAACGAGTAGTTAGCCAAAGCCCATCACTTGTTTGGTGAATTCCATATACAAGAGAGTTAATGCCATTGGTTGAATCCAATACCTTTGTGATTTGCTGCTTTTCAACTGAATAAACAATTAGTTTTTCTCCAGCTCTAAACCAAACCCTCTTTTTGTCATCGGCATAGATAGCAAACATTTTTCCGTATTCTTGAGAAAGGTTTTTTTGAGGAGTTGCCGGCTCACTCTCATTAGGCACATCATCAAAATCTATTGAATGAACATCTTCATTAGGAAGTTGGAACCATATTGCAGATTCACTTTTAAAGATGTGATCAATGAATGAACCTTCGAAGTATTTTCGTAGTGTTACTAGTCCATTATCTGTTTCTGCAAGTACAATCAATCCTACCGACGAAGCAAGCCAAATATTGTTGTTGTTATCTATCTCAATGTCCCAGAATGAGCTATTGACATCTATATCTTGAGGCAAATTGAAAAACGATACATTACCGGTTTCTTTCGAAATTTTCCCCACGCCTTTTTGCTGAGAAACAAGAAACAGTTCGTTTGAGCTGTTTTCTGCGAAGCCCCAAATAGTTGAATAATTGTCTTCAGTATGCCGTTCCGAATTAAACACGGGTTGGAAGTGAACACTGGCAAAATCGGGGTGATATTTAAAAGCTCCCCGATGAAAGGTTGCAGCCCAAACAACACCCGTTCTATCTTCTATAACCTTAATTATGATTTCTGGTGGGATTCCTGTTGTGTTGTACGTTTCGGCGTTTAAATGTATAACTTCAGGGTTATAAGCTTCAGTTACTGGAACTGCTGCGCCGTCAGAAAGCAAAAACAACCCTATAAAAGTACCAATCCAAATATCGTCATCAACAACCGATATTGAAAATGAATTTACCTCTTCTTCAACACCTAAATCTTTACTTTCAATTTTCTTTAGAATTTTCCCATTTGACGCAATTACTATAAGTCCATTATTAGTCGCCAACCAATAGTTGCCGTTAATCACTGATATGTCATGGAGCGCTCGAATATCAAGTGAAACACCCCAAGGATTCACTTTTTTTACGTCATGAACCTCTAAGGTCTCCGTATCTATAAGTTTTGCGCCAAACTTATTTGAGCCCACCCAGATACGATTGGCTTCTTCGAAGATAACTTTAATGAAGCTTTCTTCATTGAAAACCTGAGTCAGAACACTTATTTGCGATCGTTGTTTGGAGTATCTATACAAGAATTTGCGATCCGCGAAGAGAATATCGCCATTTTTGGACTCTGTAATCGCTGTTATTAAATCAGTTTTTATTACCGAGTTTTCTTTATTGAAAACTTTGAAACTGTCGGTTTCAGGCTGATAAAGCGCTAGTCCAGAGTGTGTGCCTACCCATAATTGCCCCTCCGAATCCACAAACAAGGATTGAATGTACCCTGAAGGTAACGAATTCGGGTCTACATCTGAGGGATGGTATTGTTTTACATCATAACCAGAGTATCGGTTGAGGCCGTTTGACGTTGCAAGCCAAATGAACCCCATGTCGTCTTCCACAATGTCTAATACTGCGGTATCCGATAGACCATGCTGCTTATTTAGCTCTGTAAAATGAAGATCAGAAACCTCTATCGCCTTTGCAGAAGAAAAAAGAATTCCTGACAAAGCCAACAAAAGAAGAGAAATTGAATAAATTAGGGTTGAGCGCACCTACACACCTTTGGCATACGCCATTTATTATTTTTTTATGTCACTGGCGGCATCCCTAACAGCCAGAATAATAAATATGCCGAATTAACTAAGCCTCTACAAGGACTTTTTAGTAATAACAAGAATGATGGTTTACTTATTAACCAACCTTGTCTGCGAATACCACTGGGTATCGGCAGATTGGTTAAAATCTTAACGACCGTGGCACGTGCCTACAATGCAGCTTTAGTAGTAAGGAATTTCTTTTTTGAATTCAGAAATACTGTTAATCGTTCGTTTTTCCTGGGTGGGAATACTCTCAAATTTTCCTCGAGAGAACAGCACCAATTCCCCGCAGCGCTCTCGTTTAGCGAGTTGATGCGCGAAGTCTTGAATCTCTTCGAAACTCAAGCCTTTGATCCTTTCAGCAAGCTTTGCATTTCTATTAAACTCTAAATCTTGCGTACCCAAACTTACCCATAAACGCTGTGACTTCATCGAAAGAGTAAGGTCTCTCTCTTCTAACTGCTTAATAAGGTTTTGTTGGATAGTCGGCCAATAAAAACGATAGAACTCTATTTCATTGAGTTGCTGGAACAAAAAGGCGGTCATTGCATCTAGCAACTGCTTTGGACTGCATTGCGGGCTTTGTATATAAAATGCCATTCCGGGGTGTTGATTATGTGGCACATAGCCTGTACCGACTATGTATCCCAATTGCTGTTCTGTTCTTAACGAATTGAAGAACGGTGCTGCCAGCATCTGTTCAAGAACCATACATAATGCGGTGTCGGTGAGGCAAGGAGAAGGTGCTTGTAAATAAAGTACGACCGCTGAGTCATCGTGATTACACAACACTTCGTGATAAAGAGTTCCGCCCACAGGCAGCTTAGATACGGCACGAGAAAGGGGAGCTCCCCCTGCATTTTTGCAATGGCTATGAAGCGACGTCGAAAATGCCTTTGCTTCTTCGCTTGCCCAGTTGCCATGCATAAATGCCTCTACAAAATAATGCTCAAAGGCTGCACTGCGACAGCCTAGCATCTCGTTATAAGAGATGTTTTCTATCACGTCTAACAATTCAACTGGCGCTTGCGTGTTGCGTTGAATAAGAACACTTAAGCGAGAGAATAAACGGTTAGTCGGCTTATTTAACAGTGAATTATGAAGGCTTTGAATTTGAAGTGCTTTGTGATGTTCAAAGGCTCTTTCGTCAGGAATAAAACCGAGAACGGCGTCAAGAAGTTGACTTGCTAACAATGTCTGCTGATTCGTAAAACCACGGGTGTGTAGTGTGAACCCAGCTTGATGTCCATAAATTCGATAGTGAAGTCCTGCTATTTCAGCTCGGTAGTATTTAGCTTGGAGATGATCGTTAAGTGCGCCGAGCCAAATTCGCTTGGCCGCAACAGAGGTCAAAGAGTCTGAAAACTGAGCGGCGTCGAAAGAGATATAAATATCGCCTTTGGGGCTATGGAATTGCTGGTCCTGAGCGAACCAAAATCGATAGCCACCATTATCTACCAACCTATTTGGAACGTTAAATCCCGTTTCAGGGAGGATAAGCGTGTATTCACTCGCCAAATAAGGATTGGGTGGTGGAAGGCGCAATTCTGGAATTTTCTTTGCGCTTTCAAGTGAATGTATTAGCGCATCGTCGACGTCTTCAACGCTATATTCAGCCTCATAAAATGCGCAAACCTGAGTGGTTTTAACATCTTTTGATATAACCTTTAAACGAAGGTTCTTGGGCGTGAAAAAAGATAGTGCATGCTCAATTATGCTTCTGTCATAACTACCAATAGTAGAGCGAAGTCTATTCAATTCGTCAGGTTCAAATATAAATTGATGCTGTGCATACTCAGTTATGATCCCAAGCGGCTTCACATTTTCTTCGTACTCTAAGGCCAGCGCATTTAGCTGCGATTTTTCGTGAAAGCGCCACTCTTCAGTCGATGCTTCTCTAATTAATTCGATGTAGCTAAATAGTGCCTCTAACACCTGCGCTTTGTGTTTAAGGCCTTCCTGGGTAAGCTGAAAGCTCACGTTAAAATCTTTAAATTTATCGCCTTCTATGCCAGAGCCCGCTATCAGGTTTAACGCCCAATCTTTTTCTTTTAAATAGGCAAGTAGGCTTCCTTCACCTTCGTCACCAATCAAATGGCTGATGTAGTTCAGCGGTTTGGTTTTGTAGTCGTTCTGTAAAGCGGGGAGGGCAAATGTCACTATCATACGTCTAGCAGATTGCAGCGGATGAATGTTGATTTGAATGCCCAGTTCATTTTCTGTGTAAAGCGAAGGCCAGTCGTCAGAGGCTAACTGTCCACTTGGCAATGTCCCAAAACACTGATTCACTAACGCCTCGAGTTGACGTATTGGCATAGGACTGGCTATGCACAAGCGCATATTAAGCGCACAGTAATACGATTGGTGCAGTGACTTCAGGCGACGTTTAAGCTCTGTACATTCGTGTTGAGAAAAGGTATCGCAATTGCCTACAGAAAATTTTGCAAAAGGATGCTCTGGATTACATGTCTCTTTATGAATTTGATAAAGGCGGCGAAGGTCGTCTTTTTTCTTAAACTCAAATTCAGCATGAATGTTCTTTATTTCGTTGGTTAGCGCGTCTTCTTCAAATAAGGGTTGCCTAAGCATATCTGCAAATGCAGGCAATGTTTGCGCAATAGCGTCACCGCTGCAATTGAAATGGTAATTTGTGTACTCGGTACCTGTCCACGCATTGATTGTGCCGCCGTGTTGCTCAATGAATCCATTAATAGCATTGGGTTTGGGCAAATGACGGCTACCCATAAAAAGCATGTGTTCAAGAAGATGGGCTAACCCTTGGCAATCGTTTGGGTCATAAAAGTGTCCGGCTCTTACCGCCATTGAAACAAAAGATTCACTCGCTTCTGGCGTGTGACATAACATGGCACGCAACCCATTAGGTAAAGTAACGTGATGTGCGTTTTCTAAATTTATGGTGTTGTTCACATTGTCTCGTTTTTGGTCAAGAGCACCTTACTGCTGGAGCGTCTATAAAGAGAAACTTCACAAAACGTTAAATAATGTACGAAAATTCTCACTATTCGCGGTTTAGCGCTAGGCGTAGTATCAGCTCTCTGATATCGTTAGCATACTTTCATTAATACTATGCGCAATGTTATGTCAGGTCAAAGTAGCAACGACGACATTTATCTTTTCATTATGCGTCACGGTGAAGCAGAAGCGCCCAGACTCGATGATAAAAGCAGGCAACTTACACCATTAGGTAGAGAGCAAGCCAAAACAGCAGCTTTATGGTTAAAAGACCAGTATTGCCAGAAAGGCATTGTGGACTTAGCGCTTGTGAGCCCTTATCGTCGAGCCAAACAGACCCATGATATGGTATCGCTTGATATCATTGCGAACAAAGTTGAAAATAATGAAGATATTGTTCCGGAAGGCTCGCCAAGACTGGTGAGTGATTATATTGATGGACTTCTTCACGCCGCGGTCAATTCCAAAAAACCAATCAAAAAACTTCTTGTTGTTAGTCACATGCCGCTAGTTAGCTATCTCGTTGATGAACTGTGCCAGTCTTACACCACAAGTTTGTTTTCTACGGCCTCAATTGCTGTTATCAAGTATTCTTTAAAAGAGCACAAAGGCACGCTGGTAACGCATTATCAAGGACTGTAAACGCCTTGCTCCTTCTTAGCGATTAATTTCGGAAATTGAACAATTAATCGTTAAGTATATTCCCACATGGTCGATAGACTCTTTGAGAGTGTCAAAGTTTATTCTATTGAAGGGTTGGGAAATGGACAGCAAATCTATTCCTGAGCTCCTTAAACGTTCATTGCAATCGCATATGGCGGAGGCTGATTTACGTGAAGATAAGGAGACGCAGGATATTATTGCCAAATTATCTGAATTGTCAGATAAGGTCGCTGCTGCGAAAGCTAGAGCGCTGGCAAATAGAGCACAGCGTCTAGCTGACGAATCAAAAGGTTAGCTGATAAGGCCGAAAGGCAGGTTAACCACCAAAACGTTTAGTGGTCGTTATTCGACTCTTTAGGTGCAACATAGTATTCCGGCATGATTCTGACGGTTTTTATCATGCTTTCTGAAATGTCTACAATTTCTAACGGATAACCCGCCAAACGCACGCTTACTTTGTTCTCAGGAATATCTTCAAGATACTCAAGTAATAAACCATTAAGGGTTTTAGGGCCTTCCGTAGGCAGGTTCCAATCCATTTCTCTGTTCAATTCTCGGACGTTGGCACTACCATCAACCAATACTGAACCATCCTGTTGTACGTGTGCTTCCTTACTGTGGTCTGGAACCATACTGGTGGTAAAGTCACCGATAATCTCTTCAAGAATATCTTCAAGAGTGACTAGACCCATAATGTCGCCATACTCATCAACAACCAGAGCAATGCGCTCTTTTTCGGCTTGAAACTTATACATCAGCGTGTGCAGCGGGGTAGATTCAGGCGTGTAGTAAATCTCACGAACTGCGCGAAGCAAGCTTGATTTAGTAAACTGGTCTTTTGATAGAAGGCGCAGGGCGTCACGCACATGCACAAAGCCTACCGCATCGTCGACACTGTCTCGGTATAATAAAACACGGGTATGTTGAGCATGGGTTAACGCTTTTTGAATTTTCTTCCAATCGTCGTTAATGTCGATAGCAAAAATTTCAGCACGTGGCACCATGATATCTTCGGCCGTTACGCTTTCTAAGTCCAAAATACTCACCAACATATCTTGGTGTCGCTTAGGGATCATGGCACCAGCTTCAAAAACCACGGTTCTTAACTCTTCTCGACTTAACGAGTCGTCACTTCCACTTGCAGGACTAATTCTTAGCAAAGCTAGAATGCCGTTTGTGATACCGTTAATCGCTGCCACAAAAGGGTACAGCAAGGTAAGTAGTGGAAGCAGAATAATGGAGCTCGGAAATGCCACTTTTTCTGGATACAGCGCAGCTAGTGTTTTCGGCGTTACTTCTGCAAAAATAAGTAGGACCAGCGTTAAGCCAAAGGTAGCAGCAAACAGCCCCCAATAGTCACCGAATAAACGAATACAAAGTATGGTTGCAAGCGAGGATGCTGCAATATTAACTAAGTTGTTTCCGATGAGAATAAGGCCGATAAGGCGATCAGGTCGTTCTAGAAGTTTAGCAACACGTATAGCTGAGCGGTTGCCTTCTCCTTGCAAATGCTTGAGTCGATAACGATTAATCGACATCATGCCAGTTTCTGAACTAGAGAAATACGCAGATAGTAATATGAGTACGCCGAGCGCGATAAACAGCGTACTCGTTGATATGTCGTCCAATTAATGGGTTCCTGTCTTAACTTAGGCTTCAAATGTATTGATTTGAGGTGCGAGTTTCAAGGGAAAATTGTTGATATGCCCCTAATTAACTAGATAACACCAAAAAGTGACAAGCGCCGCCGAGCCGCCTGAAAAGCAAGCTCGGCAGCGAGCTCAGCAATAAATACAGGGAGTTTTAAAGAAGAAATTCGCGAACTAGTTTGCTACCAAAATAGGCAAGGGACAGTAGCGTCACACCCAAGACTGTCATCACAATAACTTGTCGCCCGCGCCAACCTCGAAGTTTCTGGCCTATTAAAAGAATGAGAAAAACAACGAGAGCGGCCGCTGATAGCACCGTTTTATGCGCGTAAGTTTTGTTAAACATATCTTCTAAGAAAACAAACCCGCTAATTAGTGAGACGGTTAGTAAACAAGTTCCCGCAAGCAACAGCTTGAACAAAATGTTTTCTACAAGCATTAAAGGCGGTAGTGATGAATGTAGTAGCGCAGCACCTTTTTGCTTCAAACGGTAGGTAATGTAGGACATTTGCAGTGCGTATAAGAATGCAATGACCAAAGTGCAGTAAGCAAACAATGACAAACTAATATGGATAACTAAGCCCGGCTGCAGCTCTATGTGCATGATGTACGACACGGGAATAAACTGTGAGGCGAGTACCGTAAGACTTGCAAAGCCGAAAACAACAGGAAGTAAAATAAGATTAGGAATGGCGCGGGCAAATATAAGCATGGATACTGTGATTATCCACGACACTAATGAAAGTACGTTGGTTACACTCATGTCTTGCCCAGGCGCGACAATAATAACGTTGGTGAGAAAAGCGATATGTGCAATTGCCCCAACACTAGCGATGGATAGCCCTAATCGCTTATTCGGGCCGTCTTGGTGTACGAATTTGCCAATAAGTACTGCCGCAGCTAATGCGTAGAGTAAAGCAGCAGAAATGGCGAAAAGGGTGTTCATGATGCGTCCTGTAATAGGTAGGTGACGTCTTCACCGACTGAGTCGGTATTGATACTGCAACTTGCAAGTAAATTCAACCATCTCCTTGATTTTGTTTGTTTCACACCCACTTTTAGTGTGGGTATAGGATCATGGAAGGACAATTTTTACTCCATATCGACTTCGAAATTCGTACATCAAATTTCGACAACTCTTGACGCAAAAGTTTAAAAATTTAACCGCAATTGTGGGTACGTTACCGTTCGCTTTTACGTTACAATGCGGGCATTACGTCTGAAATAAAAAGAAGTTTCATACTATGTTTGAGAATTTATCAGAACGCTTAGGCCAGACATTACGAAATGTCAGCGGTAAAGGGCGTCTTACTGAAGACAATATTAAAGAAACGCTACGCGAAGTGCGTATGGCGCTACTTGAAGCCGACGTTGCGCTACCCGTAGTAAAAGCGTTTGTTGCACAGGTAAAAGAGCGTGCAGTTGGTACCGAAGTAACCAAAAGCCTCAAGCCTGGCCAAGTATTTATTAAAATCGTTCAGTCTGAACTAGAGTCGGTGATGGGGGAAGCGAACGAAAAGCTTAACCTCGCAACTCAACCTCCGGCTGTTGTGCTTATGGCGGGCTTACAAGGTGCGGGTAAAACTACGTCTGTAGGTAAACTTGCGAAATACCTAACTGAGCGCGAGAGAAAGAAAGTGATGGTAGTGAGTGCCGACGTTTATCGCCCGGCCGCTATCAAGCAGCTTGAAACCCTTGCCGGTGAAGTGAATGTAGCTTTTCACCCGTCAACGATTTTACAAAAGCCCATTGATATCGTTAACGATGCCATTGTTGAAGCGAAGAAGAATTTCTTCGATGTACTACTAGTGGATACAGCAGGTCGTTTGCATGTCGACAACGACATGATGGACGAAATTAAAGAGCTTCACGCTGCCGTTAAGCCAATTGAAACTCTGTTCGTGGTTGATGCCATGACTGGTCAGGATGCTGCGAATACGGCAAAGGCGTTTAACGACGCGCTACCGCTAACCGGTGTAATACTGACCAAAGCAGATGGTGATGCACGAGGTGGTGCTGCACTGTCGGTTCGTCACATCACGGGTAAACCTATCAAGTTTATCGGTATGGGCGAAAAGGTTGATGCACTTGAGCCTTTCCACCCTGAGCGTATTGCGTCTCGTATCTTGGGCATGGGCGACGTACTTAGCCTTATCGAAGAGGTTGAGCGTAAAGTCGATAAGTCGAAAGCGGAAAAGCTGGCCAAGAAGGTACAGAAAGGAAAAGGCTTCGACCTGCAAGACTTTAAAGATCAGCTTGAGCAAATGAAGAACATGGGCGGCATGATGGGAATGCTTGATAAGCTTCCTGGCATGGGCGGTATGTCTGACAAAATTAAAGATCAGGCAAACGACAAGCAGTTCAACCAAATGGAAGCCATCATTAATTCAATGACCCCGGCTGAACGTGCACGTCCAGATATGATTAAAGGGTCGCGTAAGCGCCGTATTGCGGCAGGCTCAGGTACGCAAATTCAAGACGTAAACCGTTTGCTTAAACAGTTTACGCAAATGCAGAAAATGATGAAAAAGATGTCTGGCGGCGGCATGAAGAAGATGATGCGCCAGATGAAAGGCATGATGCCTCCGGGTGGTGGTTTTGGAGGCCCTGGTGGTCCAGGTGGCCCAGGTGGATTCGGCGGTCCTGGCGGGTTTGGCGGAGGCGGTGGCTTCCCACCACGTTAAGGCTATCGCATAATTTTATAACGCTAAAAAACCTCAATCTCAGCAATGGATTGAGGTTTTTTTTATTTTTTGCATCCAGTATCACTCATCAATCGTTTGGCTTGTTGAACAGGACGTGAGCAGTACTTATCGCATCGCGCGTTTAAGTGACGTCTCTTCACGAATCAACAAGTACGGAGATGAAGATGGAATTCAATAAAACATCACAGCAAAAATTAAAACTGTCACTGTTGGCGACGGCAATGGTTCTCGCGCTAAGTGCCTGCGACGGTGACGACGGAACAAATGGTGTCGATGGGACTGATGGCGCGCCTGGCCAAGATGGTGCACCCGGTCAGGATGGAACCCCAGGCTTTGCGTCAGCGACTTTCTTGGTCGCAAACAATGGCGATGACAACCGCAATACGGTTACCTCGATTGACCAAAACGCGAACGTCTTATCCACGGTAACCACAGGAGCCAATGAGGGGATTGTATTCACGCAAAGCGGAAGCTTGGTACAAGCTGGCGACAGTGATTTACCGTTATTAAGAACGCTTTGTAATTTTGAAGCTCAAGCCGACTACATGATGAGTACAGGGCATGAGATAACGGGCGCAACTACGGGCCTTGTTAATCCGAAAGGTATTGCCTTTGCTGAAAATGCAGGTTTAGTTATGGTGGCTGACTTTAACGGTCAAAAGGTTAGCGTATTCGGTGGCCAAGCAGCAGGCAATGTTGCACCGATTGCAGAAATAATGACCTCAGCAAAACCATGGGATGTGGCCTATGACGAACAAAGCGATAGATTGTTTGTTGCACTGACCGATGGGACACTCGCGGTTTACGATAATGTCGCTGGTTCTGATTTTGCGCCCACAGTTATGCGTTCAGTGGTGCCTTCAGATGCAGACGGAAATCAAATATCGATTAATCTGCACGGTATCGCTTACGAGCCTATGTCTAATCGTATGGTATTGTCAGACGTTGGCGATGCTGCAATTGCTGATGATGGTCAAATTTTTGTTTTAGAAAATGTCTCTACGGCTGACGGGGCTGTTGTACCAAGTAGAGTGATTGGCGGCGCATCGACCCAGCTTGGTAATCCAGTAGACATTGTTTTAACCGGTTCTGATCTTCGCGTGGCGGAAAAATCCAATGACGCCATTTTGGTGTTCTCAAACATATTCAACGGTGCTAGTGGCGACGTTGCACCAACGCTATCAACGCCTTCAGTAAAACCAGAGTCGTTGGCCGAGTTAACTCAGCTGAACGAGATGAAAGACGCATCGGACGATGGCATAACTACCATGCCTATTATGGGCCTTTCGGTATCAAGTAACCCTGCAAGCGAAGGTGCAACCACGGGGCAAGTAGCGCAATACAGCGCTGTACTTTCCAGTGAGCTAAGCACTTTTGACGCTGGTATGAGCATTGAGAGTGCCGCTTTCACGGCTAGCGGTGATGGCGTCATTACTTTCGATGATGTTGAAACCTCAACGGGTGGTTTACTCGTGATTAATCGTCTCAAAACCATGCGAGACGGTATGATGTATAACGATAGTTTCGACCACATGATTGCGGGTAGCGATACAGGCTTGATTGCACCTAAAGGGTTAGACATTGCCTCAGAAGCAGGTGTGGTATTTGTGGCAGATGTTAACGAAGCTACTCCTGCCGTTCGCGTATTTTCGCCTTGTGCATCAGGCAATGTTGCGCCTCTATTAACACTTGAAGCTGCCAACGGGGCGCGTCCTTGGGATGTGGATTACGACCCATCGACTGATAGCGCGTATCTGGCGTTAACTAACGGTTCGGTTGCCGTGTTTGAAGAAGTGATGCGCAAAATGGAAAGCGGTGAAACCGTAGTTACGGGTGAAGACAGGCTGATTGTCCCTGCAAGTGGTGGGACAGCATTTGCCGCGCCAACCAACATCCATGGCATAGACTATGATAGCCAAAGCGATAGTTTGGTCATTTCTGATGTAGGCAGCGCAGCGGATGCTACTGACGGTAAATTGTACGTGATTCCTGGCGCAGGCAGTGCCGATGGCATAACGAATGTATCCGTCAATATTGCAGGACCGAACTCAATGTTGGGTAATCCGGTAGACTTGATGCTCAGCAATGGCCATGTATATGTTGCTGAAAAATCAAATGGCATGATCCTGCGCTTTGATAATATTCTAAATGCAGTCTCGGGTGATATTACGCCCAGCTTTAGCATGATGTATCCCGCACCAGAGTCGGTAAATGTATTGTCAGTGAAGTAAAACAGCTGATAGACAGCTTTATAGAAACAGTTCAGTTCATTTCATCGCTGTTCTATGAAAGCTCAATGCTTTCGCTAAGGCGGCACGTACCTAATCAGTACGTGCCGCTTTATATTCATGTGGCGTTATTGGGATATTCAAAAGCTTTGCCAACTTAACTTTTAAACAATAGCATGCTTTATAACCAACAAATCACCGCGCATCTGTGCAAATTCGTGAATTCATAATACACTGACGGGCTACATCGTGCGCATGTGCTCGCTTTCTTTCAGGTATGCAACTTTTACCCTATCAAAGCAGGTACAGTTTTGTGCTGTGTGAGCGTTCACGCGGCAGAGTTATTGATACAGGAACACTATGGCAGGCTTAAAACGTATTATTCTTATCGACACGCATTTACCAGGCGTGGTCGAGCTAAAGCTTGATGGACACACCAATATTTGTGGTACCAATGCGTCGGGTAAAACCACGCTTCAACGACTTATTCCCGTGTTTTACGGCGAGTACCCAAGTCGCGTGGTACCGGCAACCCGTGACAGCTTTGAACGCTGGTATTTGCCTCGTTTATCTAGCTTTATTATTTATGAATACACGCGTGCCGAAGGTGACCTGTGCCAAGCAGTGTTAAGCTCAAATGGAACCGGCGTCAATTATCGTTTAATCGGCAAGCCATTTGAAATCAGTGATTATTTGATAGAGCAAAAGAACGGCAAACACGCTAGTGTAAGCAGCGCCGAGCTTGCACGCGCCATGAAGCGTAACAACATATTGGTTACGAGCTTACTTAATACGAAAGACTTCCGTGCAATCATTCAAAACGACCACGGGGTGCTTAACCAGAGTAACAATGCCCGTGAGCTATTAGGCTACGCCAAAATCTTTAGCCTTTGCGAACCGTCGAAACACATGCGCCACATTGAGAAGTTGGCTAAAGCGGTTCACTCTAAAGAAGGCAAGATGGAAACTATCAAGGCCATGATTGCCGCCATTTTAGAAGAGGACGGTGTTACGCCACCTACTTCAGGCCTAAGCCGCCACCGCGTCGATGACTGGATTAAAGAATGTCACTTAAT
Source organism: Alteromonas sp. Cnat3-28 (assembly GCF_022348265.1). Classification (NCBI taxonomy): domain Bacteria; kingdom Pseudomonadati; phylum Pseudomonadota; class Gammaproteobacteria; order Alteromonadales; family Alteromonadaceae; genus Alteromonas; species Alteromonas sp. Cnat3-28. The sequence continues at coordinate 81,383 of NZ_JAKREY010000009.1, forward strand.
TAAACAGTTCGACAAAATTCGCCCTGAATTTTCTAAACTCGAACAAGCTGACATGGCGCTAACCACAACAGAGCAAGTGCTTGCTAACCTAAAGCATAGTTTCGAGCTTGATAAGACCTACTTGGCTGCGCGCGTTGAAACAACAAAGAATGAACTGGATGAGAATAGCTTCCAGCGCAAACAAACGGACAACGAGTGGGGTGATACCCGCGATCATCTAAACCAGGTTATTTCATCTGCTCGCGCCGATGTTGAGAAGTTCACCAGTGAACTTGATACGGTAGAGCGTGAATTCGATAAGTGGCAAGACGAAAATATTGAGCAGCTTAAAGAAGATGTGGCAAATCTAGCGCAGTGGCAAAATGAAAAAGCCATGGCCGATAGTCGCTATGTACTGCTTACTGAAAAACACCAAGATATTGAGTCGGCCTACAATAAGCGCTTGGCTGAGCTAGGTGAAAAGCTGTCAATTACTCTAGAAGAAATGTCAGCCGCACGCCAAGAAGCCGCAGAGAATAAAGCTGAGCAGCAGCAGAGCGAGCGTGAAGCATTAAGTCGCATTCAGAGCGACTACAATAGCCAGCTAAGCGCGCTTCAGAACGATTACCAAAATAGTTTGAATGAGCTAAAAGTTGCTGAAGCTGAACTAAAAGCTTCACTAAGTAACGCAGGCTACAACGAGTTTGAACAATCTCAGCTAGATATTCTTGATGCGGCCATCAAAGAAGCATCTATCAATGAAGATGCAGCGCGCGGTGAGCTGCGACAAGCGCAGCAGGCGCACAGTAAATCAGTTGAGTTTCGCAAAGAATGTTCAAATGCGTTAGATAAAGCGCGCAACGCCTTTCAACAAGAAGAAAAAGCGGTTAACAAAATTAATGCACTTCTTTACCCTGGAGAAGGCTCGCTACTTGAGTTCTTGCGCGCCAATGTCGATAATTGGGAGTTATCCTTAGGTAAAGTTGTTCGCCCTGAGCTACTAGAGCGCACTGATTTAGCGCCTGCTATGGCAAAGGATGCACAAGGCGACAGCCATACCTTTATGGGCGTTAAGTTAGCACTTACTGAACTTGATACCCCAGACTATGCCTTTACCGAGCAAGCGCTTAAGCAGCAACTGCAAGAAGCTGAAATTCGTCAAGCCGCTGCCCTTGCTGCGCAAAACGAATGCGAACAGCGCTTGGCGAAAGCGAACGAAGATGTGCGCAACGCCGAGCTTGTGGTTACCCAAAAAGACAACGCTGTTAAGAGTGCCGAAGCCAGCCGTAAACGCGCACAGCAAGACCGCGATACGGTACTTAGCGAATATCAGCAGGCGCTTTCTGCACGTAAGCAAAAAGCCAAAACTAAGCTTGAAGCGAATCAACAGTCGCAAACGCAAGCGAAGGCTCAGTTTGAGCTTAGTCGTGACGAAATCAAAGATCAGCAGCGCGAAGCGGAAACCGAACACAAATTCCATTGGCAGCAGCTTATCGCTGACAGTGAAGCACGTATATCTCAGCTTGATAGCGACATGCGTAAGGCGAAAGACAATGCTGCCCAAGACCGCAAAGATATGCAGGATTGGCTAGAAAGCGAATTGAGCAATCGCGGTGTGGATGTTGATGAAATAGGTCAGCTTAAAAAGCAAATCAATAAGCTTAAAGAAGACATTACGCGCACTGAAACCCACCGTCATAAAGTAGCCGACTACGAGCGTTGGTACACTAACGTGTTTACCAAGCAAAAAGTGGTATGGCAGGAAGGCTTGTCTAAGTCGCGTAAGTTATTGGGCGAATCTGAGCGTAATTTAGCCAGCAAACAAGCAACCTATAAAGCTAACCGCGAACAGCTTCAAGAGCTGCACGGGCAGCTCGAAACTACGCTTAAAACTGCCAGTGAGCACCTAGAACAGGTTAAAACCTTAAGTAAATCTCTTGCCAAGCTTACGCTTCAGGCAGGTGATGAAACGGCTGAAATTAAGCACGACGATGTAAGTATTGGTCAGCGTATTTCAGAAGTGCAAAGCCAGCTTCAAGAGCGCGAAAACTTACTAAGCGATATTCGCGCCTATGTAGAGCGGTTCGACCAGCTTATTGCCGCGCAAGCGGGCACAGGTTTGTCGGATACGTGGGAGCGCGCCCGTGAAGAGTGTGCAACGCTAAACGCCCACGGCGTGAAGAGCTTTGATCACCGCCGTATGGTGTCGCATTTAGCACAGCTTCTAAACGTGATTGTTCCGCAGAAGCTACAGGGCTTGCGTGAGCAAGGCCGTATCTTTGGTGCCGATCTTTCGCAATACTACTTTGTACTTGCCGATATCGACAAACGCATTGTGTCGCAAAGTCGCCGTATTACCCAAGAGGTCGACGGCGACCTTTCTCTTGATGGTGTATCAGACTCGGCTGTTAAAATTCGCTCACGTATTAGTGAACTTGAATTCTGGCCCGAACTTGAGCAATTCAGAAAGCTCTATGAGCACTGGATGGAAGAGGGGGCTAACGAGTTACCAGAGGAAGAGTACGGTCAAAGTATGCGTCGGGTTCTTGATATTCTTGGCCGTGCAGCGCTTACGGGCGGCATTAGCAAGCTACTTGATATCGAGCTACACCTACGTGAGGGTAAAAGTGACCTTGTTATTCGTACCGACCGCCAGCTTAACGAGTCATCAAGCCACGGTATGGCCTACCTAATTTTGTGTAAATTCTTACTCGCATTCACCCGTCTTCTGCGCGGCGATGCTGACGCCACAGTGCATTGGCCGATCGATGAACTAGGTACACTTCACCAAAACAACGTGAAGAAAATCTTTGAAGCGTGTCAAAATAATAACATTAGTGTAGTCGGCGCATTCCCTAACCCAGAGTCAGAAGTATTGACGTTGTTCGAAAACCGCTACTTGATAGATAAGGTAACCCGCCAACTGCAGGTGGTTCAGCCAAAAGCAAGCTCTATAGGGGCGCGCATTAAACAGAAAAAAGAAGCAGAAAAGAACAGTGAAGTAGCAGGTGAGGAGACATCAGCATGATGACAGAACAAGGCCGTGTACTGAGTGCACTTTTACAAGGCGCGTTTATATGTCAGGTGACCGATGAAGAGGCATGGCGTTATCTTAAATCAAGAGACAGCGCTGCGCAGTTAGAACCTCATTTAGCGTTATTAAATCGTACATTATCGACCACCGCTGAGGGTGACGTATTCTTTGCCAGCTTCCTCACCATTGGTGAGAACGAGCGCAAAGTGCTCACACAGCAGTTCCAAGATACAGCATCTAACCTAGTGCCTCTGGTAGAGTGGTTATTGCTAGTTCAGCAAGCTAATGAATCTGATATGCCCATTACCATGGGTAGCGCTATTCGATTAAACGAGTTGCAAACTACCATTGAAGATACGCCCGCCTATGCTGAGCAGTTAGAGAAAATATCGCGCTATCGCATGTTTGGTTCTACCAGTGTGAATTTGGATGGTCAGCTAAAGCAGGTGTTTAAACGCTTAACTGAAATGGGTTATCTGATTAAGCCAAACCCAGATAAACAGATTTATCTGGGCACTGGCAAAATTGAACACCTTTACGAAATGCTACGTTTCATTGATGAAACTGAAGCGCTGAGTTTATCTGAGCAGGCGGAGGCCGCTATTTCGCAAGGTAGCTTGATATGAGCCAGGTGTTAATTCAGGCAGGGACTAAACTATTAAACGCATTGGGTCGTCACAGCGACCTTATCATGCAGGCGTACATTAATGGTTCGGTAAAAGAGCGCGATCACAGCCCTAAGGTATTAGACCAGCTTGTTCAACTAGGCGTATTGTGGCGTCCGGAAGCGCAAAGCGAACTGCGTTTGAAAAGCGCGGTGAGAACCCTTTTAGAGGGGAGCTTACAAGACGAACGCAACCGAACTATCAACGCTAATATTGGTGCGTCGCTGGCAAGCCTTAAAACCCTAACCGAGCACTATAAAGAAGCCCTTCATTACAACAAGTACAATGAAGCGGCAGCCCACATGGGCGATTTAACCGAGCATGTCTATCAACTTTCAGAATCATTGAGTAATAGCGTACGTGTCATGTTTGGCCGTATTAACAATGAGTTTGGCTACGTGTCTTCGGTTGAAGCTAAAATTCGCGAAAATGAGCTAGCGCAAGGACAGGTAACCGATTTACTTGCCCAGCTTGAGTGTTTCCGCTTCGATGAGTTAAGTGAACTGGCGGGTTCTAACCGTGAACTTCGTCACTTGCTGGTGGTGTCGCTACAGCAGCGCTTTGCCAAGGCCGCACAGGAGTTATCAGTAGTACAAGCACGCTTATTAGACTTGTTAGGCCGGTTTAGAGAGTTCCAAGGCCGTACACGCTTGCTTAAAGGCTTCTTGCTACACATGGAGCAGCAGCCTGATTTTGCGCCTGGCAACTACGCCAACCTGACTAACGTACCTGTGTTGTTTAATCAATCGGACACGATTATTGCTAACGCAGCACCAGACGTGAACAACGTTGAGCATGAAGCCGATTATCAAAATATTGTGGCGTCGTTAACCCACGTACACAAACGTCAGACTAAGCACGAAGACACGAAGCCAGTCGATATTGATGTGACTGAGCAATCAACTTTGTCGCTTGAAAAAGATCCATTGCAGCAAGCGGTAGAAGCGTATTTCTGTGAAGTCATCGATTCTGGTCAGCCTAAAACGGCGCTGGATTACTTTGAAGAACAGGCTTTAGACTTTGACCCTGAAGTGTGGATTTATCAGGTGATCGGGGGGTATCAAGCCCTAAACGATGAAGATAAGCAGTTTTTTGCATTAGAATCCCACGGTAATAACGATAAAGTCTATACGGGTAATTTCTATATTAACGATATTACATTGGGCTTGCGTTAACGTCATTTCTTAATTTTACCCATCGCCTGTAAAAGTAAGTCTGGCCCACGTTTATTAAGGGTGTGCCAGGCTTTCATACAACGTCAACGGTTCAAACTTAAACGTAAGTTAACAATGTTGATTAACTTCGTTCTTTTCTTTTTCACGCCAATTTTTGCGATGTGTGACACTTGGAACCTGTCAAAAAACACCTATAATGCAATAGGTGTTTACACTTATTTAACATTGTGAACTAAAAGCTTCATCGCGGCGTAACACTATCGTCAATTCAGCGGTCTACATTATTAGCCCTGTTAAACCTTGGAACCAAGTTAAAGGTTTATAGGTCCTATCGTAGTTCAACAACGACGCGTTATTGATGCTTTGGGTGTTAAATAGCTCGGTGTAGACACAAAAAAATTATCGCTACTGCTAGGACGCAGAGCATGTTGTGGTACTGCCGCGTACAGTACGAAGAGGAAGAGTGTTATGCAATTATCAGAAGAACAAAGTTTTAACCAAGCCCTTATCAAGCTTTCAGTATTACTTTATCAAGTCGACGGAATGGTCACACTGTCGGAACAAGACTACCTGAATGCAATGGTTGAGTCTTTAGACTGGCAAAGCCCAATCTGTCGCGAAGCATTTCTAAACGACACGATATACCAAACGCGAAAGGCCATTGACACCGGCGATGCCATGACGTTTTTACGCAGTTTGAAGCACGACCTATCGTTTGATGCCGAGAAAACGTTAGAGGTTGCAATGGCGATCACGGGCGTTGATGGCGAGCGAAGCGAGGAAGAAACCGAACTTCTATCATTACTTACCCATAAATTACTCGCCAAAGCATTAGTTTCGGGTAAAGATACACTGCAATAATCGCTTTTTATTGCCATAAACCTAAACGTTAACAATGCCAAATTTTACCGTTAAAGCAGCACACGCATGTGCTGCTTCTCTCGCGCTGTTCTTATTGAGCGGCTGCCATTCGTCGCACAGTTCTCAGTTCAGCGCCAGTGCACAGGCCTTCCCGGTTGGTGTGCAGCCTTTCGATAATTACCTAAATGAAGTTGAACGTTACTTGCTTGAACATAGGGCATTTATTTCTGACGACAAAGCACAAGAAATGTCCATGAATATGCCATTTGAATGCGGCACACAATACCGCAATATTGGCGTCTTGTTAGTTCATGGATTAGGCGATTCACCTTACTTTTTTCGTGATGTCGCCAACGCCATGTGCAGTGAGGGCATTCACGTTAGAACCATCTTGTTGCCGGGACACGGCTCGAAACCCGGAGACATGTTAAATGTTAGCTATCAGCAGTGGCAGACAGAAACTAATCATCACATACGACTATTTTCCGAAGAAGTAGACAACCTCTACATTGGTGGCTTTTCGACAGGCGCTAATTTAACCACAATAGCGAGTTTTTCGATGGCTGAAGAGCTTGATATAAAAGGGCTAATGCATTTTTCACCAGCCTTTAAATCACGCTTCTTTGTGTCCCGGTTAGCGCCTTATATTGACTCATTATTTCCCTGGCCTAATGTTGAAGAAGAAGATAACCCAAGCCGCTATAACTCCACTGCAATGCCAGGGTTCGCTGCCTATCAAGAAAGCGTAAATGTGCTTCAAGATTTATTCTCTAAATCGGAAAAAGAAAAGCGTGCGTTGAATTTACCTGTGCTTATGGTGGTGGCAGAAAAAGACAGTGTGGTTGACACATCAAAAGTAGCTGAACAGTTTAGAGATAATTTTACTCATCCACACAAGTGTTTATTGTGGCAGGGTGAGGACGAACCCGATGTACCTGAAAATACACTCATCATGCAAACCATGAAGGTCCCGGAGCAGCGTATTAGCGCAGCCTCTCATATGAGTACACTTTTTTCAGATAAGAACCCGCTATATGGTACTGCGAGTGACTTTCGCATATGTGATAACGGTCAATGTAGTGACGCTGAAGCGCGCTGCAAAGCCGGCGAAGAAGTGTGGTATGGGCCGTGGGGATTTGAGCCCGATAACGCTGATGAAGAGTTAGCAACTAATAAGAAAGACAAGGTGTATGCAAGGCTAACCTACAACCCTTACTTTGATAGGATGGTCGATCAACTACTCGCCTTTACAGGTAAAGCCAAAGTCAAAGCGTTCTGTAAAACCTACTAGGGCAGTAGGTTCTTAATCCATTTGAAAGCTCTAACATCAGCCGTTTTTTAATAAAAAAACGCCCAAGCCTTAACGCGGGTAGTAACACTTGTTGTTACAACACACGTAGCTTGGGCGTCTCTCTTATTTCTCAAAGCAAACCTAGCGCACAGTCGCCGTTTAAATGCCGCTTAAATAGGCATAGCGCCTACTTAAACGGGAAAATCCTAGGAATGCTGTGCGTTGGCTTCTTCCATTTCCTTCTCAAGCTTAGCGCTTTCGTCTGCACGTGGCTTGGTAAACCGGGCAAGTGCAAGATACAAAACCGGTGTCAGGTAAAGGGTAAATACTACGGCAATACCCAATCCACCAAATACGACCCAGCCAATAGCATTACGAGCTTCTGCGCCAGCGCCTGTGGACAGAATGAGCGGCAGGCCACCTAGGATAGTTGAAACCAGCGTCATCATAATAGGGCGTAAACGCACTCTACCAGCCTCAACAATAGCATCGTAAATATCATAACCCTTATCGCGAAGCTGGTCGGCAAATTCAATCAAAAGAATCGCGTTTTTGGCGAGAAGACCTATCAACATTACCAAGCCAATTTGCGAGTAAATATTAATGCTGGTGCCGGTTAAAAACAGGGCATAGACCGCGGCTGCAATACCAAAAGGAACGGTAAGCATAACCACAACCGCACTGTTCACACTTTCAAATTGTGCAGCCAATACAAGCAGTACAATAACAAAAGCCAACACATAGGTAAGCGCTACTTGCTTAGACGTTTCTTCGTAAGTTTGTGCTTCGCCAAGAAACACAAGTCCGATACCGTTCGGTAATGATTCTGCTGCTAGATTGCGAATATTCTCTACTACATTACTAAGCGCTACGTCTTCGGGCAATTCCATTTCCAGCTTAATTGCGCGGCGCTGTGCCTGACGCTCTAATTCAGCGGCAACACCTTCTTCACTGATGAAAGCTACGCTAGAAAGAGGCACCAAGTTTCCGTCGGTACTTTTCACATATAAGCTAGTAAGCTCAGATGGATCTAATGTACTGCGATTATTAGTTTGCAGCATGATAGGGATAGATTGGTCGCCCACATTCAAATCTGCGATATCATCGCCGTTCACTGCGGCGCGCAGGGTACTTGCTATATCGGTAAGCGGCACGCCCAGTTCTTCAGCACGGCGTCTGTCAATATTTACTCTCATCTGAGGTTGGGTAGGGTCGTAGCTTATTCTCGGTCTACCTAGTTCAGGTAGTGCATCTTCAATCTGACGAGAGAACGCTTGTGAAGCTTCGAAAATGTTTTCATAAGTGTCGCCAGTTAAAGCTATTTCAAGCCCGCCGCTTTGACCGCGAAGGTTCAAACTATTGCCGCCAAAGGCACTGCCTGGCGCACCAGGAATTTGCTGAAGCTTAGGGCGTATTTCATTTACTACTTCTTGCAGAGATTTGTCTCGGTCATCCCAATGCTTCAAAGGCGCTGTGATAAAGACGATGTTGGGATCCCACGAACCGACTACCGTGTAAATGGAATCTATGGTGCCGTTATCCACATAGGGAAGCAGCAGTTCTTCCATCTTTTCAGCTTGTCTGTCCATAAAGTTTAGGCCAGCACCGTCTGGACCTCGTGCAAAAATACGAATTGTGCCTCTGTCTTCGCTTGGCAGTAATTCATTATCGATATTTTGCGATAAAATATAAGCGCCACCGCCTGCTGCTAAGCTTAACACACCAACTACCCAGCCATATTTGAGCGCTTTTAATAATGACGCCTGATACAGGCGCAAACAAGCGTTGCCAAAACGGCCAAAGGTCTTGCTAAACAAACCGCTTTCTTTCGCTTCTTTCACCTTCAGTCGGGCGGTAAGTGCAGGAACCAAGGAAAGGGCGACGAAAGATGAGATTATAACAGCGCCAGCTAATACGCCTCCAAACTCCCTGAATAAAAGCCCTGCAGTAGAAGGAAGGAATGCGATGGGAATAAATACTGAGGCGAGTACAGCGGTTGTTGCTACCACTGCGAAGAATACTTCTCGTGTGCCCACCACGGCAGCCGCACGGGCACCTAGACCCATACTTCTACGACGCTGTATATTTTCAGAAACCACAATAGCGTCGTCTACTATCATACCCGTGGCCAATACAAGAGCGAGGAGGGTAAGAATATTAATGGAAAAGCCCATGCCCCAAATAATAGCCAGTGCACCCGCTAGCGAAACGGGTATCGACAGGGCAGGGACGATGGTGGCACGCCATGAACCAATAAACACTAAGAGTGTGACCACGACTAACGCCACGGTCAAGCTGAGTGAGACGACCACTTCTTTAACCGAGTCGCGGATAAACTCTGCATCATCGGACGTTACTACGATATGCATATCAGTAAAACGCTTGTCGAGGTCTGCGACCATGGCCAGCACTTCATCTGAAATCTCAATAGTATTAGAGCTTGCTTGACGTATTACGCCAACGCCTATGACTGGCGTTCCATCCAAACGAACTACGCTGGTGGTGTCGGCAGGGCCGAAGTACACACTGGCAACATCATTAATGCGAATGTCACCGCTTACAACAATGTTACCCACATCTTCTGCCGATACCGAAGTTGCATCAGCTCGCACGATTAACGCTTGTTCGGCAGATTGAATACTGCCAGCGGGTACATCAAAAGGCGCAAGCGATAGTGCATTAGCAATGTCACTCATCGATAGGCCAAAACTGGTTAATCGTAGAGGATCCACAGAAACGCGCAGCACACGCTCTCTTTCTCCATCTAACATAACGTCGGCAACGCCAGGAATGCTTAAAAACAATGGCGCGACATCGGTGTCAACGCGTTCGGTGAGCGTCTCCATGTCCAAGGTATCACTTGAAATAGCAAGGCTTACAACCGCCTGAGCGTCGCTGTCGGCCCGAATGATCGATACTTGTTCGACATCTTCCGGAAGCTGTCGCTGAATTCGACTGACCGACTCACGTACTTCGTTAGCCGCGTCTTCCAAGTTAACGCCGGGGCGAAACTCAACCCGAACACGGGCCGAGTTTTCTTCACTTTGCGCATAGATGTCTTTGACGCCACTCACACGTGCAACCGCACCTTCAAGGCGACCAGTTACTTCGGCATCTACTGTTTCAGGAGATGCGCCGGGAAATTCTGCTGTAACGGTTACCTGAGGTGTATCTACATCGGGCAGTTCGCGCACTTCAAGACCGCTCAATGCAGCAAACCCAGCGATAGCAATAAGTAGATTTAGTACAACAATAAGAACCGGGCGTCGAATAGATAGCGATGGTAAGTCGCTAACTGACGAAGATAGGTTTGGATCACTCACCTTGAGGCCCTCCGGCCAGTTCGGTAGTAATCTCTTGTCCGGTACGTAAGCGTTGTACACCTTCAGAAATTAGTGTGTCACCTTCTTCAATGTCGCCCGAAACAAGGATAGTTCCTCTAAGACGCTGATGAACACTCACGTCAACACGTTTAGCCTTACCGTCTTCGGCAAGCCATATGTAAGCGCCAGTAGCTCCCCACAAAAGTGCGGCTTCTGGAATGGCAGCAAAGCGATCGCCTTCAATGCTTAAATTAACCCGAAAGCTCATGCCAGGGCGAAATTGATCAGAAGAGTTGTCGAGTAATGCTCTAGCGCGAAGCGTTCTATCTGCCTCATTGATACGAGAATCAACCTGAGCTATTTCGGCTCTTACTAGTTTCTCTCTGTCACTCCATGGCTCAAGCGTTACGTTTGGCGCATTCAGTAAAACGGGCAATGCTGCTTCAGGCGCTCTGAAGTTAATAAAGAGTTTGCTTCTGTTATCCAGTGTAGTGATCACAGTCTGCTCGTTAATGCGATCGCCTACTTCAACGTCAGTTATGCCCACAACACCGTCAAAAGGCGCAACGATGTGTCTGTCTTGTAAATCGGCTTGAGCTTCTTCCAATGCAACTTCTGCAAGGTCACGTTGAGTGCGTGCTAAGTCCAATTCACTGACCGGCACAGCGCCTTGCTTATAGCTTGATGCTAATCGTTCTACGGTGCGCTGTGCGTCTTCCAAAGTGAGTTTGGCGCGTTTTAATGCCGTTTGCTGACGTCTATCATCAAGACGAACAAGCACCTTTCCTTTTTCTACTGTTTGCCCAGGGACAAAGTTAATTTCTGTTACTTCATCAGCGACGGCAGGATACAACACAATTGAACGAACGGCTTCAGCACTACCTACTGCTTCCACTTTTCGCGTTTCGTTCATAAATTCAATGGGCTTGGTTACTACAAGCTTTGCTTGCCTGTCTCCCATAAACTGCGCATTTGCAGTTGGCACCATCATTAAAAAAAGAGCGCAAAGACCTGTCCATGTCTTCATTGCACCATAGAATGAATTTTTCATTTTAAACCCGTAGCGTTATTGGAACCTGTGCAGAAAAAGCTGCTGGCCCTTTATTTTTGTATTACCAAAACGTATGTTTTGTAGTCGATTGGTCGACCTCGTTGTTTGTACCGTATAGCACCACAGGCGGTTCAGCTAAGCAATTGCAGTTCGGCGTATTCCCTGTACAGGGTATCGCTTTTCATTAACGATGCATGGTCGCCGCTTCCTACGACCTGACCTTTATCCATAACTAATATGCGATCGGCGTGCTGCACTGTCGCAAGTCGGTGAGCAATCACAATGCTGGTTTTGCCTACCATTAATCTATCTATCGCTTGTTGAACCATACGCTCACTCATCGCATCAAGCGCACTCGTCGCTTCATCGAGGAGTAAAATTGGGCGGTCGGCCAAAATAGCGCGAGCAATAGCAATACGTTGTTTTTGACCGCCAGAAAGTTTTACGCCTCGTTCGCCTAACTGTGTGTTGTAGCGCTCATCTAGGTTATCTATAAATTCGTGGGCAAATGCCTGCTTCGCTGCATTTATCACGGCGTCGTCACTTGCATGTGGGCTGCCGTAGCGAATGTTTTCCAACACGGTATCAGCAAAGACCACGGGCTCTTGGGTAACTATCGCAATATGTTGGCGCAGAACGTCTACAGGCATTTTGTTGATTGGCGCACCATTGAACAGTATTTGTCCGGCACTTGGGTCGTAGAAGCGCATTAATAATTGAAATAGTGTTGTTTTGCCTGCGCCACTTGCTCCTACCAGAGCAAGACGTTCTCCTGCTTGAATGTTAATGTTTAAATTATCAAACAAAGGTTTGCTGTTGGGGTAAGCAAAGCTGACATTTTCCAATTCTATTTTTGGTGCCGCTTTGGAGATTATCGGTTTAGCGCTTGCTCCTTTTAATGCTGAGTACGTTGAAGAAGCAGAGGCTTCAGCTGTGTCACCATTCAAAGATCGAATAGAAGGCTCAGTGGTAAATAGCTCGTACAAACGCTCACTTGCACCAACTCCTCGCTGTACTTCACCAATGACTTCGCTGATTGTGGCCACACTGCCGCCAGCCATTACGGCATAGAAAAGGAAAGCGGAGAGTTCACCTACGGTCATAGTGCCGTCTAATACTTGTCTTGCCCCCACCCAAGCAATAAAGATGATGGCCGTCATACTGATACACATGATGCAGCCAATAAGTAGTGAGCGATAGTGAATACGCTTTTTAGCTACGTCCATGGCAAGCTCTACCTTCTTAGAGAAATGCAGTCGTTCGGCATTTTCAGCGGTATAGGCCTGTACGGTCATAATTTCATGGAGACTTTCATCAATGCGTGCACCCAAGTCTGCCACTTTGTCTTGGCTTTCTTTGGCATAACGGCGCACTTGAGGCGCCAGTACTTTGATAGGAACCAGCACAGCGGGTACTGCAACAATTACACAGAAGGTAAGAAGGGGACTAGAAAACGTCATAAGTGCCAGTGCACCAACGAAAGTCACGACCGAGCGAAGGGTCATCGACAAACTCATTCCCACTACAGTCTGGATAATTGTAGTGTCGCTAGTAAATCGAGAAATGACCTCGCCAGTTCTAAGTTCCGCAAAAAATGAAGGCGGAAGAGACAGCAAGTGCGCATATACCTGGTTTCTGATATCAGCACTAACCCGCTCGCCAAGCCAAGTCATTAAGTAAAAGCGCGCATATGTTGCTAAACAGGCCACGATAGTAATGGCTAGCACTAATACTGTGGCTTTGTTTAACGTATCCGCTGCGTTTTCTATGAAGCCGCTGTCGATAGCGTACTTAATGCCTTGCCCAAGTAAAAGCCATGCAACTGCGGCCGTGAAAAGTGCTATAACTGCACCTACAACGCGCGCTTTGTAGCGAAGTAAATGTGAGCCAATCCACTGTAAGACTTGTTTGGTTGATACACTAGCGAGTGGTGTTGTCAAAATTACCTCTTCATGCGCATAACTAATTCATAGCGTTGATTTCGCTACGCTTATTAAAATTCATTATTTGGATTATACGGCAAAGCATGTACATTGGACGTAGGCAATGCGATTACAGCGGCAGTATTTACGCTGGGATGAAAGTTAACGTCGCAGAAGCAAAGCAAAATAGTTAAAACGGGAAAATAACGATGAGTGAAGCACGTACTTTGTATTATGTTCATGATCCAATGTGCAGTTGGTGTTGGGCATTCGTTCCTACTTGGGAGCAAATACAGCGTGAGTTACCCAACGACATTGAGGTTGTCTACTTGCTTGGCGGGCTCGCACCGGATAGTGATTTACCTATGCCGGAACAAATGAAACTTACTATTGCAGGCTATTGGCAAACTATTCAAGATCGTGTGCCTGGAACACAATTCAACTATGATTTTTGGACAAAGTGTCAGCCTCGTCGTTCGACCTACCCTTCGTGTCGAGCAGTTCTTGCAGCAAAAGCGCAGGCTAGAGATAGCGATGAAGCAAAAGCATTAGAGAAGGCAATGATCAAGGCAATTCAAGAAGGGTATTACCTGAATGCGAAAAACCCGTCGGATTTTGATACCTTGATAGCATTTGCTGAAGAAATAGGGCTTGATGTCGAGCGCTTTGAAATAGCACTTAACAGTGAAAGTACAATTGAGAAATTAAACGAAGAAATGCATATGGCGCGTAGTATAGGCGCCCAAGGCTTTCCCAGCTTAATACTCAAATCAAACAAATTTGCCGAGGCAGAAGAGACAAAATCACAAGCGCTTAAAAAGCCACAGTGGCAAAACGTTCCCTACGACTATAACGACGCAAGTGTAACCCTGCGTCATCTATAATCGTTATTGAAAGAAGCGAGTACTTTTAAACTGTGCCTTCCTTGCATTGTTCAAGGCGTAAATCTCCCACCGATTTTGGGTATTCAACACGGGTTGTAACGATTTCAGAAACAGGGACGCCAGAATCCGTTTCTTGGAGCCATACTTTCATATCGTGATGGTCACGAGATTGGTTGAGCGAGTAACGCTTGCCGCCTTCTAAGTTTACATCTAGCCTAACTATCGCCTCGCGAGTGGTACCATCAGGCAGGTCAGTGTTTACGACACTGGCTTGAACAAATAGAACATGCTCTCCCGGCTCAACATCCCGAAGAACTAACGCACCGTTAGGGCGTTGGTTAAAACACATCAACTTTACGTACTCTCGCTTATTGTCAAAGGCTTCTCCGCGGTTAGCGAAAAAGTCTATACGAGCTTCATTGGGTTGGACTTCTGCTTGTTGTGTGACCATATCTGTAGCGGATGAACACGCGAAAAGTGGAGCAATTGATGTAGCGAGTATGAGTGATGATAATTTCATTCGAATAATCCTTCTTCGTGATCCATTTACTGAAGCCTTTGATTAACAAATGCGCCAGAGAAAAACTAAAATCCAGTTAACTGCCATCCTTTAAACTGCATATGGCTTAAGTTTTTTATCCACACTAAATTCTAGTGCTACGTTAACAATACACCACCAGATGTTATTTTAAAGAAACTTACGAAAGATCATGCATGTGTATTTGCGTTCTTAGGCCATCACCTACTTACGGGAGCGATATTGAACTAAACAAAGGATAAATCAGGTTTTTACTTGCATTGAGTGGTGATATCCGTATAATTCGGCGGCCTTCTAATTGGTGTCTAATTTTTAGACGTTGGTTGAAGGCTTAAGTTAACGGTAACGCTACAACGAGTTTGAGGCATTTATGGTTACTATTCGTTTACAGCGTGGTGGCGCGAAAAAGCGTCCATTTTATCAACTAGTGGTGGCTGATAGCCGTCGTGCAAGAAACGGTCGTTTCATTGAAAACATCGGTTTCTTCAACCCAACTGCACAAGGTCAAGCGGAGCGTCTTCGCGTAGATCTAGAGCGTGTTGAATACTGGGTTGGTGTAGGCGCGAGCTTATCAGATCGCGTTTCTAGCTTGGTAAAAGAAGCGAAAAAATCTGCAGCGTAAGCTGTTATTAACTGGTGGTATAGATGAGTCTAGCGTCTGACAAAGTGATTGTTGGCAAAATTGGCGCACCGTACGGTGTTAAAGGTTGGGTCAAAATCAACAGCTATACAGAAACGCCAGAAGGTATTTTTGATTACGCGCCATGGTTTCTTGGCGATGAAAAGGAATACCAAATTGACCAGTGGCGACCGCACGGTAAAAGCCTCGTTGCAAAAATTGTGGGCGTTGATAGTCGAGATGATGCTGAGCGCATCAAAAACTTGGATATCAACATAAATGCTTCACAGCTGCCTGATTTAGGCGACGAAGGGGTTTATTGGCGTGAGCTCACCGGCATGAAAGTAGTAACAACGCAAGGTTACGACTTGGGTGTGGTGAAAGAAGTGTTTAATACAGGTGCTAACGACGTGATTCACGTTAAAGCGAATGTAGGCGATGCTTTTGGTCAAAAAGAAAGACTATTACCTTTTGTGTTCGACGAAGTCGTACAAGAGGTGGATAAGGAAGCGAAGATCATTAAAGTTGACTGGGACCCGGGGTTTTAAGTGACACCGGAAAAGTGGTTCGGCGTTGTTAGCCTGTTTCCAGATATGTTTGCCCCTTTTACCCAACAGGGTGTTATAGGTCGAGCAGTTAAGTCTGGAACGTTATCGGTTGACACCTTCAACCCCCGTGACTTTACACATGATCGCCATCGTACAGTAGACGATCGCCCCTACGGAGGCGGACCCGGTATGCTGATGATGGTAAAACCGCTAACCGACGCAATACAAGCTGCCAAGAAAGTTGGTGGCGAAAAAAGTAAGGTGATCTACTTATCACCACAAGGGAAACCCCTTGACCAAGCAGGCGTACAGCGCCTTGCTAACATTGACCGCACAATTTTAATTTGCGGCCGATATGAAGGCATCGACGAGCGAGTAATCGAAAGCCATGTAGATGAAGAAGTCTCTATTGGTGATTACGTGCTAAGCGGCGGTGAACTGCCAGCAATGGTCCTTATGGACGCGGTTGCTCGATTAGTTCCTGGCGTGTTGGGGCATAAAGCCTCAGCAGTTGAAGATTCTTTCACTGACGGTCTTTTGGATTGTCCGCACTATACGCGGCCCGAAATACTCGATGGTCAAAAGGTACCTGATGTGTTGTTAAGTGGGAACCATGAAAAAATTAGGCAGTGGCGATTGATGCAATCATTAGGTAGAACCTGGCAGCGTCGCCCTGAATTGTTAAATCACCTAGCTCTGACTGAGGAGCAGCAGCGTTTGCTTGAATTATTCCAAGCGCAACTGCAGCAAGATGACAGTTAACTAGGACGAGAGGATATGATGAGCAAAGTCAGTCAAGATATCATCAAAAAAATCGAAGAAGCACAGCTAAAGACTGATGTTCCTGCGTTTGGTCCAGGTGACACAGTAGTTGTTAAAGTTCGCGTTACCGAAGGTGACAAAGAGCGTCTTCAGGCTTATGAAGGTGTTGTTATCGCTAAACGTAACCGTGGTCTGCACTCGTCTTTTACCGTGCGTAAAATTTCTAGCGGCGAAGGCGTTGAGCGTGTGTTCCAAACACACAGCCCGGCAGTTTCTTCAATTGAAGTGAAACGTCGCGGTGCGGTTCGTCGTGCTAAGCTTTACTATCTACGTGAGCGTTCAGGTAAATCTGCACGTATCAAAGAGAAGCTTAACTAAGATTACTAATCCTTGCGTTATTGTTAACTTCGAAAAAGCCCGCTTTAAGCGGGCTTTTTTGTGCCTGAAATTCGATCCATTCAACCTGTTTTTTAATACAAACATTAAGGTTTCTTAATAGAGAGATGGATGAGTACAGAATACTTTATCGTGTTAGGCGTTGTTGGCGTCGCATTTTTTGCTGTATCGGGCGCATTACTGGGGCATGACAAAAGTATCAATGGGTTTGGCATCGTCGTTGTCGGCGTGATGACAGCCCTTGGCGGAGGTACTTTAAGAGACCTCCTATTAGGAAAACCTATTTTCTGGGTAGAAACCTCAGAGTATCTACTAGCAACCTATTCAGCTATATTCGCGACAGTCTTATTCATTCGCTATATGCCTTCTCCTTCCAATTTTTACTTTATACTTATCGACACCATAGGGCTTGCTATTTTTAATGTCATAGGCATCGAGAAAGCACTTATTAGTGGAACCGGAATGATTGTCGCCCTAACGATGGGTATGACAACCGGTATCTTCGGGGGCTTGATGCGCGATGTGGTTTGCAGAGAAGTACCTTACGTTATGCGTGGAGATGTTTACGCGAGTGCATGTTTTGCCGGTGGTCTCACTTACGCCGCCTTGTTTGCCCTAGACATCCCTTACATTTGGTGCATTTTAGGTTCTATCTCTGTAACAGTTTTAATGAGAATTGCATCGTTGCACTGGGGGGTTAAAGTCGATCTTTTTAGGAAGAGAACACCAAGGCCTAACTAACAGTGTAGAGCCCAACATCGATATGCCCATGAAAAGACTTATTAGCAAATATCGGTGAAGCGTCTTAAGTGACGCTCCACCATAGCACCTATTATTGTTATGCCATGAGTGAAAGCGATTCTATTAACGGTTTATTCTCGTTATCGATAGTGTGGATGATATGTTTATGTAGACGCTTTTTGTGTTCGCCAAAAATGCCACGCTTTTTATCAAAGGTCTTAGCGTAATTCAGCGCACCTTCCATCAAGCTTTCTTGTGTATCGTACGCCTTTTCTACCACGTGATCTTGCTCTAATTCTTTACCAGATACACGCCTTCCGGAAAGCTTCATTTCATTAAATCTGTAATACGGCATCGCTTTTTTAACAAACTCAATCATACCGGGCAGAAAGGGGATTGATAAATCTACTTCAGGGAAACAGAAGAAGCCTTTGTCTGCGCGCATAAATCTGAAGTCACAAGCGCACGCCAAAATTGCTCCGTTTCCGAAGGCGTGTCCGTTGATTGCAGCAATAACGGGAAGAGGGAAGAGAAGAAGGGTTTTAAATACCTCGTCCATATCGTGCATGAATTGCTTTATTTCTTCAGTACGGCCAGTTTTCATTGCCGGCATCAACCAATCTGTATCTATGCCTAAACTAAAGCATTTCTCGTCGTTCGATGTGATCACTAGCGCTTTGCAGTTTTCATTACTTTTGATGGTATTTAACGCTGAAAGCATCTCCTTTGCGAAGAGAGGATTGTGGCGGTTCTCTCCATTTTGCATGGTTAGAATGGCGACGTCGCCAGTGTAGGTTAGGGCTAAATTTTGCATTGTGTTCTCATTATTATTCCGTTGTCGCAATGATACAAAATCCTGACAATAAATGAGAAATTTAGCTTATTTATGTTGGTCAATTACGCCATTAAATTCGTGGAGCATTTGAAAACGTAAGGGCGGGATGTCACTATAAAGCGTTTGACTAATGAGGAAATTCGGAACAAGCCTCACTGTCGATTAAAAATTGTGCTATCCCTATGCGCTATTGCCATTCAGTCATGCTCATTCGCTTCGAATCTACCCTAGATTAAAGTATTATTCGTTATTACTTGCGCTATTACGCTTGAGTTGCTAAAAAGTCAATGACGTTAAAGAAATATAGAAAAAGCTGGTTGTACAATAAAGTTTACATGCAGATTGCACACTCTTTTGGCGTTTAATTTTCCGTTTTTTATTTGTAGTTAAGAGAGTAAGAGAGCTCCCATGATCAAGGACACCGTAAATAATGTTCACGTAAGTACCGAAGATGTACTTATAACCCCTGAAGCGCTTAGTGCTAGATTGCCTGTGTCAGACAAAGCGTTAGCGGCTATCTCTGAGTCTAGAAAGATTGTTTCAGATATCATTCATCGTCGCGACCATAGATTGCTTGTCGTGTGTGGACCATGTTCTATACACGACGTTGAAGCCGCGAAAGAGTACGCACTTAAGCTTAAAGAGCTTCATGAATCATGCAAAGACACACTATTTATCGTTATGCGTGTGTACTTCGAAAAGCCGCGTACCACAACAGGTTGGAAAGGTTTAATTAACGACCCGCATATCGACGGTACATTTGATATTGAAACCGGTCTTCGTAAGGCAAGAGAGTTGTTAATTTGGCTTGCAGAATTAGAGCTGCCTGTTGCAACAGAAGCACTGGATCCAATTAGTCCACAATATCTTGCTGAGCTATTTAGCTGGGCTGCTATCGGTGCGCGTACCTCTGAATCGCAAACCCACCGTGAAATGGCCAGCGGCCTGTCTATGCCTGTAGGATTCAAAAATGGTACAGATGGAAGCCTAGATATTGCCATAAACGCCCTTAAATCGGCGGCATCGGGTCACCGCTTTATGGGAATCAATAAGCAAGGCCAGGTAAGTATTATCGGGACCAGCGGTAATCCAGATGGCCACATTATTTTGCGCGGTGGAAAGCAGCCTAACTACGACTCGGTTTGCGTATCAGAGTGCGAGATTGAGTTGCAGGATGCTGGTTTAACAGCGGGCTTAGTAGTAGATTGCAGCCATGCAAACTCATCGAAAGATTATCGCCGCCAGCCATTGGTTGCTCAGAACGTGGTCAATCAAATTCTAGAAGGCAATCAGTCTATCATTGGCGTTATGTTGGAAAGTCACTTGAAACCCGGTAATCAAAAAGCTGAAGGTAAAAAGCCAGAAGAACTTGAGTATGGTGTTTCAATTACTGACGGATGTATTGATTGGGAAACCACAGAGAACTTAATATCTCAAACCAGAGATAAGTTGATAACTGTGTTACCCTTACGCCAAAATAAGCGCACGGTGGCATAAATCCAAGCAACGCCTAAAGTGGCAAGAAAAATTTGCCACTAAGCCCCGTGCCATTTGATTCAAGGATAAGACATAATGGCCGATTTATCGCAGCACTTAAAAAAGTTAGATACGCTGCGTGAAGGTATCGACGAGCTGGATACCCAGCTTGTCGAATTACTCGCAAAACGCAATCAAATTACAACCCAGGTCGGTCAAATTAAGGCTGAAGCTGGTATGCCCGTTTATGTACCAGAGCGTGAAAAAGCGTTGATCGCCTCCCGCCGTGCTCAGGCAGAAGCACTTGGGGTGTCGCCCGATCTCACCGAAGACTTATTACGTCGAGTAATGCGAGAGTCTTATCATACGCAAAACAACAAATATCGCTGTGTGAAACCTGATGTCGACAACGTTGTTGTAATTGGTGGAGCAGGGGCACTTGGCCGTGTGTTTGTGAGCTTGTTCGAACGAAGTAATTACAACGTTTCAGTTGTTGAAAAAGACGACTGGGAAAGTGGTAGAGCAACCTCGTTATTAAGCTGTGCTTCACTGGTTGTTGTTGCAGTGCCTATTAATCTAACCGAAGCCGTGATTAGCAAGCTTACTATGCTGCCAGAGGATTGCGTGCTTGCAGATATAACCAGTATTAAAGCTAAGCCACTTGAGGCGATGCTTGCCGCACACAATGGTCCGGTTGTTGGACTGCACCCCATGTTTGGTCCTGACGCGCCTGGCATGATTAAACAGGTAGTGGTAGTGTGCGACGGACGTGGCAGTGAGAAATACAGTTGGCTCATTGAGCAAATGCGAATTTGGGGTGCTACCATTCACGACTCCAGCGCACAAGAACATGACCTAGCCATGGCTTATATTCAGGTAATGCGTCACTTCAACACGTTTGTGTACGGGCAACACTTAAAAGGTGAAGATCCTAATCTGGAATCACTCACCATGTTTAGCTCACCTATTTATCGTTTAGAACTCGCAATGGTAGGCAGGTTATTCGCTCAGTCACCACAACTTTATGCCGATATTATTTTCAATAACCCTGATAACTTTGCACTTCTACGTCGCTTTTACGAACGTTTTGGGATTGCATTGTCATTACTTGAGAATGGCGACAAAAAAGGCTTTGTAGAACAGTTCATGAAGGTCGGCGCGTGGTTCGGAGATTATGCGAAGAAGTGTTTAGTAGACAGCAAACAGATGTTGTTAAAAGCGGATGATGGTCAGCTTTTAAGAGACAAGTAGTTTTGACCGACTGTTTATAGCGATAGCTAATTTAAGGTAGTCAACGTGACTCGCTCTCTTCGTTTGCCAATAACCAATACTTTCGCTGATGGCGGCTATTGTGTGAGAGCACATATAGGCGCGCATCAGCAGACCGTTCATCTTATTTTAGATACGGGAAGCTCAACCTTAGTGCTAGGCGACATTCATTATCATGTTGAACGTGATGGTGATGTGAGGTTCACCTACTACTCTCAATCAATTAAATATGCTGCAGGAAGTTGGCATGGCCCTGTTGTTAAGACCACGGTGCGCCTGGGCATTTTCGGTCACAGCATTTCGTTGCCGCAAACTTATGTAGCAATAGCGAAAGAATCGCAAGAGACAAAAGAATCTTGTTTTAAAAAAGCTGACGGAATTATAGGGTTAGCTTATCAACCGCTAAATCACGCCTATCGTTGCACTGACAAAATTACGTGTGAAATGAGCGAGCAAGCGATTTTTGAAAAAGCGTTGGCCGAGCCTAACGAGTCAGCAATTATTAACCTAAAGACAGCTGATTACGTTGCGACCACACTCCCTAGCTACTTTTCTGAGTTAGAGCAGCGTCAAATTAACGCCGATAAATTCGCTTTTTGGCTACATCGCTCAAGCGTCTATAACGTAGATGGAAATTGTGTTCGCGCTGCGCTTGCACATAGAAAAAATCATGGCCTTTTTGTAATAGGTGAGCCTATTTTTCATCGAGACTTATATGCTCCTCCTATTATGTCTGTGAAGGTACTCCACGATAAGTATTATAACGTCACGTTAAAAGCCGTAAAATGTGGAGAAAACGAAGGCATTAAAGCGCCGGCTTTGGATAAATCGGACGAAGCACGCTGGTGTTCAAATGCGATAGTAGATTCAGGAGCAACGGTGATTGGTTTGCCAGAATCTTTGTATAACGAAGTGATCGAGCAGATTTTTTGCCGTGTTGATAACGCGAAAACATTGCTTGAGCCCTTCGCTGCTTTCTCTTTAGAGGAGCAAGGAATAGACTTGGAAAAGCTAGATTTGGCACAATGGCCTGAACTAACGTTTGTTCTTGAAGGCGATGAGGGTGAAGATATTTTACTTTCGCTACCGCCTGAAGCCTACTGGCAGGAGCACGCCCCCACATTTAACCAAGCTTCCTTTAAAATATTCTCATTAAAACACTGGCCGAATCAAAGCATCCTCGGTCTTCCGCTGATCTCTCAATACTATACAATTTTTGACAGAGGACAGGGCACTAATGGTGTTGTATCGTTTGCACGAAAAGTGACATTGAGTGATACGGTTGACGCGCTTAAACATGTTTTTGATAAAAACAGCTAAAACCTAATAATAAGAAAGGAACAGTTACATGCAACAAGGCAGCCTAGTATGTGTAGGAACCGGGATGATGGTTGGAGCGCATTTATCGCCTATTTGTCAAAGTCATATTGAGCAAGCCGACGTCGTTTTCGTATGTGTAGCTGAGCACTACATGGAGGCATGGATCACCTCTTTGAACAAAAACACAGTAAACCTACAAACTTTCTATGGTGAAGGCAAAGATCGCCACGATACCTATGCTCAAATGACTAGCGCAATGCTAGAGCGTGTGGAGAAAGGCGAAAAAGTAGTTGGCGCTTTTTATGGGCACCCTGGGGTTTTTGCAAAGGTGCCTCATGACGCTATCGCAATCGCTAAAAGTCGAGGGTTTGATGCTTACATGTTGCCGGGGATCTCAGCTGAATCGTGCCTATACGCCGATTTGGGCATAGACCCAGGTGCTCTAGGTTGCCAACACTACGAGGCAAACCAGTTTCTACTATATAAACGAGAAGTAGATACGGCTGCGTATTTAGTTTTATGGCAGGTTGGGGTTGCAGGAGATTTCTCAAGTGCCGTTTTTACCTCCAGCTCTCTTCAACGAAAAAAGCTTACTGATAAACTGTTATCTATTTACCAAGCGAATGACAGCGCTATTTTATATGAAGCTGCAACCTTGCCCATCGATGAGTTCAGAGCTACGACTATTGCTATTGGTGAACTGCATAATCACGAAATTAACCAGCACTCTACACTTGTCATACCACCAGTTAGTAAACCAGTGATAGATGATGTCGATTATTCCAAAGGTACTAACTAGTGCAGTTCGCTACGCCTCGTTTTACCAGCGCTTTACTTTGCCAGCAGTGGAAAGAGGAAGCAGCAAGCTTGTACCAAAATAGAAAAGTTATGCGATTAATAGGTGAGCCCCTTTCTGAGAAGGAGAGTGAAGTAGTCGCTAGTACTTTCATTGAAGCAAACAAAAGGCCTTGGCCAGCACAGAAGGTCTGGTCGATAACGTGTAATCAAACGCAAGCATTTTGTGGAATTCAGATGCTTTGTAAAAGCGTTTTACAAGACACTGCAGAGATTGGAATTATATTAGCGCCTTCAATGAACGGAAAAGGCGCGGCACGAGAAGCGATGGGCGCGCTAGTCGAATTTGGCTTGGAAAATCTCAATCTTCACCAAATTGTTGCCCAATTTGAAAAGCGTCACCTCGCTACAAAGCGTTTAGTCACCCAATTGAACTTCAAACAGTCAGATGACAACTGTTTTCAGCCAAGTAAAACCAACTTGGTCACATATACCTTTAATCGCTAAAATATTTGGTAACTTCATACCTAATAAACCAGTAAGTATTTCTGTTTTCAAAGGTAATTGTTGCAAATAGTAACTGGTATAATATGTCTAAAATGCTATATATTTGATTAACAACTCATCAAATAGTTGCTAACCTATTAAACATTAATAACTATAAAGTAGAACAAACTAATGAAAGCGCTAAAAGAACTTCTCGCTATTGCACAAGATGCATCTAAGCAACGTGACACTGATGTAATTGCACAATTTAAAGCTGACCACGCAGACGAACTTTCTCAAGAGAAAGAAAAAATGTGGTGTCTTTTGATGCCAGAAGATGAAGAGCAAGACGCGCCTGGTGATACACAAGAGAGTGAAGAAAATAACCAAGTGTCACTTCACTAACCTTGATAGTTTAAATTGTGGTTAGGTTTTTAATAGGGGCGTTACTTTGCCCCTTTTTCATATTTCCGCTTTCTGCTGACGAAATTGATCAGCAGTTAGTGCGCGCTGATGCACTTCGCAGTCAAGACGTGGAGGCGTTTCGTACGTCATTATCGGCTCTCAGTAATAAATCAGCCTCCTTCTCACCGGCCCAAGTCCAATACTTTAACTATCTCAATGCTTATAGTTTATCGTATTCAGGAAAACTCATAGAGGCAGTTCCACTTTATGAAAGTGTTTTTCAAAGTGCTTCAGATAAATCGTTACAACTACGAGCCAAAAATTCAATTCTCAACAACTACGCGTTAGTTCGGGATTTTCCCAAAGCACTTCAGCAAATTCCTGATATTGTTCCTCTACTTTCGTTAGCGAAAGATAAAGATAAGCACCTTTCAATTTTGACGATTGCGCTTTTTTATAATCAGTTGGAGGAGTTTGAGCAGAGTTTGCAGTACAGTGCTCGCGTAATTGGACAAGAGCTTTCTTCCCGCAATGCGTGTCTGGCTCACAATCTGCGTAGTGAGTCGCTGCACAATTTAGGACGACTTGACCGAGAAACGCTAAATACAACCATTGAGGTATGTAATGCGAGTAAAGAGCCAATCGCTCTGAATCTAGCAAAATTATGGCTTGCTCAACTGATGTTAGCATCGCCAGACAGTATCGCAGGGGCGTTAGACGCCTTACTTGCTATCCAAGCAGATGTTGAAAGTACTAACTATCCACGATTAACGTCAGAGTACTATACAGCGCTAGCACAAGCCTATTTTGCCAATAAGCTCTTTCATAACGCACAGGAGAGTGCGCTTAAAGGCGCGGAGCTTGCAAAAGGCATGGGATATTCAAAACCCAGAAAAACGGCATATTATATACTGTACCAGTCGGCAATAGAGAAAGGGGATAATGCACAAGCATTAGATGCATTTATTCAATACGCTGAGGCTGATAAAGCGTACCTTGATGAGTACAACGTTAAGCAAATGGCGATTCAACAGGCTAAGTTCGATAACCTCGAGAAGAATATCGAAATTCAGCTACTGGACAAAGAGAATAGCCTACTGAAAGCACAAGCAGCCCTTTCCCGAGAAGAAAAGCAAAATCACAGGCTGTTGATAACATTGCTTGCTTCCACCACGATACTTGTCCTTATGTGGGCAATAATAAATCGTAAGTTACATGCAGCACTTAGGGAAAAGGCGCAAACTGACTCGTTAACAAAAGTGGCGAACCGTCACTATTTTACTGAGTTGGCATCGAAAGCGCTTGATCGAATGTCAGAGCAGCAGGACGTATTATCTTTTGTAATTTTTGACCTTGATCACTTTAAGTCAGTTAACGATAGCTACGGTCATCCAACAGGCGATTGGGTATTAAAGGCAGTAGTTAACGCGGTGAGGAAACACTGCAGAAAAGAAGATGTTTTCGGGCGCTTAGGTGGTGAGGAGTTCGGCCTACTATTACCAGGGTGTAATGAGAAAAAAGCAAAAGAAATAGCGGAATGTATGCGCAATAGTATCCGTCAAATTGATACAGCTGAAAGCGGTTTTATCTTCGATATTTCAGCAAGCTTTGGTATCTCCAGCACTGCGTCATCAAAGTATCAATTCGAGGCGCTGTATGCCAATGCCGATGAAGCTTTGTATGGCAGTAAAAAGCATGGCCGCAACAGAGTTTCTGTCTTCCAGGTTAATGGTGAAAGTGACGTTGGTAATGTTGGGCAAGCCTTTCAGCCTGCCTAAACATTACAACGAAAGAAAGTAAACAATGGGGCGTGTGCTGGCTTAATCAGCCAGCGCACTCGCCGCGGCCACTTTGGTCGGGCTAATTTCTTCGCTTGGATAGCAGCCCAATACTTTGATGTAGCGGGTAATACCACGCAATGCATCAAGGGCATTTTGTACAGGGCCATCTTCTACATTGCCTTCTACATCAATGTAGAACATCTCTTCCCATGGATTACCTGGAATAGGACGCGATTCAAGCTTCGTCATATTGATGCTGTTCTCTCGTAGCACCAACAAGGCCTCTACAAGTGCACCTGGCTTTTGGATGGTAGACATAACAAGTGTTGTTTTAGCAGGAACTTGAAGTGGAACCACTACTGGGTTGCGCGCAACAACGATAAAACGGCTATGGTTTTCTTTTTGGTTTGCTAAGTTACTCTTTATTGCCATTAGGCCGTACAAGTTACCACCCGCTTCGCTGCCTATTGCGGCTACGTCATCGCGTTTAAGCTCACTAACTGTCAACATGGCAGACGAGGTGCTGTCCATGGTTTTCACTTCTACGTTCCCTAGTTCTGCTAAGAAATGGCTACACTGAGTGAACACTTGAGGGTGAGCGTAAAGCGTTTTTATTTTATCGATACTGGTGTTGGTTCCCACTAACAATGTATGGCGGATAGGGTGGGTGAGTTCACCAATAATACTAAGTTGGGTATGCTGTAGTTGGTCATACACTTCATTGATACTGCCAGACGTCGTGTTCTCAATAGGCAATACCGCGTAATCGGCTTCTGTACTTTCAACTTTGTGAATAATTTCAGCAAAGCTCTGACAGCCAATTTCCAGCAATTCGCCGGGGCGACGAGAGAAGTACTTTTGCGTTGCTAGATAAGAGTAAGAGCCCTTGTCGCCCAAGAATGCCACTCGGTTTAAGGGCAATGTACTGCCAGGGTTAGCGCGTTCAGCAAGCATAGCCTGCTGGTTTAAAACAGAGTCTTCAATAATAACGTGGAAAATTTGTGTCACATAATGAGGGTCTAAGCCGATGTTTTGGCCTTCTTTTATTAGGCGCACCAATAGCTGTTCTTCTCGCTTTTGATCTCTCACAGGAATGTGATGCTTTATTTTCGTCTCAGCCACTTCGTTGGTTAACTTTCTGCGTTCTGAGAGTAAAGTAAGTAATTCACTGTCTAAAGCGGTAATCCGCTCTCTAACAGTATCTAATGCATTGTCTGACATATCATTCCCGTGCGTATCGTATAAGAAAATTCTGCTAAAAAAAAACCTCCCAGTTGGGAGGTTTTCATGCATGTAGCCGCGCCTCCCTAGTTAAAGGATATAAACGCAAAAAAGAAAAGTGCTACGTGCATAGTATTCTGTTTCATAGGTTTGAATGTATGTTGAACGCCTATGTGTGTCAACCGATTTTTACAAATTGAATAGTTGTTTTTAATGTGGAGGACTTGAAAAAGTAATTAAAATGCGCTGTTGGCTTTATAAAAAGCCAAACGGTTAGGGCATGAAGCGTTGGCAGGTGCCGTAAATATACACCTGCCGGTGGGTAATTTGAGAACGCCGTTTAATATTTTTGCGCTTAGTTACCTAATAGTGCTGAAAGCATTTGTCTTACTTCGTTGGGCTCAAAAGGCTTATCGCATAGCGCGTTCACACCTGTTTGCTGAATATTAGCCATATGTGCACTGTCAGCCGACTCTGACGTTACCATGATAATCGGTATATGTGTGGTTTCTGGATTAAAGCGGATAAATTCCGATAGTTCCCTGCCATCCATTTCGGGCATATTGTAGTCGGTAACCACGAGGTCAAAAGGTTCATCTTTTATATAAGTTAGCGCCATTGCGCCATTCTCAGCTTCTTTTATGCGTTGAAGCCCCATGCCTTCTAATACGCGTCGAATATGATTACGCGCTAATTTACTGTCATCAACAAGAAGTACGCGAACATCGTGTACGTCAAATAGTTCTAATTCTAGTTCATCGTGATTGATTAAATCTAAGCTTGCGTTTAACGCACGAGACAAATGAAGGGGTTCAAATGGTTTAGGAAGAATTGCCGCAACACCTGCCTGCTTAAATTCTTCTAGTTTGCTTAAACGATTTTCACTGGAAACCAACATGAAGGGGATTGTTTTAAATGCGTCGTCTTCTTTAATGAATTTAAGTAGTTCTAGTGCGGTTCCATCTTCGTAGTACATCGCGCTTACGATTAGGTCAGCACCGTGCGCTTTTACCGCTGAACGAGCTTCGGAAAGGGTACTGACGGGGTCAATTTCCTTTACGTGTTCTTTTAACAACAAAGTGGTGATGATCTTTCTTTGTGTGTCAGAAGGCTCAACTAAAATAATGTGTAGATCAGAAATTGACAGCTTTTCCATTTCAGACTCTTTTTGTTATATGTTTATGAAAAAGTGAGAGCTCGCTAGCTGGCTAGCGTTATATTAGCCCCCAGCAAGCTTAACTTTATACCCTTTATCGGTAAGTAGTGTGCGGAGCTTTTCCCTGTCATCAGTTTGTACTTCAATGACACCGTCTTTCACTGCGCCGCCGCAACCACATTTTTTCTTTAGCTCAGAGCCTAGTTTTTTCAGCTCATCAGACGCGAGGTCTAATCCCTTAATCAGAGACACCCCCTTTCCTTTGCGACCTTTAGTTTCCCTGTGAATACGAACAACGCCGTCAGAAGACACCGAACGCGCTTGCTCTTTTGGCTCAGGCTTTATTTTGCCACTTTCAGTACTATAGACCAAAAGGGCGTCTTGCCAGTCTTGCATACATACCTCAATAAATTGCGTCTTTCCATCTAAATGGCGATAAAAAAAGCATTACCATACGAAAGTTTAAGATGACTTTCATGGCGATGTGTAAAAGTTCAACTAGTATAAGAATAGCAAAGTTAAAAGCATGTGATGAAGCATTTCTGCTTACATTTTTAAGGAGCGAATATGGAAATAACGTCGAGCTATCAAAATCAAGGGAAAGTACTAGTGGTAGATGTAGGCACTAAGTTTGACTTTAGTAAGGTAGAAGACTTCAGAAACGCCTATGGCGAACTGGGCGCCGATGTCTCTCACATCACCGTAGATTTATCGCGTACTGAATACATGGATAGCTCTGCCTTAGGTATGTTGTTAAACATGCAAAAGACACTCGCTGAAAGAGAATTAACCTACAGTATCGAAAATGCCCGTCCTCAGGTTGCTAAAATCCTGAAAATATCTCGATTCGATAAAAAGTTCGACATTAAGTAAGAAAAGCAAGTCGCTAAATTAACATTTTATCGAAGAGACATACGTGAAGATCCTCATTGTTGACGACGAGGCTATCAACCGTACATTGCTTACTAACATGCTTTATAACGCAGGTTATAAAGAGTGTATCGAAGCGGTGGATGGTGTTGAAGCTATCAAAAAATTTACGCACGAAAAACCCGACTTGGTTTTGTTGGATGTTGTGATGCCTGGGCTCAGTGGTTTTGACGTTGCACCCAAAATACGCAAGCTTGCGAAAGGGCCGTATCTACCTATTCTTTTTATCACCGCTTTAGAAGATAAAGAAAGCTTAGTGAGGTGTCTGGAAGTTGGTGGGAACGACTTTGCCACAAAGCCCTTCGACCGACACATTCTAATTGCCAAAATTCGAGCCCACTTAAAAATACGTGCTTTGAGTGAACACATAGAACAGCAAAATAAAGCACTTCGTTTATTCAATCAAAGAGTGGCGAGAGAGCACGCCATTGTGGAACATATTTTTAGCCACGCTATTGTCAATCGACCCGAGGTAATGGCCCATTTCGACTGCTTCCTAAAGCCAGCTGAAACCTTTAATGGCGATCTCTTTCTATGCGAATCAAGCCCTAGTGGTGGTATTTATTTTGTGGTGGGAGATTTTACAGGTCATGGTTTGGCGTCAGCAATTGGTGCGTTGCCTGTAACCCGAGCCTTTCAAGAACTCAGCC
The DNA here is from genome assembly GCF_022348265.1 of Alteromonas sp. Cnat3-28. NCBI lineage: Bacteria > Pseudomonadati > Pseudomonadota > Gammaproteobacteria > Alteromonadales > Alteromonadaceae > Alteromonas > Alteromonas sp. Cnat3-28. The sequence continues at coordinate 111,496 of NZ_JAKREY010000009.1, forward strand.
AGCAAGGGGTATCTATTTCTGAGATTATTTCAGAATTAAATCGAATTTTAATTAAGTTTCTACCAAGTGACATGTTTATGGCCGCAGTGGTGGGCGAAATTAACGCGGGGGGCAATAGAATCAACTTATGGCAGGGTGGAATGCCGGCTGTCATTGTTCCTGCCAAAACTGATTTAGCATTGCGCTGCATTCCCTCACGTCACATGGCATTAGGGATCCTAGACGAGCATGAACTCAACACCGATTGCGATACCATTCAATTAGGATGCAATGAACAGCTTGTAATTTGTAGCGACGGGCTAATTGAGAGTACTAATCAAGAGGGAGAAATGCTTCTTGAGGAAGGCTTGGTAAGAATAGTAAAAGAGCAAATGCAGACGCATGGGAAAATAGAATCCAATTCACTTTTTCTTAAGGCGAAAGAGCATTGCGCAGCCTCTTCATTTCACGATGATGTCACGCTAGTCGTGTTTACCTCTCAACCCATTAAAACGCCCGTATCACCAAAGATGGATTTTGGATTGCCATCGGTGCATGAAGTTGCGCTTGACGCACAACATTTGAAACAGCCTGACATTCTTCAACGCGTGCTACAGCTTGCGGGGCAATGTGAGGGCATTCAAGCGGTGCGTTCGATAATTTATACTGTGTTGTCGGAACTGTTTAATAATGCGTTAGAGCATGGGATCTTGAAACTCGACTCAAAACTCAAAGCTGATAGTACAGGGTTCCATCAATATTACGAAAACCGCGAGGCTTCACTAAAAGCGCTTAGTCACGGGCGAATTAATATTAGGATAGAGTCTTTACCCCTTAAAGGTAAGGTGCTGATAGCGGTTGAAGATAGTGGTGAAGGCTTTGAGTGGAATAAGGCAAGTACGGTAGGCCGGCGTCATTCCGTTCATGACGAAAGCTTTGGGCGTGGGCTCCCTTTGCTTCACGCGCTGTGCGAACGAGTGTGGTTCGAAAATGGCGGGAGTAAAGTGATTTGCTTACTTGATACTAAAATTTAGGCGCCTTTAGAAAGTATCTTTACGAGCAAAATGTTCATATTCATGTTTCTCTGAGGGCTTTTAAACTCTCACTTTACAGCTCTAGTCGCTGAGTACAGTTTACATAGACTTGCTTGCTTAGTCATCGCTGTAAATCTGTCCATCTAATCCAGCAATTAATCGAATTTAGCTTTTACCGAGTAAAAGTTTTATCGATACTCAAATTTCATTAACCGCGGGCGTTTCTGCGGTGACACAAGAAGTAGGGCCCCATGCTGAAATCATTTCTTAAACTTTTCGAAGACACGCATAAGCGCACAGAGCCAACGTATACCGTTGAATTGGCGACTGCTGCATTACTTAGTGAAATTGTAAACGCTGATAATGAAGTAACGGATAGCGAGAGAAGTGAATACGAGAAACAGCTCAGAAAGCATGTAAACATAGATGAGGAAGCGATGTCGTTGTTGCTTGAAAGAGGGCAAGAGACGGCTGACGATTCAATTGACTTAGTGCGTTTTACTCAAGTACTAAATAAACACTGCAGCGCTGATGAGAAAAGAGATGTGATAAAGAGCCTCTGGGCTATTGCATACGCGGATGAATCTTTAGCGCCTCTTGAAGAGAGTACTATTCGTCAAATAGCTGATTTATTGTACGTTCCCCATAGCCAATACATTAAAACTAAACTTGAAGTAGTTGAAAGAACATAGCGTTCATCATCACTCAGTTAGTCTTTTTTGTATTAGCTAAAAAAATGGATTCAAATTTAGCGACCTGTACCTTACTATTGTGAACAAATAATAATAAAAGCTTAGCGGTGACAGTGCTGTTTCAGAGCCTACGGCATCACTTGCTTACAACAGCTTGCAGTACTGAAGTAAGGGTAGTTGAGTGTTTAGAACGTTGAAAATCCCAATTGGGCTTGTCATTGCATTGACTATGTCGGTGCTGGCGCTCTCTGTGGTAATTGTTAATAAATTAGAACACAACGCTTCTGTGGTGGATGTGGTTAAAGGCAATACCGCGACGTTAAGTAACGCTTTGTCGCTGCAGTTATTGGTTGTCATGGAGCGAAGTCCCGGTGATAACGCATTATTTTCCTCTCTTTTTCAACCGATAAAAGAACACGATAATCTTATTTCCGCCACGCTATATGACAACGACTATCAAGTCATTTCCACTATTCAACCTGATTCCTTAAGCCAGCTTTCCAATCAATCTGTTCCACTTGATCCTGCAGAAATTCCATTTGGTGTTACGCAATACGACAATGTTATCACTGCCCATCAAATTGTAGGTAGTAGCCTATACCCACTTGGACATGTTGTTCTTTATGTGGATATTGAAGACACCATGGCGGCAAGTTCAGCCCGCCAGCTCATTAAGCAAGTGCCTATCGTTATCGCGGTTTGGCTGCTTTGCACTGGCACTTGTGTCTTTATTTTATACCGTTTGATTTCTCCTATTGGGTCGCTGAGGCAGTTTACTCAAGAAGTATTTGAGTCAAAAGATTATGCGCTGCGCAGTTCACTTAATACATCTAATGAAATTGGACAGTTATCGAATAACATTAATAGTTTATTGGATACCATTGAAGTTGAGTTATTTATCAACTTTGAGCAAAAGCAAACATTGGTTGATCAACAAGAAACCATGTCTCGTCTGGCAAACTTCGATAGTTTAACCGGTCTTCCCAATCGACAGTTTGTTCTCGATAACTTAAGACTTGAGCTAGCCAGAGCCAAAAGAAATGATGAAGACTTACTGCTCCTGTTTTTTGATTTAGATGGGTTTAAGGGCATCAATGATTCTTTAGGACATGAAACCGGAGACCTCATTCTCATAGAGGTTGCTGACAGAGTTCAGTGTTTGCTGCGCGACGGCGATTTATTCGCGCGACTGGGAGGGGATGAGTTCTTAGTACTGCCCGATAGAGATGTGACTACTGACCAAGCGCAAAGCTTGGCAACGCGACTTATTACCGCATTTGATGAGCCTTTTGAACTGCGTGGCTTATCACTAACGGTAGGTTTAAGCGTTGGAATTGCTACGGCTTCCGATGCGGGCTACGACCTAAGCGAGCTGATGAGCAATGCAGACCTTGCAATGTATCGTTCAAAAGCGCGAGGGCGGGGCAGCTACACACTGTTTACACCTGATATGGTTGAGTCGCATAAGCGTAAACTCCACTTAGCTAACGGTATTGAGCAAGGAATCAGCAACGATGAGTTTGTTGTTTATTACCAGGTTAAAGTTAACAACGAAGGGAATGTAATAGGCGTAGAAGCGCTTATTCGTTGGCAACATCCTGAATTTGGCTTGGTCATGCCGAACGAGTTTATCCCCATTGCTGAGCAGGGCGGTAAGATCACTGCAATTACCCGTTGGGTAATTAAGCGCGTTTGTATTGATATGCCAGATTTAAAACAATGGGCCACGTCTCCGTTTAGAGCCTCAATCAATTTATCTGGACATGATTTGCGAAGCTCGCAGCTGTTTGACTACATCTACAATACTTTCAAGCTCTATGACATCAACCCAGAAAACATTGAATTTGAAGTGACAGAAAGTGCGTATCTAGAAAACTTTACTCTTTCAAACAAGTTCTTCAGACGCATCGGAAATATGGGGTGCGCCATAGCTCTAGATGATTTTGGAACGGGTTACTCCTCGTTAAGTTACCTGACGCAAATCAATATCGACACGCTAAAAGTTGACCGACAGTTTGTAATGGAAATTCAAACTTCAGAACGAAGCCGTCTTGTGACTGGGGCAATTATTGATTTGGCGAAAAGACTGTCACTCTCGGTATGTGCTGAGGGCATAGAAAACCTTGAACAGTGGAATTATCTTAGAGAGCATGGATGTGACAATGTGCAAGGATTTATGTTTAGCAAGCCCATCCCCTTATCGGAGCTCACTTGCTCTCCCTCCCATTACAGCGATAGTAGTTTCTCTGTATAGCAAGGTATCGATAAAACCACTTTGACATACAGTGTTTCAAAGTGGTGTTTCTTTTTTGCAACATTTAACCTGTATGCTGAGTGGTTGATAGTTCACTTATTTGCATATACTGCTGTTTTTAATGTGCTTTTTCTTTTTGGTCTGAAAATCGCATAAGCAGTTTGAATGCAATTATGATAGTGGTTAATTGAAGACTAGTGGTAGTATCCATGAGCTTTAATAGCAGCATAACCTGATAACACAGGGCTGGTATCAAAGCGGATTGAGAAGGATTTTAAAAGCGTTTAGCGGAGGATTCATGATGAAACGTCTCGAAAAAGTTTTCTTAGCACTTTGTGCTGTTGCTGCAGTACAAGCCATTTCAGTAGCGGACGCGTACGCAAGTCCAGCGCGTTCGTTGATGCAGGAATTAGACACAGATAAAGATGGTCTGATATCACTTAAAGAAGCCGTTCGACACACAGGTCTACTGCGTAATTTTGGGCTGATTGATGACAACGAAGATGGCAAACTTTCCGAAGCCGAATTGGCAAAAAGCAAGTTGACGCCAGGCAATGAAAAGCTCACAGCAAGTGAGTAGATAAAATAATATATTTAAGAGGGTAAGGTTCTGATAAACAAGGTTTCGTTTGGTGAACGCTTGGTACAACTTGGTTCACTAAGGCAGTTGACGCTAGGTAGTTTTGTACTGGCCCTTATCCCTCTTATAGCCTTACTTTGGCAAAGTCAAAGCGACTTAGCCAAAGTGGGTCAAATGACAACACTTGAAACACGGTTTGTTGTCGATGTTGTTAGCGACATGCAAAGACTCGATAACGCGGTCGTTGACGTAGAGCGCAGTATTCGCCAATTTGCTGTGTTGAGAAATGATAGGGTGGCCTCTCTTTCTGATAACGCCATCGATCAATTTGCCGTGGCCGCTGACAATCTATGTCAGGCTCTCTCGGTACCAACTACCTGCACACGACTTTCTGAACAGCTAAATCAATTAGCCGAATATCGAGCGATTGAAGACCAGCTTTTACTCAATGCTTACCTTGCATCGGTGGGCGATAGCGTCGACCAGCTTCGCGACGATGTAGAAGCCGCTATTACTGAACGTGTCAAAGTCCAGCAAGATGACTTAAATGCCATGCAAGCAAAACAAGCTTGGTCTACAGCTATGCTTGTAAGCGTTTCGTTATTGCTAATACTGATGGGGAGTCAACTTATTGTGAACCCCGTTAACAACTTAAAAAAGATTATAAGGATCATGGCCCACAGCGATGGTCAGCTTCCACCCCTTTCAAGACAAGCGCCAAAAGAACTGATTGATGTAGAGAAAGATTTACATTGGCTTTATGATCGACTACAGCAGTTGGAGCATATTAGAACCGCCTTGCTGCGACACGCTGCTCACGAGCTCAAAACTCCGCTTGCCAGCATTAAAGAAGGCTGCAGCTTGTTGTCTGAAAACGTGGTGGGCGAGTTGAATAACAGTCAACGCGAAGTACTTTCGCTACTTACAGCTAGCACGCAAAGGCTCAACACGCTGGTGGAAAAGTTGCTCGACTACAACCTGCTGTTGCAACAAGCTCAGCCAAAAATGGTACAAAGTGACGTTAGTAAGTTAGTTTCTGCTTGTTTAGAAGATTACGCGCTCGCCATTCAGGATAGAGAAGTGGAAGTAAAGATAACTGCGTCCGAGGTGCGTATAGACGAGGAGCTGTTTAGAAGAATACTTGATAACTTGGTGTCCAATGCAGTCGCGCATGGCGCAGTGGGAAGACCGATAAATATTAGCCTTTATAACGAAAACGATAATCTTGTACTGGATGTTGCCAATCGCGGTAAGCGTATTGCTCCAGAGTCAGTACATACTTTATTTGAACCTTTTATCCGAGGAACCGAGCCGAGAAACGACAATGTCATTGGGACGGGTTTAGGGTTATCAATTGTTGCCGATTGCGCTCGACTGATGCATGGTGATGTGCGTGTTGTAGATGTAGACTATGCCGATGTTTGCTTTAGAGTGACCATTGGGCAACAGGAAAAATAAAATGAGAATAAGTGGTTTAATTGTCGCCTTACTGGTGCTGACAGGATGTCAGAGTTTAACCAGAAACAACGACAACGCAGGTGAGCCAGAAAAGGTGACGCCTGTAGCTAAAATAGAACGTGGCCTTTGTTTATTTGTTGAGCCTCCACAGGGGTTCGAGCACAATTGCGATGCAACCTATTGGCTTAACGCGTGGATTGACGCGGCCAACCAACCTTGGTTAGAGCGTAAGCAAGCATTAAAAGCGTTAGGTGATACAGCATCTGACACGCTTCACGCCTACGTTTTAACACTACCAACAGATACACCTTATCAAGACAGGTTGCGCGCGCAGCTTGCCTTAAATGATATTGCTGGAACATTTACACCCACTGCGCAAGAAGTGGTGACTGTTATTGCTGCGTCGCACAACAATCAGATTATGCAGCTTGAATCTGCCATGGTGGTGTTGGAGCAAGAAAATACTTCTCGTGGCGAGAAAGTAAAAGCACTTGAAATTGAAGCAGTTAACCTGCGCAAAAAACTAGAAGAATTGTTGCAGATTGAAGCAACACTGATGGATAAAAACAGGAGTACACAACAGTGAGCGAAAAGGCGAGTAGCAACCCTAACTTATTGTTGGTAGATGACGATAAGAGCTTATTGCGCTTATTAACCATTCGTCTGGAAGGCGAAGGTTATGAGGTGACCGCAGTGGAAGACGGTCAATCAGCGTTAAGAAAGCTTCAAAACGACAACTACGATGTAGTATTGAGTGACTTGCGTATGCCGGGCTTAGATGGTCTGAGTTTGTTTGAAGAGATTATGGGAATTAGAAAAGATATTCCTGTAATTCTGATGACGGCTCACGGCACCATTGCTGATGCGGTAGCAGCCACTCAGCGTGGTGTATTTGGGTTTTTGCCTAAACCTGTCGATCACGATGAATTACGCGCGCTGCTGCAAAAAGCACTTAGCCAGTCTCAAGCTGCTCAGCCTGGGGATTGGGCAAAGGACATCATTACCCGTTCTCCAGAAATGCTAAATGTACTAGACCAGGCGTTCCGCATAGCTCAGCGTGAAGTGTCTGTGCTTATTAGCGGCGCGAGCGGTACAGGTAAAGAGTTACTTGCTAATGCCATTCATAAAGCCAGTAACCGCAGCGACAAACCATTTGTGGCTATTAACTGTGGAGCATTACCTGAAAACTTGCTTGAGTCTGAGCTATTTGGTCATGCCAAAGGTGCGTTTACCGGTGCTGTAGCTGCTCACCCTGGTCTGTTTAGAGAAGCCGACGGCGGTACCTTGTTCTTGGATGAGATTGGCGATATGCCGATGACGCTGCAGGTAAAACTGCTGCGTGCATTACAAGAGCGTCAAATTCGTCCAGTAGGTAGTAGCAAGCACGTAGATATCGATGTGCGTATCATTTCTGCAACGCACAAAGACTTGCACAAAGAAATGGAAGAAGGCACCTTCCGCGAAGATTTATATTACCGTCTAAACGTGGTGAACCTAAAACTTCCGTCGCTAAAATCGCGAAGTGAAGATATTCCACTTCTGGCTCGCTCGCTGCTGCAGCAAAGCGCACAGCGTCATGGCGTGAATGTAAGCCAATTTTCTGATGACGCTATGCAACAGCTGGTAACCTCATCTTGGCCAGGTAACGTACGTCAGCTTGTGAATGTGGTCGAGCAGTGTGTTGCGTTAACGCAAACGCCTGTGATTCCGCTTCACTTAGTAGAGCAGGCCTTGTCTGCCACTAAACAAAGCTGGCCAACGCTTACAGAGGCTAGAGACGCGTTTGAACAGCAATACTTGCACAAGCTTCTTAAAATGACTGACGGCAACGTAACGCGCGCGGCAGAGCTTGCTGGTAGAAATAGAACTGATATGCACAAGCTTATGAAAAAGCACGAGCTAGACGCAGCTGATTTCAGATAGACATAGTCGAGCTTAGAGAGTTATTAAACGCATCACTTTTTAGTGATGCGTTTTTGTTTTGCGATACGAAAAGCGTAGGGCTGGAGTTATGCTGGAAGGTGCTCTGAAAAAATAATGGTTTCAACTGTGCGGGCGTGGTTTTTTAAGCTTTCTATCTCAACATCTAAAAAGTCACGTGGTTCATCAAACAGTAGGCATAACGTACCCAATTCATAGCCATCTTTGTTGCGCAAGATAGCACCTGCGTAAGCTCTTATGAAAGGGCTGCCAGTAACCAGCGGGTTATTAGCAAATAGCTTATCGGCTTTTGCGTCGGGAACAATCAAGTATTCTTCTTCGGCTATCGCGTAGGTGCAAAACGAGATATTACGCGGTGTTTCGGTAGCATCCATACACTGGCGAGACTTAAACCATTGGCGATCTTCTGCAACAAGGCTTACCAAGCAGGTTTTAGCATTAAATTTTTCTTGTACGGTTTTGGTAAGTTCGTCAAGTTGTTCGCTTGGGGAAGTATCTAAAATATCTAACGATTCAAGCGCAGCAATACGCGCTTTCTCATATTCATGGTTCATTGAGGTTATTTCACGGTAAATAATGGTGTAGTACCAAAATAGATAAGAGCAGTAGTTTACCGCTGAATTAGAAAAACGCTATCTATTAAAAAATATTGATAGGCTCAATGTCAGTTGCTCGTCATCAAAACAGTGAATTCTGCTCTGGTTGAGTTTTAATAGACAGGTTATTTAGCGCGAGTGATGGAGTAGTGTTGTTATACAAATCGATAAACTGCTGCGCTAACCAGGGAGCATCTTTGTTGTCTGGGCGGTGACAAAAAAAGTAAACGTCTTTTCCTTCACTTTGCCAAATCTTCACTTTTTTCACCCAAGGTAACAAACAGCGTTGGTTGTCATCATCAACATCATTGCCTACAAAGCGCACAATGGGAGTATGGCCTGTAGCAATAACATTTACTGGTACACGAGGCTTTTTCTCTCGCACTTCCTCTAGCATCGCACGTCTATTTGTTCCCCCTGCGTCTAAAGAGCCAGTGAAAAGCGCTCGGGTGTCCATAATGATTCTGTTCGCACCGTGGCGGATCAAAAGTTGATTAAGCGCCTTTTCCTCGTCACCCTTTGCAAAAAACGCCAAGTGGCGCACTTCAACCGCTATGTTTAATTCTTGAGGTAACTCCGCTAAAAAGGTATCCAAAATGGATAGCTTTTCTGGCCCAAAAGAAGCGGGCAGTTGCAGCATCATGACTCCTAGCTTTTCTTTTAACGGGCTTAATAAAGCAAGCTGTTGGGCAACCTCTTCATCACAATGCTGTAATTGATGTACATGAGTAATGTTCTGGTGAAACTTGAAAGTAAATCTGAAGTGGCTGGGTACTGAATCGCACCATCTCGCTACAGCGTCTTGGTGGGGAAGAGAGTAAAATGTGGTATTCCCTTCAACCGTATTACACTCCTTAGCATACAGCGACAATCCATTATCAGACTTGGGATAATTAGCAAACCACGTGCTTGGCCAATGGCTGTGTTGCCACATTGGCAATCCAATATAGAGATTTCCTTGTGATATGGCTGATTTGTGCATATTTGTCATTGGGCTTTATCAAGCATTTGTTTATACTATGCGGCCTTTAAATCATTACATTATGCATGTTGTGGGCGGGCCAGCTAATTGGCCAGCAAGTTTACGCGATTTTTGGCAAAGTCTTAAGCCCAAAAGTAAGCGGTTTTGAACGCCAATTCACTGCATGCGAAGCAAGAAAAAACATCAGGGGTCAAGGACCATGCGCACAGATTACTGTGGGAATATCGATTCATCATACATTGGACAAGAAGTTACCCTTTGCGGGTGGGTTAATAAGCGTCGCGATTTAGGCGGTGTAATTTTCATCGACTTACGCGACCGCGAAGGTATCGTACAAGTGGTGTTCGACCCAGATTTACCAGACGTGCTATCGGTAGCTAACACGTTGCGTAGCGAATTCTGTGTAAAGCTAACGGGTAAAGTGCGTGCGCGCCCTGAAGGTCAAGTAAATAAAGACATGCGCACAGGTGAGATTGAGATCCTAGGCACAGGCCTTGAAGTGATCAACAAGTCTGACGTGCTTCCACTGGACTGGAACCAAGAAAACTCAGAAGAACAGCGCCTTCGCTATCGTTATCTAGATCTTCGCCGTCCTGTAATGAGCCAGCGTTTACAATTCCGTGCAAAAGTAACCGGTGCTGTACGTCGCTTCCTAGAAGAAGAAGGTTTCCTTGATATTGAAACCCCTATTCTTACTAAGGCAACGCCAGAAGGTGCACGTGACTACCTAGTGCCAAGCCGCACCCACAAAGGTGAGTTCTTTGCACTTCCGCAGTCGCCACAGCTTTTCAAACAGCTTCTGATGATGTCGGGCATGGACCGTTACTATCAAATCGTTAAGTGCTTCCGCGACGAAGACTTACGTGCTGATCGCCAGCCAGAATTTACCCAAATCGATATTGAGACCACGTTCTTAGATGCCGATGGCGTAATGTCTATTACCGAGCGCATGATTCGTGACTTGTTCAATAAAATGCTAAACGTTGACCTTGGCGACTTCCCGCGCATGACGTACAAAGAAGCCATGACGCGCTTTGGTAGCGACAAGCCAGACCTACGTAACCCGTTAGAGTTAACCGACGTTGCCGAATTGCTTGCTAACGTTGACTTTAAAGTATTCAGCGGCCCGGCAAACGACCCTAAAGGTCGCGTAGCAGCTATTCGCGTACCTGGTGGGGCGTCGCTTTCGCGCAAGCAAATTGACGAATACACCAAATTTGTAGGTATTTACGGCGCGAAAGGTCTGGCTTGGATTAAAGTTAACGATGCTGGTGCAGGTCTTGAAGGTCTACAGTCGCCAATCCTTAAATTCCTAACTCAAGACATCACTAACGCTATGCTAGAGCGCACAGGCGCACAAAGTGGCGATATTCTATTGTTTGGTGCAGACAGCTACACTGTGGTTACCGAAGCGATGGGCGCACTTCGTCTTAAGCTTGGTGAAGACTTTGAGCTTCTTGAAGGCGAGTGGAAGCCACTTTGGGTTGTTGACTTCCCAATGTTTGAAGAGTTTGACGGTCAGCTTCACGCTATTCACCACCCGTTTACCGCGCCACGTGGTTTAACGCCAGAAGAACTTAAAGCTAACCCAGCTGAAGCCTTATCTGACGCTTACGATATGGTATTGAACGGTGTTGAATTAGGCGGTGGTTCTGTACGTATTCACAATGAAGACATGCAGTCTACGGTATTCAACATTCTTGGCATTGACGATGAAGAAGCGAAGAACAAGTTTGGCTTCTTGCTAGACGCACTGCGCTTTGGTGCGCCGCCGCATGCAGGTCTTGCGTTTGGTCTAGACCGTCTGGTAATGCTTATGACTGGCGCGACGTCTATTCGTGATGTTATGGCATTCCCTAAAACGACCACAGCGGCATGTCCGTTAACATCGGCGCCTAGCCCTGCGAACCCACAGCAGCTTGAAGAGCTCGCTATTGCAACGGTGAAAAAGCAATCGTAATTTATGGCGTATAAGAAGCCTGAATCTGCACTGGTAGTGTTGTACGACCAACACTACCGAGTGCTGCTTTTGCAACGACAAGACGACCCCACCTTTTGGCAGTCGGTAACCGGCGCGTTAGAAGAGGGGGAGTTACCCTTAGAAACGGCATATCGTGAAGTGTGTGAAGAAATTGGCATCGATGCCAAAGCACACGGCTTTGTGGTCAACGACCACGATAAGCAAAACCAATATGAAATTCGTAGCCGCTGGCTACATCGTTATCCTCCTGGTACTGTGCACAACACAGAACACGTGTTTTCCCTTCAAATAAACAGCGATTTACCCATTGTCTTAACAGAGCACTTACAGTACGAATGGGTGTCGAAAGACGAAGCACTCGCGCGTTTATGGTCTCCCTCTAATAAAGAAGCGGTATCTTTGTTTGTACCGAGTGTGCCTTAATGGTTATACTGGGTATAGATCCAGGTTCTCGGATCACAGGCTACGGTTTAATTGCACGCAAGCAAGGTAAACTGGTGTATGTAGCAAGCGGATGCATTCGCGTTGGAACGGCAGATTTACCCTCTCGTCTTGCTAATATTTTTACCGGTGTTGGCGATATTATTCGTCAATATAAACCCGACCAGTTTGCTATTGAGCAAGTATTTATGGCGAAAAACCCTGATTCAGCGTTAAAGCTTGGTCAGGCCAGAGGTGCCGCCATTGTGGCAGCCACCCAAGCGCAACTTCCTGTTGCTGAATACAGCGCAAGGCAAATTAAGCAGTCGGTAGTTGGAAAAGGTGGCGCAGATAAAACGCAAGTTCAGCACATGGTAAAACACCTGCTGAATTTAAGCGGCACGCCACAGGCCGATGCTGCCGATGCATTAGCCGTTGCCTTGTGTCATGCACACACTGAACAGAGCCTGATAAACATGGCAGGGCAAGCCCGAAAAACCGTTCGTGGTCGTTTGCGCTAATACTGCTCGAAGCTCACGCTTTTACAGAGATAATTCATGATTGGACGAATTCGCGGTACGTTGGCTGAGAAACAGCCTCCAGAAATTCTTGTAGATGTAGCCGGTGTTGGCTACGAAATTCACATGCCTATGACCAGTTTCTACCAGCTTCCCGCGGTGGGTGAAGAAGTGGTGGTGTACACACATTTTGTGGTTCGTGAAGACGCCCAATTGCTGTTTGGTTTTGCTGATAAAATGGAAAGAGGGCTTTTCCGAGAATTGATCAAAGCCAACGGTGTAGGCCCAAAGTTAGGCCTTGCTATTTTATCTGGAATGTCGGCAAGCCAGTTCTTGGCAAGTGTACAAAATGAAGATGTTTCTGCACTCGTCAGCTTACCGGGTATAGGTAAGAAAACCGCAGAGCGTTTAGTGGTAGAGCTTAAAGACCGCCTAGCAAAATTTGGCAAGGCGCAGAGTATTGCTGTACCACCTCCAAGTGGCGACTTGCTATCCACCAACACTATTGTTGCTGTAAACGACGCTCGGGAAGAAGCACAAAGCGCGCTTATTGCACTGGGCTATAAACCTGCTCAAGCGAGCAAGCTAGTCGACAGCGTATATAAAGAGGGCATGGAAAGTGAAGCCCTTATTCGCGAATCATTAAAAGCGGCCATATAATGGCGCTCAACGAAGACAGCGGTTCTTAGTCTGCCTGTCTTCACGTCACCGTTTAAAGTAGAACTATCATGATTGAAGCCGACAGACTGATTACGCCTGAAGCCAGCACCGAAGACGAGGTCATCGACCGCGCCATTCGCCCTAAAATGCTGGAAGACTATACGGGGCAGCCTCACGTATGTGAGCAAATGGAAATTTTTATTCAAGCTGCGCGTAATCGCGACGATGCGCTAGACCATCTACTTATTTTTGGTCCGCCAGGACTGGGTAAAACCACGCTTGCGAACATTGTGGCAAATGAAATGGGCGTAAACATTAAAACCACGTCAGGCCCTGTGCTTGAGAAAGCTGGGGATTTGGCTGCACTGCTTACCAACCTTGAGCGCAATGATGTATTGTTCATAGACGAAATACATCGCTTAAGCCCAGTGGTAGAGGAAATTCTTTATCCTGCCATGGAAGACTATCAGCTTGATATTATGATAGGCGAGGGGCCTGCCGCCCGTTCAATTAAGCTAGACCTTCCTCCTTTTACGCTGGTAGGCGCTACCACCCGCGCAGGCTCGCTAACGTCGCCATTACGCGACCGTTTCGGCATTGTTCAACGCCTTGAGTTTTACAACGTAAAAGACCTTACCAGTATTGTGGCAAGAAGTGCGAGCTATCTGAATTTAGACATGAACGAGGAAGGTGCGCAAGAAGTGGCTCGTCGTTCGCGTGGCACACCGCGTATTGCCAATCGTTTGTTACGCCGTGTTCGAGACTACGCAGAAATTAAAGCAGACGGCACGGTGGGGGCCGATACGGCAGCGAAGGCACTGGATATGCTTGACGTTGATAAAGAAGGTTTCGATTACATGGATCGTAAATTGCTTACTGCTATTATCGAAAAGTTTGATGGTGGGCCAGTAGGCTTAGACAATTTGGCAGCAGCCATTGGTGAGGAAAAAGAAACCATAGAAGACGTGATTGAACCCTTCCTTATTCAGCAGGGCTTTTTACAGCGCACGCCTCGAGGCCGTATTGTGTCACAGCGCGCTTATCTTCATTTTGGCTTCGCTCCGTCTGAATAATTTACCGTCCCTTTGTAAGAAGGTACAGATTCGTTTTAAAGGCCTAGCAGGATTGCTGGGCTTTTTTTGGCAACACAGAAAATACAGAAGCCGTTTCAAACGCTACAAGTAAATGCTCGTATGGGGGAAGCTTTAAGTTCAGAGCATTGAGATTGGATGGCGAATTACTGCATAGCGCAAGTTAAGCATGGGCCGCCAATATTTCTTTTTGTACAGATGCTAAATTACAAGCAAAAAAAAGCCCGCTCATTGAGCGGGCTAAAACAACAAGTGTTGAAGGAAATAAATCCAGGGAACTCATGTCTAACAGGAGAATAACTCTTGCATGACCGTGCTAAGCACCATCACGCTCTGTACGACTGATGCTGTGCATTATAGGGAGAGCAGAAAAAACTACAATTGAGTAAAATTGTTGTTTTGAATTAGAAAAACTAATGTGTTAACTGGGTGTTTAATATTGGTTTACTTTTTATTAAATGTTAGCTTTGGTGGGGCTTGTGGAGTGTTTTTGTTCTGCATTTTGTCGCGCTAATTAGTTATTTTAACTCCGCTTTGGATTATTAAATTTTTGGGTGAAGGAATAGTTATGCATTTACATCAGGTAAGAGTGTATTACGAAGATACCGATGCAGGCGGTATCGTCTATTATGCGAATTACCTAAAGTTTATGGAGCGAGCCCGTACAGAGTGGCTTCGCGAGCTAGGTTTTGAACAAGACACGCTGATGGAACAATCCATCGCTTTCGTCGTCAAACACGTTGAAATGCATAACTATGCGCCTGCACGGTTCAATCAACTGTTGAGTATTGAAACTCGCGTTGTAGAATTGAAAGGCGCTAGTATGACGTTTCAACAAATTATTAAAAATGAACAAGGCGTTACATTGGTATCTGGAGATATCAAGGTTGCCTGCGTCGATTTGGCCGTTATGAAGCCAAAAAGATTACCACGTACTTTGTTAGGGGAAATTTCGCGTGTCATCTGATCTCACTTTTATTGGCTTGTTTTTACAAGCGAGTTTTATTGTTCAACTAGTTATGCTTTTGTTGCTAAGCGTATCGATAGCGTCGTGGACGTTTATCTTCCAACGCAGTAAAGCGTTGTCGGCGGCACGCAACGAAATGCGTCAGTTTGAAGATAAGTTCTGGTCAGGCGCTGACCTTAACCGTCTTTATCAAGAGCTTTCTGCCAGAACTAACCTCACAGGCATGGGCAGCATCTTTTGCTCAGGCTTTAAAGAGTTTGTTCGCCTGCGCAAGTCTAACACCGCTACCAACGGCATAGTTGATGGTACATACCGTGCCATGCGCGTTTCTATGTCTCGTCAAGTCGAAGAATTAGAAAGTCGTCTACCCTTTTTAGCCACGGCGGGCTCAATTAGTCCTTACATCGGTCTATTTGGAACTGTGTGGGGGATCATGAATGCCTTCATCGCATTAGGTGAAGTGCAGCAAGCTACCCTTGCTATGGTAGCGCCGGGTATTGCAGAAGCACTTATTGCAACTGCTATCGGCCTGTTTGCCGCTATTCCTGCGGTTATTGCCTACAACCGTTTCAGCCATCAGGTTGAGAAGCTAGAAAATAGCTACGGCAACTTCATGGAAGAGTTCTCTGCAATCCTTCATCGCCAAGCCGTTGCTGCGCAAGCACAACAACAAGCCTAAGCGTTTACATTCCAAACGGAGGACTTGTTATGTATGTAAGAAAACGCCGCAGGCCGGTATCAGAGATAAACGTAGTGCCCTACATCGACGTGATGTTGGTGTTGCTTATTATCTTTATGGTAACGGCGCCGCTTATTTCTCAAGGGGTAAAGGTAGATTTGCCTAAAGCAAGTGCCAACCCGATAGAGCAAGAAGATACACCACCGATTATTGCGTCAGTGGATGTTAAAGGTCGCTACTTCCTTAATGTAGGCGAAGACCAGGAATCGCCAATTAGCGAAGAAGAGCTTGGCGCTATTGTAAAAGCACAATTGACCAAAGAGCCCAATACGCCCGTAGTGGTAAAAGGCGATGGACAAGTAGCGTATAACGAAGTGATACAGCTAATGGTGTTATTACAGCAGGCGGGTGTGCCTTCAGTAGGGTTAATGACGGATCCGGTTGAGTAATATAGATATGTCGAAACCTGAAGTGTCGAAAAGCACGTCAACCGCTAGCCACTCAAACAACGCGAGTAACGGTGTAAGTGGTGATAAAAAGAACGGCAAAAGTGCCAAGCAAGCCAACAGTATAAGCCCAGAACAAGTAGGCTTGTACAAGTCCATTGGTTTGCATCTTTTTATTGCTGCGCTGTTGCTAATTAGCGTCAGTTTCTCTCCTGACCCGTTGCCAAGTATGCCGTCGAATGCGCCTGTGATAGAAGCGACGTTTATTGATGCGCAAGCGATTGCGGATCAAAAAAGGGAGCAGGCACAAGCTGAAGCTCAAGCAAGAGCCGAAGAGCAAGAAAGGCAAAGGAAAGCAGAAGCCGCGGCAGAGAAAAAACGCCAGCAGCAGCTAGCAGCCAAGCGTGCGAAAGAGAAGCGTGAAGCAGAAGCGGCTGAAGCGAAACGTCAGAAAGACTTGGAGCGCTTAGCGGCGCAGAAGGAACAAGAGCGTAAGGAGCGCGAAGCAAAAGCGAAAGCTGAGGCTGAGCGAAAGAAAAAAGAAGCAGCTGAACGCGCTGAAATGGAAAGGATCATGCAAGAGCAGCTTGCAAAAGAACAAGCTGCTCAGCAAGAACGTAGGCGAAAACAGGTACTTACTGAAGTAGAGCGTTATACCGCGCTTATTCAGCAAACCATAAAGCGCAATTTGTATTCGGACGACAGCTATCAAGGCAAAACCTGTCGATTGAATATTCGGTTAGCAACGACAGGGTTTGTTACGAGTATTCGTGTACTCGGCGGCAATGATGCGCTGTGTAGAGCGGCAGAAAGCGCGGTTCGCAGGGCCGAAAAGTTACCGGTATCTGATGCGCCAGACGTTTACGAGCAGTTAAAAGACATTACTTTAAAAGTGGAATTATAGTGGTATGAAAAAACTAGGTTTATGGATAGCGCTTATTACGATGGCATTCAGTGCCAAAGTGTTTGCATCCTTAGAAATTGTGATAACCGAGGGCGTAGATAGTGCACGTCCAATCGGGGTTGTGCCATTTAAATGGAAAGGTCAGGGCAGTATGCCTGGCGATATTTCTAAAGTGGTGATGGCCGACTTAATGCGTAGTGGTAAGTTTAATCCGGTATCTGTCGACAAAATGCCACAGTATCCGGAGACAGCGGAACAAGTGTCTTTCACTGCATGGGCAACCTTAGGTGTGGACACGGTTTTAGTAGGAAGTATTGAGCCGCAAGGAGGCGACCGTTACCTTGTATCCTATGAGTTGATTGATGTACTTAAAGGGCAAGTTGACAATGGGCAAGCTAAAGTACTCAAAGACGGCAATTTGGTATCGAGTAATGATCACGTACTAGCCGCCCGTCAGGCAGTGATCAACGGCCGAGATTTTCGCCAGTATGCGCATCGAATTAGCGACATTGTGTATGAAAAATTGACCGGTGTTCGCGGTGCATTTTTAACGAAAATTGCTTACGTCATTGTTCGCGACCGTGACACGGTAGAAAAACCTTACCAATTAGTCATTGCAGACTACGATGGTGAGAACGAAACGCGCTTGTTGTCTTCGCCAGAGCCGCTTATGTCGCCAGTGTGGTCGCCTGATGGCGAGAAGCTTGCCTACGTTAGTTTTGAAAATCGTAGACCGCAAATATTCATTCAGAATATCTACACCAGCGAGCGTACGCGCATTACTGATTTCCCTGGAATAAATAGTAGCCCGGTGTTTTCACCAGATGGCAAGCAACTTGCAATGGTTTTATCGAAAGATGGAAACCCTGAACTCTATGTGATGGACTTAGCGACAAAAAATCTTCGCCGAGTAACACGAAATAGAGCGATTGATACGGAGCCCGCGTGGCTACCAGACGGCAGTGGGTTAATATTTAGCTCGGAACGGGGTGGTAAACCCCAGATATATAGCGTAAATTTAAATTCTGGGAAAGTAAGGCGAGTTACCTTTGTAGGTGAACAGAACCTTGGCGGTACGATTTCCCCAGACGGCAAGCAAATGATTATGGTAAACCAAACTAATGGGAACTATCACATTGCTAAGCAGTCTTTGGATGGTGGATCACCTCAAGTACTGACACGGACGTACTTAGATGAATCACCAAGCGTAGCGCCGAATGGAAGCATGATTATATACAGCACCCTTCACGAGGGAACCCAAGTGTTGTCACTGGTTTCTTTAGATGGGCGTTTTAAAGCTAGGTTACCAGCAGCCAATGGGCAAGTTAAATCGCCAAGTTGGTCACCATTTTTGTTCTAACAATTTAACGACTAAACAATAAAATTTAAGGATTAGTAGGATGCAAATGAATAAAGTGATGAAGAGCTTCATTATCGCATTGCCAGTAGTGACAATGATGGCATGTTCTTCAGGCCCTAGCGAAGAAGAATTGGCAGCAGAGCGTAACCGCCTTGCACAAGAACAAGCGGCTGCAGAAGCAGAGGCACGTGAAGCAGAAGCACAGCGCGTTAAAGCAGAAGCTGCACAGCGTATGAAGCGTCAGGAAGAAATGGTTCAGCAAGAAATGGAAGCGCTGAAGAACGAACAAACCGTTTACTTTGACTTTGACCGCTCAAGCATCAAGCCAGAGTTCCAGCGTATTCTAGACAAGCACGCGGCGTTCTTGGTGAAAAACCCAAGCACTAAAGTGACTATTGAAGGTCACACTGACAGCCGTGGTACGCCTGAGTACAACATCGCGCTAGGCGAACGTCGTGCACAGTCTGTTGAAACTTACCTACTTAATGCTGGCGTAAGCAGCAGCCAAGTAACAGTAGTTTCATACGGCGAAGAAAAACCAGCAGTGATGGGTTCTACTGAGTATGCATTTGCTCAAAACCGTCGCGGAGTGGTTGTTTACCGCTAATGACTATTCTAACGAATAAGACATTAAAAATGGGCGTCACTTTATGTGCCGCCCTTGCTGTTTCTACCGCATTTGCGCAAGCGCCTGTGGTAGGCGCCAATGGCGGCAGTGAATTAGAGCAGCGTATTGTTGTGCTAGAGCGTATTGTTAAGAGCCGAACCGAAATGCAACACAGGCTTCAAACGCAACTAGACAATATGCAAATGGAAGTCGACCAGCTGCGTGGTGCGGTTGAAGTTAATACCAATGAACTTCAAAAAGTACTTGAGCGTCAGCGTGAGCTTTACCTTGAAATAGATAAACGGGTGGAAGCACTTAAGCAAAGCGGCGCGCTACAAGGTAGTGCCATGCCTAGTGCAGGTGTTGATTCGGGCTCTGTGAGCTCTCCAACAGCATCTACGCCAACGCAAGCTCCGCAAGCAGGTGAAGATGAAGCCTACGAAAATGCGGTGAATTTGATCCTTAAGTCTCGTGAGTACGATAAAGCCATTCCTGCGTTTCAATCGTTCATTTCACGCTTTCCCAACAGTGGTTACGCACCAAATGCGCACTATTGGTTAGGGCAACTGTTGTTTAATAAGCAGCAGTGGAGCGAAGCAAGTGAACAATTTAATATTGTAGCTAATCGCTTTACCGATTCTTCCAAGCGTCCTGATGCCTTATTAAAACTAGGTGTCATTGCTGAGCGAACGGGAGACAGTTCAACAGCACGTCAGCTGTTCCAACAAGTTGTAAATGATTACCCTGATTCTTCGGCAAAACGCCTCGCTGAATCTCGGTTAAATAACTTGTAATGAACAAAGCCTCTTTTAAAGAGGCTTTTTTATGAGTTAGAGAAAAGTTTTTTTCAAAAAATTCCATTTAGAGTGCATAAAACTTCTGCGCCAAATTTCACTGTATTTCGTAGAAACCTGACTAAACTCAATTAGTACTGGTATAAATACTCAGCGATTTGTTTTCATTTTGACCGTTTAGTCGTAATTTGACAGAAAAATGAAAATAAAAGGACGTTATGGGTTGCGTCGAATAAAAATCTGAGTATTATATGCCGCCGTTGCCAAGACACAGGCAACAACAGGAAAGAAAGGGTCGTTAGCTCAGTTGGTAGAGCAGTTGACTTTTAATCAATTGGTCGCTGGTTCGAATCCAGCACGACCCACCACTTTCTCTCCTAGCATCAAATGATGGGTCGTTAGCTCAGTTGGTAGAGCAGTTGACTTTTAATCAATTGGTCGCTGGTTCGAATCCAGCACGACCCACCATCATTTGAATTGCGAAACTTATCTGTGTGTCACTTGATGGGTCGTTAGCTCAGTTGGTAGAGCAGTTGACTTTTAATCAATTGGTCGCTGGTTCGAATCCAGCACGACCCACCATCAAGTCTCAAACTCAAATATTCCTTTTTTAAATAATCTCCTCAGTACAAAACGCCAATGCTTATTGCGTTTTAAAACGCTACTCGTCTCATTTGCACTTTGATCTGGTTTACCTAACCCCATGTAGTAGAACAGGTAAGCATAACTACGACTATTTAATTACCCTTATGTTGATTAGGTAGTGTGTAATTTTTATGACAGTTGGGTATAATCCGCACCCTTGTCGCAACAGAGATGTAGGTTAATGTCAGTAGCATTTCGAGTGGATCAGGTAGAGTACCCGTTCCCAGCAAAACCACAGCCATTGTCAGAAGCACGTAAAGCTGAATTAAAGGCTGAGATCAAAGCTTTACTTAAAGCCCGTAACGCTGTGCTTGTCGCACACTATTACACCGACCATGAAATTCAGGCACTCGCTGAAGAGACTGGTGGCTGCGTGGCAGACTCATTGGAAATGGCGCGCTTCGGAAGAGATGCACAAGAACAAACCTTAATTGTTGCTGGCGTTCGCTTCATGGGTGAAACGGCAAAAATTCTTAGCCCTGAAAAAACCGTACTAATGCCAACACTTGAAGCAACGTGTTCGCTTGATATTGGTTGTCCGGTAAAAGAGTTTAGCGAATTCTGTGATCAGCACCCTGACCACACTGTAGTGGTTTACGCAAATACATCAGCGGCAGTAAAAGCGCGCGCTGACTGGGTAGTAACGTCAAGCATCGCGCTTGAAATCGTTGAGCACTTAGACAGCCAGGGCAAGAAAATCATTTGGGGCCCTGACCGACACTTAGGCTCGTACATTGCCAAGCAAACGGGTGCCGACATGCTAATGTGGCAGGGCGAGTGTATCGTTCACGATGAGTTCTCTGCACAGAAACTAGCAGACATGAAAGCACTGTATCCAAACGCAGCAGTTCTGGTTCACCCTGAATCACCCGCAAGTGTGGTAGAGATGGCAGATGCAGTTGGCTCAACCAGTCAGCTAATAAAAGCCTCGCAAACCATGGATAACGACACCTTTATTGTTGCTACCGATAAAGGCATCTTTTACAAGATGCAACAACTTACTCCAGAGAAGACGTTTATAGAAGCTCCAACGGGCGGTAACGGCGCTACCTGTAAAAGCTGTGCTCACTGTCCTTGGATGGCAATGAACGGCTTAGAAGCGATTAAGGCGTCTTTAACGGGCGAAACTGATGGGCATGAAATCTTTGTTGATGATGAATTGCGTAAAGGCGCACTCATTCCACTCGATCGCATGCTTAACTTCTCAGCCGAGTTAAAAGCGAAGGGCGGGCTATAAGCGCACGTTTTATAAGCACTTGCTGAATATTTTCCAGCAAGTTCTTGATTAAGCGCGCGGCTTTACCTACTATACGCGCGCTAAAGGGTTTTCGTCGTTGAAATCTTCTTGATACAAAATTTGGAGAGATGGCTGAGTGGCTGAAGGCGCACGCCTGGAAAGTGTGTATACGTTTATAGCGTATCGAGGGTTCGAATCCCTCTCTCTCCGCCAAATACTGAGAACCGGCTTTAGGCCGGTTTTTTTGTGCCTACCGATCAGCGCTGGATGATGCGCGGACACTTCTCGCTTACGTAAAAAGAAACCCGCTATGAAGCGGGTTTCTTTTTAAACGCGATTGTTGCGACGCTGGTATGCTAAAGCTAATGGCTTTTCATCTGTGATGTCGCGCCGCTGCTAATTACTTCGCAACCTGCTGGTGAAGCTTGATTAGGTCAGGAAGCTTTTTCGCGTAAATCGCTTTCTTTGTACCTGGGTGAAGTAATTGGCTCACGAACGTGCGTAGGAAGCCAAGTACAAACGTTTGAACGCGATCAGCGTCTGCATCACTTGGGTTAGCAATAAGCTTTTCTGTCTCCGCTTGTACTTTGTGTACAATCGGGTCCATGGTGTCTTTTCCAGAAACTAGGTCATTACCAGTCACAACGCCTTTGCCAAGCAAGTCTCTAACTGCTGAGTATAAATCAGCAGAAACAGCATTAGACTGTCCCCAGTTCGCAATGTTGAATTCTTCAGCAATCTTATCTAGATCAGCAGTTGGGTCGTTCGACTTCAATAGGCCTTCGATAAGTTTATGGGCTTCAGTTTGTTTTACGGGTGTTGATAATTCTGACATGGTTACATTTAATGATTATGTGGGTGAGCGCGTTATAAATATTCTGCCAGACAATGTCAACCCGTTTGCCGCTAATAGAGGCAAGAACGGGAGAGGAGCTTGCTAAGTCATGATGTAAACATGGCGAACAAAGCACCGAAATAGCACCGAAATAGCAAAGAAATATTACTGAAAGAGTAGCAAAATAGAGAAAAGGCACCTGCTGCCAAGCACCCTTTATCAAATGAGTAAACGGGCTACGCGGAGATCCTATTCTCTTTGTCTACTTTTTCTATCTTGCCTGTTCGACGTGCTGGAAAAGGCAACTTAATTGGACGTTTACCACTTAATGTAGCGTGTTCTGATTTCACACTATAGTTAGCGCTGTCTTTACTATGCATGCTCTTGGGGGTATCAGTTACATCGAAAAGCGGAGCAACAGGCTGTCTGTTTTCCTCTAGCTGGTAAGCAGTGACTTTGTTTTCGGTTTCTAAAAAGGCACTTCCAGCTTGCTTACCAAGCTTATAATCATGACGAAGTTGTGCGTCTGTACTACCTAACAATTTACTTTGAAGCTTATCAGACGCAAAAATTTGAATAACCTCTACGCCTTCTGGCGGGTTTTCAATAAACGCCAGCTCTTTTTGATACGCTTGTTCGTGCTGCAGCAGATAGTCGATGGTCTTTGGGCACGTGCCCGTTGCGCACATTACCGCGCTTAACTTTTGTAGCCAAGGCGACTGTACTTGAAAGCCTCTATCTACGGTGCGAATAACTACGATTTTCGTCGCGCCGCGCTTGTACGCTTCGGTAACAGGCAACGGTGCAGCCAAACCACCGTCTAGAAAGAAATCGGTATTGGCTGCCTTTTTTGTCTCGACATCAATGTGCAGCGGTACGCCCTGTTTGTAAAGTAAGGGGAGGGCGCTCGAAGCCTTGATAAGATCGACCCAGTTGTGAGTACTTTTCATTGGATCGAGAAAATACGCCTGTCTGTCTCTGGAATTTGTAGCGGTAAATAAAATTTCTCTGTCCGCAACATTAGCCTTCGCAGTATCAAGATCAAGTAAACGGTTCGCTTCTTGGGTTTTGTCAAAGTACCAGTCTAAATCGACAATATGTTTGCCCATTAAACCTCTTCCCATTTGGAAAAAGCGTTTGTGTCGAGTTAAGCCGCGAATAAGACGCTTTGCATAGCCTTTTTGACGCGCCACATAACTCGTTAAGTTCTGTGAGCCTGCTGATGTGCCGATAAGAATATCGAAAGGGTCGTGTCCGGCGTCTAACCATGTATCGAGTACGCCTGCCGTGAAAATTCCTCGCTGTCCACCACCTTCCGCAACCAAGGCAACTTTGCCATTGTTCGACATTTTAGCATTGCGTGCTTTTGAATAAGCGAGAGAAGGAGCAGATTGTTGACCCGACATGATAACCCTCTATTTGACCATGACTATAAATTGACTACTTGGTCTAATTGTAGGGAGATCACGACGCCGGAGAAAATTGAAAGAATAAATCGGACTGATAGGAAATAACTGATACTGAAACATTTTTTGTTATTTCATTGTGATTTTTGTGTTTACATTTTGATCGTTTAATCGCAGTCTAACAAAGTGTTGAAAGCTAAACTTTCATTGGGAGTCAATAATGAAAATTGCCGTGTTAGGTGCGGGAAGTATTGGATGTTATGTAGCGGGCTGCTTGTTAGCCTCTGACCCCACATTGAGTGCCGCTAATGCGCTTACGCTCATTGGCCGTCAGCGTTTATATGATGATATTACTGCTAATGGTCTTAAAATAACGGATTGGCAAGGGCGTGAGCAGCTAACAAAGCCTGAGCATATCGCTTTTTCAATTGAGAACGATAGTTTAAGTCATGCTGACGTCATTTTGCTTTGCGTTAAAAGCCAAGATACCGAGCAGGCTGCTGCAATAATCAATCAGCATGCAAAGCAATCAGCAGTCGTAGTCAGTCTTCAAAACGGAGTGGGTAATGCACGCCTGCTTCGCCAGCACATAAAACAATGCGTAATTGCAGGCATGGTGCCTTTCAATGTTTTTTATAAAGGTATCGGCCATTTTCACTGTGGTACTGAGGGTAATATTGCCCTTGAAGACCCCAATAACCAATGTAGTGACATCATAAAAGCGCTTAACAACGCGTCGTTGCCCGTTAAGGTCTATAACGATATGGAAGCTGTACAGTATGGCAAACTCATTATGAACTTGAATAACGCGGTCAATGCACTGTCGGGTATACCGCTAAAATCTCAGCTAGGGGATAGGCAATACAGGTTGGTTATGGCAAAGGTGTTGTCCGAGGCGTTAGCAGTATTAAAAGCGGAAGGAATTACACCAGCAAGAACCGGTAAGGTCATTCCCAAACTGATGCCAAAAATTATGAAGCTACCTAATTTTTTATTCAATGTGGTGGCTTCATCTACGCTTAAAATAGATCCGGAAGCACGTTCATCAATGTTTGAAGATTTAGCGCTGGGGCGACGAACGGAAATTGATTATTTGAACGGCGAGATAGTCAGGCTCGGTGAAAAAAATCACATAGCTACGCCAGTGAATAAGTATATTGTTAACCTGATCAAACAACACGAAGTTGCTCAAAAAGGAAGTCCTCACTTACCGGCAAATGCTTTACTGCTTAAGTGAAACGTCTATCTAACGGTGTATTTCAACGTTAAATATTACAGTTTTGTGTCATTTTTATGTCAGAGCACTTGATTCTTATACTAAGATATATATCCTGCGTGCAAACTTCCGTTATATTTAGTGTGCTTTGCTTTTCCAAAATCATTTTTCTTCTTGTCTTCTGTTGAGTACTTTATGTGCGTCGCTTTTCCATACGACGGTTTTAGCGTCTGAGGTTGATGTCGAGCGTGAATCTAGCGCAACGTTCTCTCAGTACAATGGCAACGGCCTTTCATTTCAAAGCGACAACAATACCTTCTCACTACGCGTGCGCGGTAGACTTCAGTTTCGCTATGCCAATCCCGGTATAAGCCAGCCTACCGAGCGTGCTGACTTTGAGCATAATGCCGGTAATCAATTTGGCGTTAACAGGGCGCGGGTTAAATTAGACGGTCACATTGGTTTGCCCTGGATTAAATATGGTGTGGAATACGATGCTGTCGATCAGCGCACGCTCACCGCTACACTATCCTTTGAAAAGTATGACGCGCTTCGGTTTAAGGTTGGTCAGTGGAAAGTCGAGTATTCCAGAGAGCGCAGTGTTAGCAGTGGCGGCCAGCAAATGATGGATCGTTCAATCATCAACAGAATATTTACGCTAGATAGGCAAATGGGGGCATCCCTTTACGGAAATCTTGATGGCCCAGGCGCGGCCAATTTCAATTACTGGGTAGGAGTATTCAATGGCTCAGGCCGTGGTGATTATAGCAATCACGATGGCGAGAATATGTATACAGGGCGATTACAGTGGAATTTCTTAGGTGAGTCTGTCGGGTTTAAAAACAGTGACATTAAACGAACAGCTACCCCCAAAGCAGCGCTAGCAATAGCAGGGGCGAAGTTCAAAAGCCAGTTTACACGTTTTTCATCGTCTGGCGCTGGTAATTTAGCCAACTTTAGTGCGGGCGAAATCGAAGGTCAGTACGACATTCAGCAGTTTGTGATTGATGGTGCCTATTTTTATAAAGGGTTTAATGCTCAAGCGGAATATCATGAAAAAGATATTGTAGATTTAGCGAACAACAATAGAGAAACTACGCTGCGCGGCTATTATGTGCAGGCGGGTTATTTTTTGAGTGAATCAATCAGCTGGTGGCCAGAGCCCCTTGAAATGGCTGCACGCTTCGGGACCTATTCGCCCCGAGACAGTGAACAAGACGAACGCTTTTTTGAAAAGACAGTAGCATTCAACTATTTTTTTAATGGCCACAAAAACAAACTAACCGCAGAGGTAAGCAGGGTTTCACTGGATCAGTTCGATACTGAAGTAGGGGACGAGACCATCTATTCTCTGCAGTGGGACGTCAGTTTTTAACTACTCACGCCGAGTGAGCAAGAAACTCACCTAGTGTGTTAACAAGGCGAGCCTTGTCTACGGGCTTGCCCACATGGGCATCCATTCCTGCCGCGTGACAGTTGTCGATATCTTGCTGCATGGCGTTAGCCGTCAGGGCAATAATGGGGGTTTTTAACTTAAGCACATTTCTTATATGTCGTGTGGCGCTAAGCCCATCAACTTCAGGCATTTGGATATCCATTAGTACCAAATCATAAGTGCACGCTTTCAATGCATCAATGGCCTTTTGTCCGTTTGATACGTGTGTTAAATCTAAATGGAATTCATCAAGAAGCGCTTTTATTACTTCAACATTTATGTCGTTGTCTTCTGCAAGGAGGACACGAGCGCCTTCTAGCGTAACGTGTTGCTGAGTTGTCTCAGACAGCGGAGCATCAATATCTGCTGCAACAGCAAACGTGACATCAAAAGAAAAAGTAGAGCCTCGTTCTAATTCGCTTTCAAGCGCTAGTGAAGAGCCCATTAGCTTAAGCAGATTATTACTGATGTTAAGCCCTAGGCCTGTGCCGCCATACTTTCTCGCTATGGAGCTTTCAGCTTGCGTAAAAGGCGTAAACAGCTTTACTTGGTTTTCTTTCGAAATACCAATCCCGTTGTCTCTTACCCAGCAGTGCAGGGCACAATGACTATCGTTCGACTCTGATACGGATAATCCAATTTCTATAATTCCTTTATCAGAAAACTTGATGGCATTGCTTATTAGGTTTGCCAATATTTGCTTAAATCTAAGTTCGTCAAACATCAAATCGTTATTAAGGTTTTTGTCGATATGAAGCTGGAGCACTAATCCTTTGCGTTTCGCTTGGTCTGAAAATATGTCGACTAATGTACACAGGCTTTCATTGATGTCGTGAGGCCTGATAGCCAACGTTAGCTTGCCCGCTTCAATCTTCGAAAAGTCGAGTAGGTCGTTAATAAGTTGAAGCAGCATTTCAGATGCATTGACGATTTTCTTGGTAAGATCCTTTGCTTGCACGTCTGCTGCGCGGCTCGCTAATGATTGTCCAAAACCAATTATGGCATTTAAAGGCGTGCGAATCTCGTGACTAATATTAGAAATAAACTCAGACTTCAACCGATTGTTTAATTCTGCTTTTTCTTTCGCCGTTAAGTAAAGCGCATTAGCCTGTCTTGATTTACTCAATAAAATAAGAATGATAACAATTGTTACTAGTGTGAGTGTAATAAGTATGACGAGCAACGTGGAAAAAAGTGATTGGGTGCGCTGAGCCTCTGTTTTCAACAAAGCGCTTCCTCGAATGCTTTATTCTCATTCTCAAGTTGATTTGCTCTGTCTTTCTCTTGGGTTATCTGATCAATTAAGTTGGCGCTTTTTATTAGCTCTAAGTCTTCATATTTCTTTGCATTCAAATAGGCTTCATGGAAAACCTCAAATTGTTTGAATGCCAGCGCGTAATCACCTTTCGCAGCAGTAATGTAGGCTTCTGTTTTGTCCAGCTGTGCGCGCCAAGTCGTTTGCTCGGCTTCGCGGTTTTCATCGTAGAGTACACGTGCTTTATTAAGCGCGTTTGACGCCTTATCCAGTTCTCCTAAACTAAGGTGAGCTTCCGCTTTTAAACGGTAAATTTCGCTATTGTAAAAAGAAGATGAGAGAGGATGAGCAAGAACAATATCAGACAGTGTCAGCGCTTTCTGGAGATTGCCTGAACGATAGTAGGTGGTGGCGATACCATAAGTGGCAAGGAACTCAGAATAGTTAATATCAATTTGTGAGTCGAATTCTATGGCACGCTCAAAGTAGTCGATAGCCTTTCCATAGTCTCCTAAATTTCTATACAGAATACCAATGGCGTATAGGTTGTCACTGACCAAAATTCGCTGGTTTTCAACTTTGGCGCCCTCAAGCGATTTCTCATAGTAAGATAGCGCAATGTCATAAGCACTGACTGATTGATAGTAGTCTGCCACAATTGCATAGTACAACGGTCGAAGCTTGGTAAGCGTATGTTTGGTTAGTATATCGTTTACCGTGTTGATAAGCTCAGCGTTAGGCGCAAAAACCTGCCCCTCGCTGTAAGTTAATACCTGGTAAATAAGCGCGTAGGCCTTTACGCTTGGTGGAATATCAGGCGCTGCAACAACGCGGTTAAAGTGCTCGTAGGCTTTGTCGTAGTCTGCTGAAATACCATACATTCTTGCTACACCAGTAGCGATTGTAAGCCCTTCACTCGAGTTGTCTTGCAACGCAATCAGCGAATTTAAGATTTTTTCGGAAGGGCGTTGGTGTATCGAGAGTTGGTACTGAACATAAAGCGCGCCCACTTTTCTTTTTTCATCTTGCGTTAATGTGTCAGATAACAACCAAGTTTCAAGCTTTTTTATTGCTGCCCCTATAGGCATAGGCACTAAGGTCTCAACGTCCACTTTAATTTCGCTGACCTTGTCTGAGATAGATGCATGAGCACTAACCGTTCCCATACTCCAAGTTAGGGCAAGCAATAAAGCCAAACTAATAAAATGCTGCAAACTAAGTGACCCGAATAAATGCTATTTGTCTTATGTTAAACGATTAAGCACGTTTAGAATTTAATCAATAAGTCTAAAGTTGGTGATAGTATGAGCTCATCATTTTTTAAAAAGAGGAGAGTGACATGCAAGAAAGCACCAAACTCAACTATGTCGAATTTGCATCTCTAGATATTCCCCGCTCAAAAGCGTTTTTTGAAAGTGCGTTTGGCTGGTCTTTTACCGATTATGGCAGTGAATACAGTGCGTTTAGCAATGCTGGCATGGACGGAGGGATTTTTTCTGCACAACGTGTGATGAAGGCAGAAAGTGGGGCGCCTTTATTGGTGCTGTATTCTAATAACATTTCTGAATCGCAAGAATGTGTAGAAAAAGCAGGTGGAGCAATTACTAAACCGTTGTTTGACTTCCCGGGGGGCTGTCGCTTTCATTTTGTCGAACCAGGTGGTAATGAGCTTGCTGTTTGGTCTGAGTCGGCAAAATAGCGCTATCGTGTCTACGAAGTCTAGTGATTCTGGCTTTTATAGTCTGATAAAAAACGCCTTGCGTGTAATGACACAGCAAGGCGCTCTAAATTCAGATTAATTAGCTATAAGCTTGTCGTTACTTTTGCTCAAGCACAATGCGCAGCATTCTGCGAAGCGGCTCTGCGGCACCCCACAATAGCTGATCGCCGACAGTAAATGCCGAGATATATTCAGGACCCATGTTAAGCTTGCGAATACGGCCTACGGGTATAGACAGTGTACCGGTCACTTTCGCTGGCGTAAGTTCTTGCATCGTCGCATCGCGATCGTTAGGAATCACTTTTACCCAGTCGTTGTGGTTAGCCAAGATTGTTTCAATTTCGGCTAGAGGCAAGTCTTTCTTCAGCTTAAGTGTGATAGCCTGGCTATGACAGCGCATGGCGCCAACACGTACACAAATACCGTCAATCGGCACTTCACTGCCTTTAATACCTAAAATCTTGTTGGCTTCCGCTTGGGCTTTCCATTCTTCGCGGCTTTGACCTGAAGGTAGTTGCGAATCGATGTACGGAATTAAGCTACCCGCAAGCGGAACACCGAACTGTTCACTAGGGTAGTCTGCGCTTCGAATAAACTCAGACACTTGCTGGTCAATTTCTAAAATCGCGGTAGCAGGATCTTCAACTTTAGCTTTCACATTACTGTGAATTGCACCCATTTGATTAATTAGCTCACGCATGTGCTGTGCACCTGAACCTGAAGCGGCTTGATAGGTCATTGGCGAAGCCCATTCAACCAAGTCTTTCTCAAACAGGCCACCGAGTGCCAGAAGCATAAGGGAAACCGTGCAGTTTCCACCTACGTAGGTACGAATGCCTTTTTCAATGCCACTATCAATTTCTTTACGGTTTACTGGATCTAGAATAATTACGGCATCGTCTTTCATACGAAGCGCTGACGCAGCATCAATCCAATAACCGTTCCAGCCAGTGGCTCTTAAATCGTTGTACACGGCTTTTGTATAGTCGCCGCCCTGACAGGTAATAATGATATCCTGTTTAGATAGCGCTTCGATGTCGTGCGCATCTTCTAGAACACCAGCATCCTTTCCAGCAAAATCTGGTGCTGCACTACCTTTTTGCGAGGTAGTGAAAAAGGTGGGCTCAATGTGCGCGAAATCTTGCTCTTCTTGCATGCGCTGCATTAATACTGAGCCAACCATACCGCGCCAGCCCACTAAACCTACTTTTTGTTGTGACATTAAATTGAGAACCCTTGTTACTAAAATGAAAAGTACTTCACCACCTATGCCTTTTGCTCAACGCTAACACATGTACTTATGAATTAACGTGTTTATCAATTGAACGTAGAATGATGTCGAACGCCGCTGCTTTATTGTGCTGGCGCAATACCTGTCGTTTTTATTTTTGTCTTTGCAGTCTAAGTGTTATTTATCCCGCTGGCTAGATGGTTTTTATAAATAATCTATCGCTGATATAAGCATTTTAGAAACGGCTAGTTCATGGCAAAAAATTTCAACAAAACACTTGAAGGAGCAATCAAAGCGCAGGGTAGAGAGCGAACCTTTATTAACCCCTCATTGTGTCTATGCACTGCTTACGGTCTAGAAATTGCTTTATAAATAGAATTAATCCCTCACAATGTGTGAGGAGATATACAATATTGAGATACGCTTTAAGGAAAACGTAGTTCTTAATATGAAAATAAAAGTGAGAAACGCATGCAGTACGATAGTCATAACAAATTTGCTACCACTACGGTATTTTTGCACTGGTTGGTTGGATTAACCATTATTGGCTTGCTTGCCACTGGGATTTACATGTCGGAAAACGGTGTGTATGCACTATACCCCTGGCACAAAGCGATTGGTTTTCTTGTACTCTTTGTCGCACTAGCACGTGTGGTATGGCGCATGAAAAATGGTTGGCCTAGCGCTGCTGCTAACTATAAGCCAATAGAGCACAAATTAGCGTCAGTTGTGCACTGGGTGTTGATTATCGCCACGCTCTTAATGCCAATTTCAGGCTTGATGGCGTCGGTATTGGGTGGGCACGGGCTGTCAGTTTTTGGCCTGGAGGTTTTCGCGCCAAATTATAGTGTTGAAGATCCTGAGAAAACGCTACCGATAAATTACGAGCTTTCCAAAGCAGGTGGCGCTATACACTTCTATCTTGGTTATACCGTTATTGTCGCACTCTTGCTACACATTGCTGGCGCTCTTAAGCATCATTTCGTTGATAAAGATGGCACATTGAAGCGCATGCTAGGCAAAACCATTGGGGAGTAGTACTTCGTCGCCCGTATCATGACCGAAAATATCGTTCACCGCTTTGAAGCCGTTCAGGTCAATTAACGCGAGAGCGAAGTGGTGGTCTTTTCTCATTAACTTCGCAATCAGCTTTTCACCGCCATTGCGATTATAAATACCTGTGAGTGCACCAAAGTCTGTCTACGGCTCCAATTTGCTTTATAATTCTTCCCGTAAAGGAGAAAAAACGTGAATGAATATGCTCGGTATTTTAACGGCTACCCTTCAACTATTGTGGAGCAAGCCTTACAGCTCATTTCCAGCAATCGGCTACAACGTTATTTACTAAAAAAATACCCAGAGGCCCATGATATAACCACCGACAAATTGCTGTATCAGTACGCGACGGAATTAAAAAAGCGATACTTAAAAAATGCGCCACCGTTTGGGCGCGCCGCGTTTAAAAAGCAAGGTGATATGATAACTAACGCGCTAGGTACGCATACTTACCGTATGCAGGGTAAAACGCGCAAACACGACTTGGCCATTAATAACGATTTACTCTATGCCCCAGAGGCCTTGTTAAAAGCCCTTGTAGTACATGAACTGGCGCACTTTAAAGAAAAAGACCACAATAAAGCCTTCTATAAACTTTGCTGCTATATGGAGCCAGATTATCATCAACTAGAGCTGGATTTACGCTTGTTCTGTGTGGCTTTATCAATGGGAGAAAACCCGTATACGTAACATGTGAACGCCTCATCAGGTGTCGCTATGTTTAACCCGTGTTAGGTACAATTGTCATGTGCTTGCTATAACTAAATTAAAGCCGAAGCACTGGAATTAATGAGGAGTATTAATGAGCATTGCTAAAATTATGTCTACGCGGGTGGTTAGCGTGCACATGGATGACAGTTTACAGTCATTGCGCGAGCTCTTTGCTGCTGCGGAGTTTCATCATTTGGTCGTGGTGCATGACAATAAGCTGCAGGGGATTATATCTGACAGAGACTTGATGAAATCGATTAGTCCTTTTGTAGATACCCTAAGCGAACGAAAGCTTGATCGCGCTACATTGGATAAAAAAGCGCACCAAATCATGACTCGTGAAGTCATTACACTTAACCCAAGTGACTCTGTTTATTCGGCTATTGAGCTTTTTAATTCCCACAAAATTTCCTGCATTCCTATTATCGACACGAAAAGGCATCCAGTAGGAATGGTGTCGTGGCGCGATGTGATGAAGCTTATGCAAAGTAGGGTGGAGGCAAAGCGTTAGGTCGGTACTCGTATGTTATTAATAGTGAACACCGCTTGAAAGGGGAGTGGTCTCTCTACCTGCGTTTATAAATTGCGGTAAAGAGACCGTTAGTTTTAAAGCGTTAGCTTTTGCGGTAGCTGACTTTAAACAGCAAACTGTAGAGTACGGGCACAGCGATAAGTGTAAGTACCGTCGCAAAGGCCAGGCCACCCATAATGGTCACTGCCATATCGGCAAAGAAGGCGTCGAACAGCAGCGGCGCCATCCCTAATATGGTCGTTACCGCCGCCAGTGAAACAGGGCGTACACGGCTGATAGTAGCGTCAACAATCGCTTGGCGAATGGCTAAGCCTTCTTCTATCTGAAGGTCAATTTCTTCAATAAGTACAATAGCGTTCTTAATAAGCATGCCAAACAAGCTTAAGAAGCCGAGTAGCGACATAAAGCCAAACGGCATATCGGTACTCAATAAACCAGAGACTACACCAACAATAGCCATAGGTACTACAAGCCAGATAATCAGCGGCTGACGAGCATGACCGAATAGCAACACTGAGATAATAAACATGACTAGGAAGCCAGCAGGCAAGCCAGCGCCCAGCGCTTTTTGTGCATCGCTAGAGCTTTCAAATTCGCCACCCCATTCTAATGAATATCCAGCTGGAAGTTCTATGTCTTCAATAAGTGGGCGGATTCTCGCTAACGCTTTGGCTGCAGTTTCATCGTCACCCGGCTCAGCTTCTACCGTAATGGTGCGAACGCGGTCGCGACGGTGAATACGCATTTCTTCGGTCATTAACTCCAAGCCCTGAGATACCTGTGTGAAAGGCACATATTGGCGCTGTTGCGTAGACCATACTTGTGATTCACGTATTGATTGAAGCTCGGTATCTTCTGCCTTACCCATCTTTGCAATAATGTTGTAAGCATAATCACCGTCTTGCACCGTACCTAGCTGAACGCCGCTACTTGCATACTGTATAGTCTGGCTAAAGTCACTATGCGAAACGCCAGCAATCCCTGCGTTGTAGTTGTCAAATTGCGTATTAATAGCAAAGCCTTTTTCACGCCAGTTATGTCGAACGTCTTTCACTTGTCCGTCAGCAAAAAGCAGTGCTTTGGCTTCATCCGCCAGTTCGCGAAGTATTTCAGTATCTGGGCCTGAAAAACGGGCCTCAAGTTTTGCACCAGAGCCGGGGCCAAACTGCATGCGCTCCATATAAAAGCTAGCGTCGAAGTCTAGGTCGGTAAGCTTACTCGCAAGCGCGCTTTGAATAGCCGGAATATTATCAAGTTCATTCGCACGAACCATGAAAAACGCATAGTTTTCGTTAGCACTTTTAGGTGCATAAGTGAGGGTGAAACGATCGGCGCCTTGCCCTATAAAGGTGGTTACAGCCGTGACGTTTTCCATTCCCAAAATACGAGCTTCAGCTTCTTTTGCAATGACTTCAGTGGCACGTATATCTCTATCTTGCGGGCCCCAATAATGCACAAAGAACAGCGGCGCGTTTGACGGAGGGAAGAAGCCTTGTTTTACCATGCCAAAGCTTCCATAAGCCACGATAGTAATAACAAACAGTGCACCAATGGTTACCCAACGAAGCTTAAGTGCGCCTAAAAGTGCACGCTTAAACCAGCGTTGCGATGCAGAGAGTTCGTTACCTGTGGTTTGCCCAATACCTTTGCGGTAAAAATATGCGCCAAGCACGGGCACCAAGGTTACCGCTAATACCCAACTTATCATGAGGGAAACCAACACTACGGCAAACAATGAATAAAGAAACTCGCCTGTAGCATCGTTTGAAAGACCTATGCCTGAAAAAGCCGCAATACCGATAACGGTTGCGCCAAGTAAGGGCCACTGCGTTCGCTTAACAATAAAGCTGGCTGATTCTTTGGCTGTTGAGCCGGTGGCCATGCGCAGCATCATCCCCTCAGCAACTACGATAGCGTTGTCTACCAGCATACCCATGGCGATAACCATGGCACCAAGTGATATCCTTTGAAGCTGAATATCCATAAGCCACATGATTAGAATAGTACCTAGTACGGTGACAAGAAGCACAGAGCCAACTACAACGCCTGAGCGCCATCCCATGAACAAACATAGCGTTAAGGTAACAACCGCCACCGACATAACGAGGTTATTAATAAAGCCAGTAACCGATTCGTCGACGACTGAGGCCTGATCGTAAATAGGCGTAAGCGTAATACCGACAGGCAGTTCTTGAAGCAGCTTTTCTA
This sequence comes from Alteromonas sp. Cnat3-28, assembly GCF_022348265.1. Classification (NCBI taxonomy): domain Bacteria; kingdom Pseudomonadati; phylum Pseudomonadota; class Gammaproteobacteria; order Alteromonadales; family Alteromonadaceae; genus Alteromonas; species Alteromonas sp. Cnat3-28. The sequence goes on from NZ_JAKREY010000009.1 coordinate 146,926, forward strand.
CTTTTGCGTTAACGCGCTCGCCCACATCAACAATGTTAACGTCGGTCAACGCTGATACTGAAAGCGTAAGTGCTTCTTCACCGTTGTAGCGTACATGAACGGGCTGTATGTCGGCAGGCTCTAACTTTAGCGTGGCAATATCAGCAACCCGAAGGGAACGGTTTGTGCCAGGCACTACCACTGACAGATTAGATATTTCTTCTAGTCTGTCTGGCGCGCGCTCTACAATTAGGCGCACATTTTTTTCGTCAACTTTAATACGGCCGCCGTTGAACGGGCGCAGGTTGTCTTCAAAAAGAGAGGCGAGATCAGGAAATGAAATGCCTAAGCCAGCGAGTTGATAAGGGTTGATATAGGCCACTATCTGTTCTTTTTGAACGCCAGTGACATTTACCTTGGCAACGCCTTCTGTAGTAAGCAGGTCACGTCGAATAATTCGGGCGAATTCTCGAAGCTCCCGAGTATCGAAATCAGGTGCACTTAACGCGTAATAAAGCCCGTAAACGTCACCGAAATCATCAAATACCACTGGGTTTTGTGCCCCCGTTGGCAACGAGCTTGCGGTGTCGCGAAGTCGCTTTCTCAACTCATCCCATATCTGTGGTAAGAGGTTACTGTCGTAAGTACTCTTAACTTCAACGGTAATTTCTGAAAGGCCCGGCGATGAAACTGACGTCACTTCCTTTAACTGCGGCATTTGCTGAATGGCAATTTCCAAGCGTTCAGTGACTTCACGTTCTACCTTTTCAGCACTGGCTCCAGGATAGTTGGTGTATACCTTTACCTGTTTGATGGTAAACGCAGGATCTTCTAAGCGACCAATTTTACTCATAGCCAAAACGCCGCCTAAAAGCAGGATGACTACCATTAGCCAAATGTTGACGGGCTTATCAATTGAATAGCGTGCGATATCCATAAATTACTTCTCTCCTTGGTAAGGAAGCACTTTCATGTCTGCACGCATTTGTGTTGCTCCAGCAGCAACCACTTGCTGGCCAAGGGTGATTTCTCCTTGGCTCTTACCCTCAATAATCGCTAGCTCATTTTCAATATGCTTAACGTTTACGGCTTGCTTGGCCACTGAACTTGTTTCATCGTTATATACCCACACTGCAAAGCCTGAGTCCTTGTCACCTACAAGTGCTCTTACAGGCACAATAAAGCCTTCTGGATAAAGGCTACCTTGTAGGCTGACTTTTACCACTGCGCGCGCGCCCGGTGTTAGGGGAAGTTCTTCGCGAGGCTCCATGGCAAACACCACTTCATAAGTTTGGGACACAGGATCAGGTTGAGTAGAGTGCTCTACATAGTTCACCGGATACCACTGACTGCGATTGGTGGCTAATGTGGCGCTGGCTTGTTTTATCCCACGGCCAATATTGGCAGTAAGTAAGCGCTCAGGAACATTAATGTTGAAGTATATTTTAGACACATCTTGCAGGCGAGCAATCGGCGTACCTGCGGCAACAAAACTGTTATTTTCAACAAGTCGTTGAGATACCTTTGCATCAAAAGGGGCGTATAGCTGTGTGTAGCTCAAATCTTGCTCTGCATTTTTTAAGTCGATAACCGCTAGTTCGTAAGATGTTTTTGCAGTATCTAGAGAGCTCTGTGCAACTAGCTTTTGAGCGAACATTTTCTCAATTCTATCAAGCTCTCGTTTGGCCTGATCAAGTCGTGTCGTAGACTCGTCCACGCGTCTTTCGAATGGTTTACGATCAATAGTGGCCAGTAACTTGCCTTTATTGATGTCACTGCCTGTCACCAAGTCGGTCTGGATAAGGCGGCCTGAAACTTCAAAGCTTAAATCGACGGTTTTCACTGCCGATACAACGGCAGGGAAGGTGAATTCGTCAAAATCTGGAATGTTGCTAACCGTAGCGAGTTTGACATAACGAGGTGCAACGTTTGCTTGTTGCTCGGCAGGCTCTTCGGAAGAACATGCACTTAAAGTGGAAACCGATAAAACGCTTAAAAATAAAATGTGAGAGAATCGCATCATGGACATAGGTGTATGTAATCCATAGTCAGGGTAATTAAAGTATAGATGTGTAAACTCAGGTAGTGATGCTATGCACAACGGCAGCAAAGATAGCCATTACCTAAAGTAAACTGGCGAGTGCATTTTAGTGCGGTCACATTGAAAAGTAAACTGTTCGGTGTAAAATGATCGGGTTAATGTAGCGGATAACTAATTTTGAGAATTTCCATATGGTAGGCAACACACGTACGCGTAGCGACATCAAACGCGAAGCCATTATTCAGGCGGCAACACAGGCATTCCAAGAGTTTGGCGTTAACGGCACAAGCATGGATAAGCTGGCTGAACTGGCAAATGTGTCAAAGCGCACTGTGTACAATCACTTTTCTACAAAAGAAGAGCTGGTGATGCATTTGGTTACGCAGCAGTGGCAAACGGCTATTTTAAATATTAATAAAAAGTACGATGCTACGCTTCCGCTAGACGAGCAGCTAGAAGACCTTATTTTGCAAGACATTGAGTTTATGGTGAGTGAATCACACCTCGATTTAGCTCGGGTTGCGATTGGCCACTTCTTCTACGAGCCGGAAAAGCTAAAAGATGAAGTTGCGCAATTAAAAGCCCAAGAGACGGCTATGCACCGCTGGTTAAAGGATGCCAAAGCCGACAATAAACTCGCGTTTGACGACTTGGATCGGGTTGTCGATGAAATTGATAGCTTAGTAAAAGGGCAGTGCTTTTGGCCTCAGCTGTTCAAAATTGAAGATTCCCTCAGCGATAACGATAAGAAGAGTTTAGCAAAACACACAGTGGCTTTGATTTTAAGCCGCTATGCTGTTGTGTAGTTGGCAGGCTATATCGATGAGTTTGTTCAAGGCTCTTTCAGTATTGAAGGGCCATTGAACTTTTACTTCCCAAACATTTTTTCCGCTTATCCGTCTTCGCGCTAACTTCACAGATCCCTCTTGATTCAAACGGACTACACTTCAGATGATGTAGCCAGTAAATACCTTTTCACTTAGCTGTTTGTTCTCCCTGTCGCTCGTCCTCCGACACCTGCAATATGCGCCTCTACAATCGTATGAAATATATTCATCTGCTCATTCTTTAGTCTATTTTGGCGCGATTTGAGTCTTATTCATCTAATAAATTAAGAAAATTTATAAAGAGTTTTTAAATTTTGTCGCTTTTGCTCTCGTCATTTGTTCTAAATTTTTATAATATCCCGACCAAAAATAACAACTATTATTATTTGCAATTGCAAAATTCGGCAGAAAGCCGGGTCGTGATAATAGGGTTTTACAGATTTTTAAAAGTAAACACACAACACTTACAGAACACTTGGAGAGCAATTTTGAAATTCAAACTTACGAGTATTGCTGCTGCGATAATTCTAAGCCCAGCAACTTTTGCTGCTGATATGGAAGATATTGAGAGACTAACGGTGAAAGGTAAGTACCTTTCGGTTAACCAGTCCAACTCAATTAAAAGCCCTACACCTATTATCGACGTGCCACAGAGCTTGTCGATTATTACGGCTGAAGAAATAACGGCTCGCGGTATTACTAGCATTGGACAAATTATTGACTACGCACCAGGTGTTAATACATCGCAAGGTGAAGGTCACCGCGACTCGGTAGTATTCCGTGGTGTGCGCTCTACTGCAGATTTCTACTTAGATGGTAACCGTGATGACGTTCAATACTACCGTGCACTTTACAATGTTGAACAGGTAGAAATTCTTCGTGGTCCAAATGCGTTGCTATTCGGTCGCGGTGGTACGGGCGGTATCTTAAATCGTGTATCTAAGAAAGCGAAAACGAGCGATAAGTTTGTAAACTACAACGTATCTGCTAATACGTTTGGTGCATATAACTTACAGTTAGACACCAATGTTGACACGGGCGATAAGTCGGCCCTGCGCATTAACGCCATGTACGAAAGCCTAGACAACCATCGCGACTTCTTCTACGGAGACCGTTACGGCTTCAACCCAACGGCACGCTTTGAGCTAAGCGATGACACAATTGTTGATGTGTCATATGAATATATCGACCACGAGCGCTTTATTGACCGCGGTGTGCCAACTGCCAACGGTGAACCAGTAGAAGCGTTTGAAGAAATCGTGTTTGGCGATCCAGATAACAACTACCAAACATTGGGCGCTGACGTGTTCCGTGCAAACGTTGAGCACACTTTCTCAGATAACCTGAAAGGTAACTTCAACGCTTTTTACGGTGACTATGACAAAGTTTACTCGAACTTTTATGCGGCAGGTTATAACGCTGAGACTGAGCAAGTAACGCTAGACGGATACGTTGATACTACGCAGCGTGAAAACATGATCTTGTCTTCTAACCTAGTTGGCGAATTTGAAACGGGAAGCATTGGGCACACGGTTATCTTCGGTGGTGAGGTTATTAATACCAAGTCAAACCAAGATCGTTACAACCCTGTGTTTGATTCCACTGACGGTGATAGAGAAACGTTTAATATTTCACGTCCGTTAAGCTTCCGTGGTTTAACTGGTACAAATGCTGAAGGCGTAACAGTTACAGCAGACTTCTCTGACTTGAACGACGATACGCATGTAGACTTAGATGTATACTCTTTCTATGTTCAAGATGAAATTGCACTATCAGACAACTTCGACCTTGTACTAGGTGCACGTTTTGACAGCTTCGATATTGAAGTATTCAACGCGGACCCTGAAGTTTTAGAGACACGCAGCAGAAAAGACGAAGAAGTGTCACCGCGTGCTGGCCTAGTGTATAAGCCACAGAAAAATATCTCTATATACGCTAGCTACAGTGAGTCATTCTTGCCACGCAGCGGCGAGCAATATGCGAATATTAATGGCGACGCAAACGCGCTAGATCCAGACACGTTCACGAACCAAGAAATTGGTGTTAAGTGGGACTTCAACGACAGCATGAGCTTTACAGCAGCTATCTTTGAGAACGAGCAGACGTCATTGGATAACGACCCGAATGACCCTGAAAGCTTTGTTGAAGTTGACTCAGATGTATCTGGTTTTGAGCTACAGCTGCAAGGTTATATCACAGACAAGTGGTATATTACTGCAAACTACAGCAACCTTGATGGCGAAAACGCAAGTGGCGTAGAGCTTCGTGAGCTGCCTGATAATACGATGTCTGTGTGGACAACCTACGAAGTGAATGAAGTATTTGGCTTCGGCATTGGTGCTACATATCAGGACGAAAGTAAGGTATCGACAAGTGCTTCATCGCCTGTACTACCTAGCTATACGCGTGTTGATGCGTCTGCTTACTACACGCTTAGCGACAAAATGCGCCTTCAGTTAAACGTTGAAAACCTGACTGACACTTTGTATTTCCCTAATGCTCACTCTACGCATCAGGTAACAGTAGGTGCGCCGATTAATGCGCGTCTATCATTGATTGGTTCTTTCTAAACTAACCATCAACCATTAATTAAAAGCCATTCGTAAAAGCGAATGGCTTTTTTGTATCTCAGCTAACGGTATTCAGGGCTTTGTAATTTATTCGCCTTGCTTTGCAAAGTCGATAAGTGTCTGTCCATCCATTCGATAGCCTAGCCATTCACTCTTGGGTTTAGCACCAAGCGATTCATAAAAATCGATAGCGGGTTTGTTCCAATCTAAAACGCTCCATTCGAAACGCCCGCAGTCGTTTTCTACCGCTGTTTTAGCTAAGTGTTGCAATAATGCTTTCCCTGCACCCAGGCCACGTGATTTTGGTGAAACATACAAATCTTCAAGGTAGAGACCATTGCGTCCTTGCCACGTTGAGTAATTAAAGAAATACACAGCGAAACCAATAGGCGCGTCAGCGCTTTCACACATTACACAATGCGCGGTTGCGCCTTCTCCGAATAATGTTTTTAATAGCGCTTCTTCATCTGCTTCTACTTCATGCTCTGCTTTTTCATAAATAGCAAGTTCCAGAATGAACTGGCGAATTTGTGAAATATCCTCAGGCGTGGCTGGTCTTATTGAAATGGTGTTGCTCATGGTGACTCCCATCATAAATAATCAAAAAAAATGAGCCAATAAAGGCTCATTTTAAAACAGTTAGGTGTTTGTAGCTTTTCTCAGCGATAAAAGCTAGTCCATCGATGCACTTGGCTGAGGTACATGTGTGTGTGAAGTACTATTGCCGTCGTCACCCTTAGTAGGCTTTTTGCGTACAATCTTGCGCTTAATAAACGTAAACGGACCACGTAAATCAAGCAGTATTAAGTACAAGCACGGCACCAATATAAGCGTTACAAGCGTAGCGTAAAGTACAGCAAAACCGAGTGCCGCAGCCATTGGTACAACAAACGCTGCCTGTAGGCTTGTTTCAAACATAATGGGCAGTACGCCCACAAACGTAGTGATTGAGGTTAACGTAATCGCTCGGAAGCGCGCGGTACCAGCTTCGGTCACCGCTTCTTTAATGCTGTAGCCTTGTGCACGGCGCTGGTTCACAAAGTCAGTCATGACTAGTGAGTCATTGATAACAACCCCTGCCGCAGCGATTAGGCCAAAGTTAGACATCATAGATAAGTCTAAGCCCAGCACAAAGTGGCCGAAGACTGCGCCTGTAAAGCTAAATGGGATAACCGACATGATAATAAGTGGTTGCCCATAGCTTTTAAGTGGTACAGCAAGAAGGATATACACCATGATCATGGCAGCTAAGAAAAACAATATCTGCTCATTCTGTTGCGCTTGCTGCTCCTCAATGTCACCACCAAGTTCAGTCATAACCGACGGGAACGACTCTTTTAATTGAGGAAGTAGCTTCTCTCTAATTTCAGTGACCACTTCGTTTGGCTCAATCTTTTCTTCATCGATATTGCCCCAAATGTAAACGCTACGGTATCCACCTTCACGGCGAATGTAGCTTATACCTGGTTTCTCCTCTAAGGCCACAACGTCACCCAGCATAACTTCCTGACCATTAGGCGTGGTGATCAAAGAGTACTTCAAGTCGGCGAAGCGTTCGCGGGTAAGTTCTGGGTAGCGCACCATTACTTTCACTTCTTCACCGTTTCGAATAACACGTTGTGCCTCGCCGCCGTAGAAGCCTGCACCTACTTGAGAAGCGATGTTAGATAGAGTAAGACCCAAGTCGTACGCAACTGGAAGCAATGTCATTTGTACTTCTTTGCTTGGAGGGTCGATAGTTGAGCTAACGTCAAACAAGCCCTCTTGCTGCTGCAGCATTTCAATAAACTTAAGACCTGCTGCGTTTAGGGTGTCGATATCAGGGCCAAAGAGTAAATAACCAAATTCGCCGTCATCACCATCACCGTTTACGTCATCAACTACGGTAAATGATTTCATGCCGGTAATTTCAGGAATGGCTTCGCGCCAGCGACGAGCAAGCTCAAACGTGTCGATAGGGCGGTCTTCTTCATTAACTAATGGCGTTAAAATACGGCCTTCAGTTCTGTCATCGTTAAACGCCAGACGGTCTCTTATCATGCCTTGACCAAACTCATCGATGATTTGTTCTTCAACGTCTAAGATTGTTTGCTCAACAATTTTTAACGCGTTAATGGTTGCTAAATCTGAGACGTTTTCATTCATCTCTATTTTAACGCTTGGGAAGTCATGAGGTACTTTCGGATTGGGGACCATTCTTACGTAATTAGCACCAATAAGCCCCATACTTAGCATTAGCATTGCGACGAACATCATGAGTACAGCCCAGCGCCATTCAATCGCTTTCACTAGAGAACGCTTGTAAGGACCGTTAACAAAAGCAAAGAATCGCTTGTTAAAACGCGACCGCCAGCTATTTTGTTTAACTGGGGAAAATTTAGTGTGGGCTAAGTGGGCCGGCAGAATGAGCTTAGATTCAACTAGACTGAATGCTAAACACAAAATTACGACAACAGCGATATTATAGAAGAACGCGCCTTCAGGCCCGCTGCTTAGTGTAAACGGAGCAAACACGGCGATAGTAGTTAAAACACCGAATGTGGCGGGCGTAGCTACGCGCTTGGCACCGCGGATTACATTGTCAACACCGCCACCTTTGCTTTCAATTTCGGTGTAAGCACTCTCGCCAATAACGATCGCATCATCAACCACAATACCCAGTACCATGATAAATGCGAACAGCGAAAGGATGTTTATGCTTACACCAAACAAAGGCATTAGCATCATGGCACCAAGGAAACATACCGGTAAACCAACCATAACCCACACGGCAAGCCTAAAGCGCAAGAACAGGGTTAACATTAGCGCCACTAGAATTGAGCCTTGAACCAGGTTCGACAACATCATGTCTAAACGAGCGTTAAGGTAATAGGTCATATCAACCAGAATTTCTAGGCTTACTCCTTGAGGAAGGCTTTCGTTTTTCTGATCAATATAGGCTTTTACGGTTTCGGCTACAGGAATGGTGTTTTGGGTTTTAGTGGCTTTAACGGCAATGTAGATAGCGTTCATGCCGTTGTATTTAAAGTAGCGTTCACCTTCAACAAATCCATCGTTGATATAAGCGACATCGCCCAAGGTTACCTTAGCGCCGCCTGTGCCAATTTTAATAGGGATTTGCTTAAACTCATCGCCGCTGTAGTACTGGTTTTCAACACGTACCGATACGATACCTGAATTAGTTCTAAGCTGACCTGCGGAAATGTTGGCAGAGTAACTATTAATTGCCTGTGTGACATCGGCAATAGTTAAACCGTACTTCCTAAGCGTATCAGGTTTAATTTCGATGGCAATTTCATCGTCCGGCGTATTGGCTTCAACCAAAGAGATAGAGCCAAGTTGTAGAAGCTCATCTTCCACCTCTTTTGCCAGTACTTTGAGTTCTGATAAAGGCAAGTCACCGACAATAGGCATTTCGATAACTTGCTGCTGGAACTCTACTTGGGAAACATTAACCGGCTCCATGCCTGCAGGGAAGGTGGCAATACTGTCAACGCGAAGCTTCACCTTATCAAGTACATCTGTTAATTCAGCTTTGGTATCAATTTCCAGTGTAACTGCACCGCCACCGCGAAATGCACGTGAAACCGTACGCTTAATCTCAGTAATGTCTTTTACCGCTTCCTCAACTTTAATGAAAATACTCTCTTCAATCTCTTGAGGTGAAGCTCCAGGGTAGTTGGCTTCAACGGTGATGTAGTTTATTTCGATGTTTGGAAACATCTGACGCTGAATAGTGAAATAGCTCGCTATCCCCATGATGATGATAAAAATCATCAGTAGGTTGGCGGCCACCGAGTTTCTGGCGAACCAAGAAATAATGCCGGTTTGTGTATCGTTGTGGTTTTCCATGACAGCTCCTTAGTTCGCTTTTGCTGTCACAATTTCGGTCGTGGTCTCAATGACCTTAACAGGCATACCGTTTTGAGGATATTCGGGCAAACTCATCACGACTTTTTTGGCATTGAAATCGCCTTGAATAAGGAAGTCGCCATTTTCTTCGCGAACAACTTTAACCTTTTGCGATTTTAATCTGTCTTCGTCATCTAACGTCCATAACAATCTATTGGTTACCAACTCTTGAGGTACGCGGTACACATCGCTAAGGGTTTTTCCTTCAAATGCGATTGTGCTATATGAACCAAACTTCACGATAGGCTTCGACGAATTGATGGCGTAAGGATCTTCAATACGGGCAACGAAATAGCTCATACGCGTGGTGTTATCTACCACACCCGTATCACGGTGAATGGTACCTTTTACAGTAGCGCCCTGCACATCATCTACTTCGATGGCGATTTCACTACCAATGGTGTTGTCTGCTAGAAAAACACGGTCAAAGCCGGCTACAGGGAAGGTTACTTCAGCGTATTCGATGTTGTTAATGACAGCGACTGGCGTGCCTTGAGTTACATAGTCACCAGTGCTGATATCTCTAGATACTATAAGTGCATCGTATGGTGCTTTTACCTTACAGTTGTCTAAGTCACGCTTTGCGATTTTAAGCTGCGCTTCAGCTGATTTTACGCCAGCTTGCGCACTCATCACTTGAGGTTTGCGAAGGTAAAGGTCAGTAACCCGTGCGTTAGGCATCGTTTTCGCTTCTTTGGCAGCGACATCAGCTTGGGCTTGCTCTTGGATAAGCTGTGCTTGCGCGCTAGCGAGGTTAGCTTCAGCCAGCAACAATGCCGCTTCATATGCGTCAGCTTCTATTTCAAATAAGGTTTCGCCACGTCGAACCAGACCGCCGCTCACAAACTTAGGGTTCCAGCGCTCAACTTCTCCCGATACCTGAGCTGCAAGGTTTGTGGTTTCAAGGGGCGTTATTTCGCCATACGAGGTAAGTTGAACGCGCACGTCTTCTGGCGATAAAGCTTCAATAGTCACCGTTGGGCGGGTATCAACTTCTTCTGTAATAGTATTATCAGAGGCAGAGGCTTCGATTCCTTTCATACCTAAGTAGCCTACTAATAAAACACCAATAGGCAGTGCAACTTTCATCCATTTCATGGCTAAATCTACTTTTATAGCGAATACTTTACATAGTGTAGCGCTAAAGTGTTTCAGGAATACAGCGCAAATGTAACTAAACATGAGTCAATTTTGTGTAAAGTCAGTTATCCCTACTAATTTAAACAGGGAAATTGGTTTAGTTTTCTGAAAAAGAGGGGGAGCTCAGCGCCGAAAATTCACACACGCAATCTCGACCATTATCTTTGGCATAGTAAAGTGCTTGGTCTGCTCGACGAACGGCGCAGGAAATATCTATATCGGGATTAACTTCGCTCACCCCGAAACTACTCGTTACATGGATCTCGCTACCGTTAATATTAAGCGGTGCGTTGTTCAAAATATCTCGAATATTTTCCAAAGCATTTACAGCACCCGCTTCATCGGTATCGGTAAAGATGAACATGAATTCTTCGCCACCCCACCGTGCGAGAATATCTTGTCCTCGCAGGCGAGAACTAAACACTTTTGAAATCTGACGAAGGACCTCGTCACCTTGTTCATGGCCTAAGGTGTCATTAATACTTTTAAAGCGGTCAATATCTGCAAGGGCGACCGAAAATTTACGTTTGCTTCTCAGCATTCCTGCGTACTCGCGCTCTAGACACTGCTGCGCCCCTCGCCGGTTTAATAACTGAGTTAAGTGGTCATGCTTGGCCTGGCGCTCAAACTGCTCACTTAAATAAAGTGCGGTGTCGTAACTTTTTTGTCTACTGTACTCATAAAACGCCGACAGAAATGAAACGGTTAAAAAAGAATACAGTAAACGAGTTTTAAACGCGTAGGTGTAGTTTGCTACAAATGAAGCGTCATTGAAGCCGAAAAGTACGATGGCGCTAACTAGCGTGAAGGCAATAAGTGCGATGAGGCCTCTGACAAAGCCTGCAAAAAACATAGTGACTGGCGGCACCAAGTAAATCCAAAGGGGACCGGTATTGTCTTTACCACCGGTAATCAGCAGTAGGAGAGTTAGTACCATTAAACAGATAATGAGAAGTGTTATAGACCATGTACGAGCTTTGGCTGATGCAAACCGAACTTGTAACCGCTGTGAAATAGCAAATACTACACTGGCAGTAAATAGGGTAGTGGAAAGGGAATATTCACCGTCAATAAAAGCCCTGGAGCCAAGCAAGAACGTGATAGACATACCCACTGCCGCAAAAAGGTTCACCACCATAATGCGTCTGTTGGTTTCATCTTTGTAGTGACGGCTTACGCCACTAAATACGTATTGCTTGAGAGAGCCGAACATGATTAAGCAGATTTTGTCACAGTTTTTCTAATATCTTCTGCAAGTTGTTGGATAGTATTTCTCATTGCTTTGATACTTGGAGAAAATCCATCATCTTCAAGGAGCGTTTTGTATAAAAATGGGTAGCTTTGCGTTTGGCCTTCCACGTGAGTAATCACATATTGGCCAGATAGAATAACTTCCCCTTCATAGGTGCTGACAAAATCATTGAGGTGCAACGCCATATGAATGGCTTCTTCACTTGCGTAGTGATCGGGGCGAAGCAATGACACTTGCTTTGATGCTAACGCGCTGGTTAGCGCCTTAGTAAGCCCTTCGTCTACAGGCTCGGCCCACAAGTGACTGGTTGAGATATGCAAGTTGGTGTCACTGGTTTGGTACACAAGCCCACGGTGTTTGAGATATTCCGGTAGGGTTATCTTATCTATTACAACAGCTGTTGATGCTTTGTTTACGGTATATGCACTGTCACCCGTGGTGTGAAGTAAATAGTATGTCAGCGAACGAGGCGCGCTACTACACGCCGATAATACGCAGGTGAAAAGCGCAAATACACCGATAAACAGCGCTTTACCTGTAGGTTGAGATGGGAAAACATTAAACTGCTGTATCATTCTATTTATTCCTTCCATCCTTGTTTTTGAATGTTTCGCTATGGCATTACTGTCAATTGACATTCACTGTAGCGTATTACTTTCTTAACATCGGCTAATTATCAAGGATAAAGAGCATTCATTTTTTACACCATTTTTGCTCGAAAATTAACCGCGCATTTGTTTGACTCTGCTGCGCTAATTCTTTGCTTTAGGTTGAATGTCCGCTTCATCATCCTTTGAAAATATTAAACTATTCGGAGACTGGTTTAGCTTTAACAATAAAGGCTGAATATTGCGCATGGTTTCTTGCAGCGCATCAACGGTCTCTTTTATCTCAGACTGGTTAAAACCACCCTCGCTGTAATTTTTAAGCAGGCCATCAAGGCTAACAAGAACCTGATTAAGATTACTATTTAATGCTTTCGCATCAATATCAGCGATAAGTACATCAAAGTCGCTGCTTGCCGTTTCCACAGACTCAGCAGCTAAACGCATGTCTTCAACGGCTAACTGCACATTTTCCACCATTTCCTTAAGCGGAAGCTGATTGATTTTGTCTAAAATTGCGTCGGCCTTTTGCGTCAATTGCGTGAACTCGTTACTAACAGTTGGAATTACTTCGTAGCCGTTAATCACTTCAATGCCGCTGTTACTGTCGGCATCAGGTACATGCTGTAAATCTACATACAAACCACCTGTTAATACATTACCCATGCGTAGCGATGCGCGAAGATCTCTTTCTAGCCAGTTTCGAATGGTTTGCTTTATTGCACTAAGGCCTTCTTTGGTATCTGGCTGCCTTGCTTTACCGGGGTAAATATTAATAAGCACGGGGATGGGATAATCTCGCTCCAAAATGTTGCCATCTAAAGCAGGGAAGGAGTTGATAGCAGTTACGTTGCCAATTTCAATACCACGGTATTCAACCGGTGCGCCAACGGTTAGACCTCGCACACTTTCATCGATAAGTAGCAAGTATTCAGCGGCGACTTTATAACGTGCATCTGAGGCGGATGTGCTATCCCCATAAATTGTGAAAAAGGCGTTATCTAGCACTTGTTCACCTTTTGGCACGCCGTCAGGGATCCCAAAGGTGATACCGTTTGCTAATAAGGTTTCCAAGCTGCCTGTTTCAACGCTTACACCGTTCGATTCAAGCAACAATTTAACACCGCTAACATCCCAGAAACGTGTCGTGTTGGTTATGAGTTTATGGTAAGGCGCTTCAATAAATGCGTCGTAATACACCACACGTTCTTCAATATTAAAGGTAGCGTCTTCAAACTCGCCAACTTTAAACCCTTTATAAATAACAGGATCGCCAGGTTTGTAGGCAAATTCGTCGTCACTTTTTAACATAACATGCAGCCCTGGAGTGCCAGGAGGCGTAACCGGTGGGCGCTCAAGTGCCGTAAAATGGAGTTGCTCTTTGCCTTTATCACGGGCTGACATGGCAATATAGCTGCCAGACAAGAGGGTGTTAAGCCCTGAAACCTCTGAAAAACTTATACGGGGGGCGACAACCCAAAACTTTGCATTTTCATTGAGTAGATGGGCCGCGCTAGCATCAATTCTGGCCGTGACAAGTACGCCGTTTAAGTCAGGCTTTAGCGTTATCTTTTTTACCTGCCCAATATCTAGGTCACGCACTTTTATCGGTGTTTTGTTCACCTCAATACCTGTTGCCGAATGCAGCTCTATCGTAATAAGAGGGCCCTGATTCTTCCATTGGTAGTACACCATCCAGCCACCAATAACGATAACAAGAATTGGGATAATCCAAATGCGAGAAATGGACGAGGTCGGTTTGACCTTAGCTTCATTAATGTTCGGATCGTTTGTGGTCATGGTAATTGCTTCCACTGCTGCCAAATTAGCCTCGAATCAAACGTCATCGCGGCTATCATCGTTACAAATACAACGGCACAAAAGGCGAGTGCCGCTTGGCCCGGATAAATAGACATGGTATTCCCCATCTGAATAAGGGATACCAGCACTGCTACAACAAAAACGTCTATCATCGACCAGCGGCCTATCGCCTCAGTGATGCGGTAGTAACGTATACGTAATTGTTTTGAAGTGGTTTTCTCTCGCTGTACGGAAAAATTCAGCCAAGCAAGAATGATAATTTTTGCCACTGGCACTACCACGCTGGCAACTAAAATAATAATCGCCACTGGATACGAGCCCGATTCCCACAACGATATGACACCACCAATAATGGTATTGGGCGTCTCTTGGCCAAAAAATTCAGTATACATAATTGGCAGTACATTAGCAGGAATATATAAGATACAAGCGGTGATCAACAACGCCCACGTGCGCTGAATACTCTCTTGCGCTTGTGCTTCACACAGTGGTTTAGGTTGTGGTGGTTGGCCTTGAGACATCCACATGGCGTAGCGTGTGGGATCAAATTGGGATATACAAAGAGCCGTGAACGCTGAAAAGCCAACGAATGCGTAAAATGATAGGCCTATGGAAACGTCGGCCAATTCGGTAATTTTTATAAGGCTAACCAAGGTACCAACAAGAAAAATTTCTGCCATGCTCCACGGTAAGAGGGCTTTCACAAGTTTGTAAAGCCGCGGCAAGTAAAAGGGGCGTCGGTTTTGTAATTGAGCTAACGATAACAATAGCAGGCCGCCGAGTACCATTCCGGGCAGCAGTAGCGTCGCTAAGCTGGTTATTATCGCTAGTGATAAATAATCGTTTTCAATGAGTACGGTAATGCCGGTGGGCAAGTCAATACTGTGCTTTTGACCGCTAGCTTTAAATGTCAGAAAGTTAAAAGGTAACGAAAGTAATAAAAATATCAGAGCACTGAAAGTATAAGCGAGCAACTTTTCGCTTGCGCCATCGCGATGAGATATTAGTGTGTGGTTACATACTGGGCACACGGCACGTTGCCTGTGTGCTAGGGCGGGAATGTGTACCTGAGTATGGCATTGCTCACAAACTATAGATAACGTATTTGATTCAGCCATGTGCTTTTGCACGCCACTTTTTGTATGCTCGTTGTATGATAGATAGCAGCCTAGAGGTATAACCCGTTGATTTTTAGAATCAACAGCATAGCTTATTGCAGGCATGTCGGGAAGTATAGCCAGTCGTATTTATCAGTATAACAACAATAATTGACGATTAAGTGATGGAAATAGCAAACGAAATTCGTAGTGTATATGGAAAAATTAAGAAGCAGGTAAGTCGTTTATTCCTGAAAAGGCGTGTTGGTTTTTTGCGTTTTTGGATGAGTATTACCTTTGCTCAGCGATGTTATTTTTTAGCAACCAGCATGCTTTTGGGGTGGTATGCTTCTTATTATTTTCTATCTGTTTTTCTTACTGCTATTGAAGCCGTTTGGCGTTGCGCGGTTTTGGCATCCAAAACACTATCGGTTCGCTACCTCTACCACATTGGTAAGGCTAGCATGGACACGGGGCGTGGCGCTGCAGCTGGGAGTTTTAGCTGGGCAAGTTGGGCTACTCTCTGAATTTAGTAGTGAAAGTGCTAACCCTTTAATAAGCATAGAAAACGTAACGGAAAATGAGCTTGAAAATGGTGAAGCGCAACTTACTAAGGAACAAGCAGAAGATATTTCTGAGTTAGAAAAGGACTTAACCACGCTACTGACTATAACGGTTCAAGAAGTAAAAAAGCCCGCATGTAGCAATCTACATGCGGGCTTTTAAATCTAGCGAACAACTGCTTAGAAGCTAGCGTTGCCCGGTGTACGTGGGAATGGGATCACGTCACGTACGTTTTGCATGCCGGTTACGTATGCTACAAGACGCTCGAAACCAAGACCGAAACCTGAGTGAGGTACGGTGCCGTAGCGGCGAAGGTCCCGGTACCACGCGTAGTCTTCTTTCGATAGGCCCATTTCGTCAAGGCGTGCATCGAAAACGTCTAGGCGTTCTTCACGCTGTGAACCACCGATGATTTCACCGATACCTGGCGCAAGTACATCCATTGCTGCAACAGTCTTACCGTCATCGTTAATGCGCATGTAGAATGCTTTAATATCTTTCGGGTAGTTTTGCATGATAATTGGCGCACCAACGTGTTCTTCTGCAAGATAGCGCTCGTGCTCAGAAGATAAATCGATACCCCATTCAACAGGGAATTCAAATTCTTTGCCGCAGTTTTGCAGAATTTCGATAGCGTCAGTGTAGTCCATGCGAACAAAGTCAGAGCTTACTAACTTTTCTAAACGCTCAATGGCGTCTTTCTTAATACGCTGAGCAAAGAACGCCATGTCGGCAGGCAGTTCTTCAAGCACAGCCTTACATACATACTTCAGCATGTCTTCAGCAAGCTGTGCTACATCTTTCAATTCAGCAAACGCCACTTCAGGCTCAATCATCCAAAACTCGGCGAGGTGACGAGATGTGTTTGAGTTCTCTGCACGGAACGTAGGGCCGAAGGTGTACACCTTAGACATAGCTGTACAGTAAGTTTCAACGTTAAGCTGACCTGATACCGTAAGGTAGGTTTCTTTGCCGAAGAAATCTTCTGAATAGTCAACATTACCTTTGTCGTCGCGTGGAAGGTTCATCATATCAAGGGTTGATACGCGGAACATTTCACCTGCACCTTCCGTATCGCTTGCCGTTAGAATAGGCGTAGAGATCCAGAAGTAACCTTTCTCATGGAAAAAGCGGTGAATCGCCTGAGACAAACAGTTGCGAACACGGGTTACCGCGCCGATAACGTTAGTGCGTGGGCGAAGGTGCGCATATTCGCGAAGGTACTCAATGCTGTGACGTTTAGCGGCCATTGGGTAGGTATCAGGGTTTTCTACCCAACCCAAAACTTCAACGTCAGTCGCGTCAATTTCAACGGCTTGGCCTTGGCCCTGAGACTCTTTCACTGTACCGGTAACCGATAATGAGCAGCCTGCTGTTAAGCGCTGGATATCGGCATAATTTGACAGAGAATTTAGCGCAATAACTTGTACAGGATCGAAGCAACTACCGTCGTGTAGTGCAATAAATGATAACCCCGCTTTAGAGTCGCGGCGTGTTCTTACCCAACCCTTTACGGTTACCGATTCGCCAACGGCGTACTTACCTTTAAGTACGTCAACTACGGGCGCATGCGTCATGTTAATTTCTCCGTCTTACTAATTTTATGTTGTTGCTTACTATTGAGTCATTTTCAACAACATAGTGCATTAAACTGTGAATGAAAAAATGCACTAAAATTTGCTTTATAGTCAATGTTTTTGGATTGCCATGCCGATAACTTACTAGAATCTGTATTAGCTTTTCGCTTTTCAAAAAGGCATTTCGCAATTCGCTTGGTGCCAAATATAAGCAAAATACAGATCGAAACATGACTTGGTGATGTAAAAATAACCAATGAAATACAATCCAATAGCACGCTAGTATACCCAACATAAAGCGGGATGCCAGAGAACAGAGTGACAAATGGGAAATAAAAATGATTCGAACACGCCAGTGTCTCAGCAAGCACAAGAACCGAGTGCTACGCAAAGTGACGCTGACCGTTCTAGCGATGCCGAAAACGAGAGAAGTTCTATGACTTACGAGCAACTTGCAGAGCGACGTTCAACGCCCCGTTCTAAAACGCCTTTTTATAAGGTGATGCTTGGGTTAAACATCGTTGGCTGGGTTGGCATGGTTGTCGTACTCATACTGTTTCACTATGCGCGCCCTGACTTTATCAGTGGCGTGCAGCAGTACTGGGGAATAAAAGGCGATACCAGTTGGTCTGAAAGTCATTTATCGGCCATGACCATCTTGCTGCAGGTATGTTTGATAGTGAGTTTGGTTAGCATAATTATGCGTGCCAGAAGAAACCGTCGTCAAAGCGATAGTTTTGGCATAAACCTATTCATTTTATTTGCTATTGCGGCGATAAGCCTAATCACACTGGCTACCACACTGGGCCTGTGAATAGAGAAAGCGCTCTACATGCGGTGCACGACAAAAACATAACTCAAGGGCAAAATGACAAAGCTTTGTGAGTAGCGCTTTCGACAAGCGGTTTTTATGTCACTTGATGGGGTTGCTGTGAGCTTCCCATCAAGTGAGCGATGCATAATAAGCGTTATTATTTACAAGGCTTGCGGCAATAACTTAAATAAAAGCTGCTTGGATAAGCCAGTACGTATAGGCCGCGTAGGCCAGCACAAATGCTCCGCCTTCCAGACGGTTTAAACGTCCTTGGCGCTTAATGCCAATACAGAAAATGAATAGGGCAATGGTTGATGCGAACATCACCATAACGTCTCGGTATAAAAACTCAGAACCTACAGCCATTGGCTGAATGGTGCCTGCAATGCCCACTACTGCCAAGGTGTTGAACATGTTAGATCCGATCACGTTACCAATGGCTAAATCGTGTTCGCCTTTCTTCACCGCCATTAACGATGATGCAAGTTCTGGTAACGATGTACCAATTGCGATAACCGTCAACCCGATAATAGTATCGCTAACACCGAAGAAGGTGGCGACTTCTACCGCGCCCCATACCAGCATACGCGAGCTTGCAACTAGCAATAAAAGCCCCGCAATCAACCACATTACGTGGGTTTTTACTGTACCTTCGTTGCTATTAATCTCTTCATCGTATTCGTCGGCGAGTGCGTCTTTGTCGCCTTTCATACCGTGATAAATACTCCAAGAAAGCAGAAGCACAAACAGTCCCAACAAAGAGAATGCGTCGTCTTTCGAGATATTTAAGTCCCACACCTGCCATGCGGCAAAGAAGGTGATGCCAAGTAAAACAGGCAGCTCTTTCTTAATGATTTCAGATTTAACCGCAATAGGACTAATGATTGCGGTAAGGCCAAGGATTAACAGGATATTGGCGATATTTGAGCCATAGGCGTTGCCCAGCGCTATGCCAGAGTTGCCCTGGATTGCAGCAAATATGGAAACAATAATCTCGGGGGCCGATGTACCAAACCCAATAATGAGCATACCGATGAGCAAGGGGGAAACACCGAAATGATTGGCTACCGATGCGGCACCACCTACAAACTTCCCTGCGCTCCAAAGCAAAACCGGTAATCCGATTAAAATAGCCAAGCTGGCTAATAACATACGTACTCCTTAAACCATTCGTATCTTGTTTGCTTACTTCAATGTATAGGCAAACCCAATAAACAAAAGTCGTTTCAATCTATTCAAATGCACATTAGTTTTCGTTGTCTTAACGATGAAAAAAAGCCGTGCTGATAATGCTATGCAAATGATGAGTAAAGCGTAAACTCAGCGCTACTTTAATCGTGTTTGTAAATTGAACAAACACGCCCTTAATTGTAACTGACAACACACTATTTAGAAGCGAATTACATGCACAATACACTGATTGTTACTGATGATGTTACTCCTTTTTGTAACACAGCTTTAACCGTGCTGACTTTTCAAGATTATCTTGCTGAGTTTCCAAAGTTGAACGAGCCCAAAACACGCGTTATCAATATTTGTGATACCACGCGTTACTTAAGCGAAGGGTACTATTGTTCACTTTTGGCTCAGGCACGTAATCACTCTGTATTGCCTTCTGTAAATACCATTAACGATTTACGCATGGCGGAAGAGAAAAGTATCGATCGCATCGTCTTCTCTTTGTCGGTATCTCAAGACAATACGGAAATTACTGATGAGCCTATATTAGTACTTTTCGGCGAAGTGAAAGATCAGCGCTTTAAGCGTTTGGCGCGCCAAGCGTTTGAAAAATACCCGTACCCTGTTTTAGTGTTAAGCCCAACAGTTACCGATACGAAAGTGTCGCCTAAAGCCACGGGTAAAGTACAAATTGAAGGCTTTGCAAGCGTACAGGCAAAAGCGTTTAAAGACTTAGATGCCAAGCAACAAGCGCGTTTCATTGAGCAATTAGAAGCACATACCAAAATACAGTGGAAGGCTGGTAAAACGAGCAAGCGTACTCGTTGGGACATGGCCATTTTGGTTAACCCAGAAGAGAGCACGCCGCCTAGTGACGAACGCGCCATTAAAAACTTTGTTAAAGCAGCTGAAAAAGTGGGCTTTCGCGCAGATGTGGTGAGTCGCCTGTCGCAAGAAGAATTGGGTCACTATGATGCATTGTTCATTCGTGAAACGACGGCGATTGACCATCATACTTACCGTTTAGCGCGTGCCGCAGAGCGAGAAGGCATTGTGGTTATGGACGATACGCAGTCAATTCTGCGCTGCTGTAACAAAGTGTACCTGCAAGATGCGTTTGCTTATCAAAAAGTGCCAGCGCCGAAAGCGACGTTTGTATCGAGCGCTACTGATGAAGTATGCGAAAAACTCATAGCTGACTTTGGTTTGCCGCTTGTTTTAAAACTCCCAGAAAGCTCGTTTTCCCGCGGCGTGCATAAAGCTGAAAATAAAGAAGCGTTAAAAACGCGCTTAGAACAAATGCTGGCTGAATCGGCACTTGTTTTGGTTCAGGAATATATATTCACTGAATTCGACTGGCGAATTGGTGTATTAGGTGGCAAACCTATTTACGCTTGCCAATACTTTATGGTGCGCAACCATTGGCAGATATACAACCATCAGGGAGACCGATTCTCTTCGGGGGGATTTGCCACAATGCCAACGTTTGAAGTACCTAAGCCAGTACTACAAGCCGCTATCAAGGCCGCTAAAGCGGTGGGTGACGGCTTATATGGTGTAGACATCAAACAAACCGGGAATGCGGTTTATGTTATTGAAGTGAACGACAACCCTAGTATTGACTCGGGTGTGGAAGATAAATATTTAGGCAAAGAACTGTACGAATTAATTATGCAGGAATTTGCTGACAGGTTGGAGCAAAGAGGGCGATGATTACATCGGCTGAGCGAGTAATTGAAGTGAATAATGCAAGTCCACAGGAAAGCGCAAATCGTGCATTTGGCCTAGCTGAGGGCGCATCTAATACTAAATCGACAAATGGTGCCGGTGTGCCTTCTACGCAGTCGAGTGTAGTGCTACGCGTTGCGACATTACACGATCTTGCTTCGCTTCAGCACATAGAGCAAACTTGTTTCACAACCGACAGGCTAGGTAAAAGCCGTTTCAAATTTTACATTGATGCACAGCACGCAGAGCTTATTGTGGCTGAGCGTGAGCCGTCGACTTCAAGTTCTAACCTCGACAAAAATAAGCCGAGTGTAAATAGTATTGTTGGCTATGGACTGTTGCTGCTGCGTCGTGGAACGCAGCTCACTCGACTGTATTCTATTGCAGTTTTGCCTGAGGCGAGAGGGCTTGGCGTTGCTGAAAAGCTCATAAATAGCTTGGGGGAGCGGGCGCTTTTGCGGGGAAAGCGATTTATGCGCCTGGAAGTGGCAGTAGGTAATGCTGGCGCCATTGCTCTATACAAAAAATTAGGGTTTAGTCAGTTTGGTATGTATACCGATTACTACGACGATCACACTGACGCATTACGTATGCAAAAAGTGTTGGTGCCGAGTAAATCAGTTAAGCCAGAGGTTTATCCGTGGTACCAACAAACGACTGATTTTACCTGCGGTCCATCAGCATTAATGATGGCAATGTGTGCATTGAACAATCGCTATGAAATGACCCAAGAAAAAGAACTATCGTTGTGGCGTACTGCTACCACGATATTTATGATGTCAGGTCATGGCGGTTGCCACCCGGTTGGATTAGCGCTCGCCGCGGTAAACGAAGGTTATGCAGCGAAAGTGGTCATCAATCAGGATGTCCCGCTTTTTGTTGATGGCGTTAGAGATACTAACAAGAAAGCGATAGTCGAAAATGTTGAGTCGCAGTTTATGGCAGAGGCACGTAGAAAAGGCATTTCTGTTGAAATCTCTGACTGGCGAGTTGATGTTATCGACCAAACCCTAAAAGCTGGCGGGGCAGTATTGTGCTTAATCAGCACATACGCGTTCGATAAGAAAAAGGTTCCGCATTGGGTTGCGGTGACTAGCTGCGATTCTCATTGCTATTATCTGCACGATCCAGATGCGAGTGAGGGGCAGCCTGTCGAGTATCAACACATTCCGGTTGCCCGCGAAGACTTTCTAAGGCTTGCCAGCTATGGCACGCGTAAAGTAAGAACATTGGTACTCCTTAAAAAGAAAAAGTAACACGAATTTTTGCTTAGGCCTGAGGCACGGAGAATGCTTGAGGCCTCATACCATTAGTTCGCAAAGATAAATACCCACTTAACGAAACTTAACATAGCCATAACCTTGGCGTGCTTACCCAAGTATTAGTGATGTACTTGCGTAACATTAACCTTTTTATTTAGCGTTTTAAGTTGTTTTACTAATTGAGAAAGCTCTTTCACCGAACCTGAATAATCAATGTGCTTATTCATTTCCTGGCCTTTCACAGCACTTCTATAAAGCGCCTCAGTTTCAAAACACGCTGTTTGCTCATTTAACGTGTTCCATTCCGCTTTTAGGTCGCTTGGAATACAGTGACGTTTTGCAATAATTTTGTCTTTTATTTGCAACACTTTCCCGATTAATAATTGTGCATCTGTTGGCATAATAATATCTCCTGTATAGCTTTTTGTGCTTAAGTTGCTGTTTATCAAAGGCATTAAGTGTTTACTTTGATAGACGTAGTGTAAATTCAGCAACATCTCAACACACACTCATAATAAGTGTTGCAGCAAAGATGCCAACTCTTACTAGTAGATGACTTAGAACACGCCAAGTGTGCCTAAATGCGGATCGCGACTGTTGAGGCTCACTAGAGCGAGAAAGAGAGCGAGGAAAAGAGATGAAAAGAAAACGAGGAAAAGCTATACGAAAAAAATAGCTAGGCCGGCTGACGGATAGAGAAAGGTCCGAGTGATCTTAGTGCATGCCGTGTATAACGCCTTGAAATCTCGGGCCATGAAATATCAAAGCCATGCAGCTCATTAAGATCTAATGTGTTGGTTTAGTGGGACTGGTAGAAGTGGCTTTCTAAAAAAATAATAAACCACGTATTAACAAGATAAACCCAAGTGCTATTTATAAGCGTAGCGCTTGGGTTTATTCTTAATATTCTTAACCTGACAATAGCAGAAGTGTGGCGTCCAAATTAACAGATTAAGTAAGATAGCGGTAACAAGGCTGAACACAATTGACGAAGGTGTGAGTGGGACAGAGGGGCTGAAATTTTCTAACACGCGCTTCAGCGTACCATATTGAGAAGGCGAGGCCATAAACACAAGCTTTTCGAAGTAATGACCGTGCTCTAGCTTCCTTATGCCTTGCTCTAAAGTGGTGATCTGGGCGAAGCGTGTGGCTTTCATCGAGGCATTCTCTCGCACAACTGGCTCACTGTTTTTCTGTAAGCTTTCAAGCATGGCTTCAACCGAAGAAAAACCATGCTGCTTGGCGAGCGCTGACGAACTAGAAACTTCATCTCTCAGTGCATCATAATAACCATTGAGGTATTGACGATAATGATCCGCCAAGATGGGGACTTGAAGTGTAATGATAAACAAGACTGCAAATACAACTTTATCTAAAACACGTACTATCATTCAAATCTCGCTATAAACACTCTGCATTAATGATCTAATTAGTGACCCGCTTTAAAGTTGAATGCTCACTCTATAACAAAACTAACATCAACCCTCGAGCCATCTGACGTCAACTGGTGGTTCAAAACTCGTATTTCACCCAAGGAGATAGTTAGCGTAACAATCTCACACACTATTTCAAGGCGGTGTAAATCGCATGGGTCAGCTTACTTAACTGCTCGGAAGATATAATGTAAGGAGGCATAATGTATACCAATTTCCCGAATGGCCGTATCCACACGCCATGTTTCACAAAATGGCGTTGAATTTCGGCAACATTGACGGGATTTACCGTCTCGACTACCCCTATAGCACCTAACACCCGTACGTCAGCGACTCGCGGCAAGTCTGCACATTTTGCCAATTCGGTTTGTAATTGTTTCTCAATGACAGGAACTTGTTGCTGCCAATGATTTTCGTTAATGAGCGACAGACTGGCATTGGCCACCGCGCAGGCTAACGGGTTGCCCATGTAGGTTGGACCGTGCATAAAGACGCCAGGCTCCCCTTGGCAAACCCCTAAAGCCACGTCTTCGGTACACAAGGTCGCGGCCAGTGTCATATAACCACCCGTAATCGCTTTACCCAAACACATGATGTCAGGCGAAATACCTGCATGCTCACAAGCGAAGAGCTTACCTGTACGGCCGAAGCCAGTAGCAATTTCATCGCAAATTAAAAGTACGTCGTAGGTATCGCAAAGCTGTCGGCAGCGCTTTAAGTATTCGGGGTGATAAATACGCATGCCTCCCGCGCCTTGAACAACAGGTTCTAGGATAAGGGCTGCCATCGTGTGGTGATGCTTTTCAAAAATCTCTTCAAGCGGAAGAATGTCATCTTCGCTAAACGTTTGGCCAAAGCGAGTTTGAGGGGCGGGCGCAAAAATCTGCTTGCTTAGTACACCCTCAAATAAACTATGCATGCCGTTAACGGGATCGCACACACTCATTGCGGCAAAGGTGTCGCCATGGTAGCCATTGCGCGGCGCGACAATGCGTGACTTCTCTGAGCGTCCTTGACACGCCCAATACTGAATCGCCATTTTTATCGCAACTTCAACAGACACTGAGCCAGAGTCTGCTAAAAATACACGCTCTAACCCTGCCGGCACCATGTTAAGTAACGATTTACACAAATCTACCGCCGGCTGGTGGGTAATACCGCCAAACATAACGTGAGAAAATGCGTCAATTTGCTTGTGCGCAGCATCGTTGAGTACAGGATGGTTGTAACCGTGAATAGCTGCCCACCAGCTAGACATGCCATCTACTAGCACTTCACTTGTGGCCAAGGTAAGTTCAGCGCCTTTTGCACCAACTACTTCATAGCAGGGAAGGGGATTAACCGCCGAGGTATAGGGGTGCCAAATGTGTTGTTTATCAAATTCTATATTGTTCACAAAATAACCACTAGTAAAGATTTTAAATTGGTCAGAGTTGACAACTCGATATTGGGGCATAGACTAAGCCAGCAATAATAATTAGTAAAGGACAGTCAATGACGCTGGCTAGTGCGCCTTCTGCGCAAACGACAACTATTCGAAACGATTGGACCAAAGCCGAAGTTGAGGCTTTGTTTGCGATGCCATTTAACGATTTACTGTTTAATGCCCAAGTAGTGCATAGACAGCATTTTAATCCGAATGAAGTGCAGGTCAGCACGCTTTTGTCGATTAAAACCGGTGCTTGCCCTGAAGACTGTAAGTACTGCCCTCAAAGTGCTCGGTATGATACGGGCCTTGAAAAAGAACGATTACTGGAAATTGAAAAAGTCATCCAGCGTGCGAAAGAAGCAAAGCAAGTGGGCTCAACCCGTTTTTGTATGGGGGCTGCTTGGCGAAATCCACGCGACAGAGACATGCCTTACATTTTAAAAATGGTTGAAGAGGTGAAAAGCTTAGGCTTAGAAACCTGCATGACGCTGGGTATGTTAACCCGCGATCAAGCTGTGGCCTTAAAGCAAGCGGGCCTTGATTATTATAATCACAACCTTGATACCTCTCCGGAATACTACGGCGATATTATCACTACCCGTACTTACCAAGACCGATTGAATACTTTAGAAAACGTGCGTGCTGCAGGCATGAACGTTTGCTCTGGGGGAATTGTTGGCATGGGAGAAACGGTGAGCGATCGGGCTAGTATGTTAGTGCAATTAGCAAACCTTCCTGAGCAGCCTCAAAGTGTACCTATTAATATGTTGGTTAAAGTAAAAGGTACGCCACTCGATAGTGTAGAAGACTTGGACTATTTTGAGTTTATCCGCACTATTGCCGTTGCTCGTATTATGATGCCTAAGTCACATGTGCGCTTGTCGGCAGGCCGCGAAGCAATGAACGAACAAATGCAGGCGCTTTGTTTTATGGCAGGCGCGAACTCTATTTTCTATGGCTGCAAGCTGTTAACCACGTCAAATCCAGATACCCATGAAGATGTAATGCTGTTCAAAAAGCTTGGTATTAATACTGAGCGTACAAGGGATTACTCAGACGAAGCACATCAACAAGTGTTAGAAGAAGAAATTGCCCAGCAACAAGAACAAGACGACAGTAACGACTTGTTTATTGATGCAACCAAGCCTAAGGTAGCGCCAAAGAAACAGCATTTAACGGAGGCGTAATGGCCTTTCACTGGTTAGACGATTCGCTGAGCGCGCGTGCCGAGCAAGGCTTGCTGCGCCAGCGCCACTGCCAACAATACGAAAAAGACAACATTATTTGTATTAACGGTGAGCACTATCTTAACTTTTCAAGCAATGACTACCTAGGCATGCGCCAGCATGAGGGTGTATTGCAAAGTTGGGTTGAGGGGCTAGCGCAGTTTGGTGGTGGCAGCGGTGCATCGCCTTTGGTAACTGGGCACACACAGGCTCACTTGGCGCTAGAAGCCTACATTGCCGATGGGTTAAACCGAGAAGCTGCGCTGTTGTTTAACTCTGGCTTTGACGCCAATCAGGCACTGTGCATGGCACTTTTTCCTCACATGTCTCACCCTAATAAAAGCGCGAGTGCGGGTCATATTATTGCCGACAAGCTGATGCACGCTTCGTTTCTAGAGGGGGCACAGTGTGTATCTGACAGCGCTAAGCTTCGCCGTTTCAAGCACAACGATCTAAGTCATTTAGAGAGCCTGCTATCAAACGTTTGTCACAGCCAGGTGCCCGATACGGTTGGTAATTCTGATGCAAACCAGCAAGACATTCTGATTGCCAGTGAAGGCGTGTTTAGTATGGACGGTGACGTAGCGCCTTGCGAAGGCATCGCTGAACTGGCCGCTAAATATAATGCATGGTTCATGTTAGACGATGCACACGGTATGGGGGTATTGGGTGAAAACGGCTTCGGCACAGCAGAAGCACTAAACTTAAGCCAGCAACAAGCGCCTATTGTTATGGGAACATTTGGCAAAGCAGTGGGCACGGCCGGCGCCTTTATTGCGGGAAGCCAAACCCTAATTGATTATCTGGTGAATTTTTCTAAACATTATGTGTATTCCACTGCCATGCCACCAGCACAAGCGGTCGCGACGTTGTACTCTCTTACACATATCGCCAGTGATACTGCCCGCCGCGAAACGCTGCATAACAATATCGCCTATTTCAGAGACTCGTTTCAAAAGCGCTTTGGACAGACACTTAATACAAGCGAGAAAGGCGATGCATCAATTGAAATCACTTTGGGGCAGTCGCAAAGCGCGATCCAGCCCATTATTGTTGGTAGCCCAGAACGTGCAGTTGCACTAAGTGAGGGGCTAAAGCAGCGCGGTATCTGGGCAACGGCTATCAGGCAGCCTACTGTACCGAAAAACCAAGACAGGCTGCGCATAACGCTTACGTCAAATCATACATCACAAGATATTGACGTATTGCTTGATGCGCTAGAACTTTCACTTAATAACTTTCTGTTAAGTGAGACTTCAGTAGAAAAAGAATCAGACAGCGCTGTGAATACTCCTGACTCTGTAAGTAAAAAAGAGATGTAACGATGTCACTAAGTCCCGCTATAAAAGCTGCTATGTCGGCAGAATCGAGAAGTCTCTTCGACGGTAAGCTGGCGTGCGACGCGGCACAGGCGGCTTTTAAGGCAAACGGGGCTTTTTCGTCCGAGACATCTTTTGAATCTGAGAGAGCGACTAACGCTAAAGGAACTCTCACAGTTAAAACTGCTTACCCTTCTGATTGCTCTTCTAAAGCTGCGGCACATTTAAATGCTGAAGAAAACGCTAAGACTGAGGGCTATATTCCAGCTGAAGGCTCTGCAAAAGCTGAACGCGATGATACTGCTTCAGCAATTAACGAGCAGGACGTTGCACATCGCTTTTCAAAAGCAGCCGCGCAGTACAACAGTATTGCAAGTGTTCAGCGCATTATTGCCAAGCAGGCAATAAGAAACTTACCTATAGCCTTACAGGGGACGGCTCTTGATATTGGCTGTGGTACAGGCATTCATACCCAAACCCTTGCAAGTAAAGGTGCAGCTGCAACTGGCGTAGATATTGCCGAGGGCATGTTGGCGCAGGCCAGAAAAATGTACTCTGACCCCATTTTTATTCAGGGTAGTGCTGTAGATTTGCCTTTCTGTGATAGCCAATTTTCAACCGTATTTTCATCTATGGCGCTTCAGTGGGTTAGCGATACTGGGCTTGTTGCTACTGAGATAGCGCGAGTGCTTGAAAAGAGTGGTATTGCCGAGCTGGCGATTATGGTGGCGGGTTCATTTAGTGAGCTTAAAACGGCGCGCAAAGTAGCGCAGCTTCCGCAAGCCGAAACCTATATGCCGACAACCGCACAATGGGTAAATGGCTTTAAGCAGTCGGGCCTTTCTTTGCAACGGGTGATTACTAAGGACTATGTCGATACTCACTGCAATATTATGTCGCTATTGCGCTCTGTGAAAGGGGTGGGGGCAGGTGAGACCGGCCGAAAACAACCGCCGCTCACCCGTCGAGATATTAAAAAATTAGCTATGGCTTACAGCAATATGAGCGGTGTAGAAAGTAAGTTACCGCTTACCTACCGCGTGAGTCATTTTAGATTGGAAAAACGATGAAGCAGTATTTCATTACCGGTACCGACACCGAAGTAGGTAAAACCTATGTTACCTGCCAACTACTACAAGCTGCGCAAAAATCCTCGTTAAGCGCCATCGGCTACAAGCCTATTGCAGCCGGATGCGAACAGATAAACGGCGAGTGGGTTAACGAAGATGCGCTAAATATTCAGAAAGCGTGCTCCAAAATACGCGCAAACAAAGCCATTAAAATTACAGACAATAACGAGCTAAAAAGCGCAAATGAAAAAAACGAAGAAAGTGGACAGACACTTCCTTTGCATCAAATAAACCCAATTGCACTAAAGCCGGCTATTGCACCACATATTGCTGCCCTTGAAGAAGGTGTTGCGTTAACGTTTGACGAGATTGCAAAAGGGCTTGACGAACTGCACGCCTATCAACCAGATCTTTTGTTAATGGAAGGTGCAGGTGGGTGGCGTTTACCGCTAACGGTAGGTGATGAGTATACGCCCACTTACTATCTTTCTGATGTCGTGAAAACACTCAAAATGGATGTGATTTTAGTTGTAGGCATGCGACTAGGTTGCTTGAATCATGCGCTATTAACCGCAGAAGCAATTCGCGCCGATGGACTTACCATTAAAGGATGGGTTGCGAACGACATCACGGGTAACATGACGCGATACCAAGAAAATCTGCACTCTCTTAAAGCCATGTTACCCGAACCGCTACTGGCAGAAATTCCTTACCAGGTAGCGCCCAACGATGAGGCGTTATTCGCCGCTATCAAGCAAATAAGTTAAATCATCACCTGAATGAATTGGCGTTTTTTCTTCACCTAGAAAGATAAAGCCGTCTTTTTCACCCACTAGGGTAAGTTGATTATGAGTAAGGCGCAGCGCTGTACCTTCGCGAATAGCAACTACTGGCGTGGTTGGATTGAGCGTGGTGAACTCTGCCAAACGTTGGTCGCGGGTTTCGCCATTGTGACCCGGCGGCTGATAATCGGTGTAATGCGGGTTTAACTGAAACGGCACGATATCTAGTGCATCAAAACTCGGCGGCTCGATAATGGGCATGTCGTTAGTGGTTCTAATTGATTGACCACAAATATTCGAACCTGCACTCCAGCCAATATAAGGCGTACAATCGGCGATGGCGTGCTTTATTGGCACAATAAGCGCGTTTGCATAAAGGGTAGAAAGCAGGTGAAAGGTGTTTCCACCGCCTACAACAATGGCTTGGCCGTTTTTCTTTGCGTTATTTACCGCGGCAACCGGATCTTCAACGGAATGTAGCCCAGTAACCTTGCACTCTGGCAGGGCGGTAGCAACGGCGTCTACATAGCTATCGTACGTTTGAGTGACGGCGGCATAAGGAACAAATAGAAGGTCGCGAATTTCGCCTAAGTGTGCAAAAATAAGCGCTCTAGCGTGCTCTAAGTAAGCCTCGTCGCCTTGACGTGAGCTACTTAGCATAAGTACATGTGCGGTCATACTAACTCCACAATTTTTCTGACGGCGTATCATACGTGAAACTAGGCATAAAGTTTAGTCGCGCTCCGTCACTGCGTTGAAATAGGATTTTGAATGAAACAATCTACATCGGTGTTGTTCGTGTGTTTGGGTAATATTTGTCGTTCTCCAACCGCAGAAGCCGTGTTCAAACACAAGGCTGCACAAGCCGGATTAAATATTGAAATTGACTCAGCGGGAACCCACGGCTATCACATTGGTAACCCGCCCGATAAGCGTTCGCAAGCCGCAGGCGTAGAACGAGGCTACAGTTTCAAAGGGCTAAAATGCCGACGTGTGGATGAAAGCGACTTTGAGCGATTTGATTTCATTCTTGCCATGGATAACAGCAACCTTGCTAATTTGCACGGTATGTCGCCTAGCCAGTACCACGATAAAATTAAGCTGTTTCTTGATTTTGCAAATGCAGACGATAAAGAAGTACCTGATCCATATTATGGCGGCAAGCGCGGCTTTGAGCTGGTGTTGGATCTTATCGAAGAAGCGTCGGACGGTTTGATTGCGCATATTAAACAAACCCAACAACAATAAACGCAAGTCACATTCATAAACCATCTCGAAAGCCCACGTTGAGAACCCGTATTGACAATGACAGAAACTAAACGCACCGCCGTCACTTTGGTTGTAATAACAGTACTTTTGTCACTCGTCATAGGTGTGGTAGGGATTGTTAGCGTGACAGGGCTGTCCGATACGGCGGCTGAACTAAAACAGCATATTATTGTTCAGCTTCAAATACCGCTTATTCTTACTGCGTGTTTAGTAGGAGCAGCACTGTCTACAAGTGGCGCTACCTTGCAAGTAGTGCTGCGAAATCCTTTGGCAGACCCGGGAATTATCGGCATTACGAGTGGCGCAAGCTTGGTTGCTGCGCTTTTGCTACTGCTAACCCCACAATGGGCTACAGCGTACCTACACTATTTGCTGCCTTTGGGATGTTTTATTGGTGCGTTGTTATCTACATTTATTATCTACCGCTTAGCAAGAAAACTGCTGGGTTCCTCTACGGCTGTTATTCTAGCGGGTATTGCCATCTCTACTCTTAGCGGCGCCGTTATAGCGTGGCTTTACATGTTCAGCGACGCTAATGCCCTGCGCAATCTTACTTTCTGGTTAATGGGTAGTTTGTACCAAACTAACTGGTTAATTTTGTCAGTGGGCGGCCCGTTAATCGCTGTTGCTGTCGCATTACAGCTTTATTTCGCTGGCGATTTAAACAAGCTCTACGCCGGTGAACTTGCAGCAAAAAGCAGTGGTGTGGATGTGGAAAAACTCACTGAGCGCGCACTCATTGTCTGCGCTATTGCTGTAGGTACTGCGGTGTCTATGGCAGGCTCTATTGCTTTTGTTGGCTTGTTAGTACCGCATATCTTACGTTTGATCATCGGGCATAATAATCGCTATTTGTTGCCGTTAAGTGCATTGAGTGGTGCAAGTCTGCTGATGCTGGTTGCGTTAAGCTCTGAAATGACCCGTGCCATTACGCTTCCGGTGTCTATGGTAACAGCTACGTTAGGCGGTCCATTATTAATTTGGGCATTAGCTAAAGGTCAAATAAAAGGGTAGTGGAGGGGAAATGAAATGACGACAAAAAATTTTAGACCCCAGCAACGCCCTGATTCTGGCAGCAATGAACGAATAAATGCTAGTGAGCAAGACACCATAATTACTAACCCTAAGGAAAACGTTAGCGTTAAAGATGACGTTGCTGATTGCAATAGCCCAGCGAATAGCCATAACCTAGCAGATAGTCGTACCGTTTTAAGCTTACAGAATGTAAAAGTTGCATCGCGACTTTCGGTGGAAGGTTTACGTGCAAAAAAAGGCGAGTGCGTTCACATTATAGGGCCAAATGGGGCAGGGAAATCAACGCTGTTGCTTACCCTTGCGGGCCTTATTGACGCTGATGAGGGCACCGTCATGCTGCTAGGTAAACCAATGAACGATTGGTCGCTGGCAACACTTGCGAGTGTGCGCACCTTATTAGCGCAACAAAGCGAAAGTGGTTTTCACTTGTCGGTAAAAGAATACCTAAGCTTTTATGCAACAGCACAGCAAGATGAACTAATTCCTCCGGTTTTAGAAAAAGCACTCGAAATATCGGGTTTCTTGAACCAAATTGTCACCCAGCTTTCTGGCGGTGAGCGTCAGCGAGTAGAAATTTGTCGTTCGCTTTTGCAAATATGGCCGCAGTTAGAGCGCGGAGAGGGGGTTGTGCTTTTAGACGAGCCATTGCAAGGACTTGATATAAGACATCAATATGCACTGGCTAGTTTGGTAAAATTGCTTTGCGATAAAGGGAATACCCTACTTATGACGTCTCACGATATCGCGCTAAGTGCCAACTATTGCGATAGTTTATGGCTTATACAAAAAGGTTGTATGGTAGCGTTCGGCAAGCCACAAGAGGTGGCCACGCAAACAAACTTAGAAAAAGTGTTTGAATGCCATTTCGCTATAAGCAAGCACGATAACTTTCTAGAAATTCAAGTTTGCGCACCTATTTCCCTAGAATAAATGTGGTAAAGTGCCCCCAGCATTTTTTTAGATTCACATTTTCACATTAGACTGATTAGAAAAAAGCGCTACAGACGCACTGTTAAGCGCGTTACAGTCTTTTTATTCGAAGCATCTAGCTTCAATAAATATTTTCAGTAAAACGTTTGCCCTACGTTTTTTTATTCAGGAGAACACCGTTGAGTAATTGGCAAGTAGACAGTTGGAGAAATAAACCTATTCTTCAGCAACCAGAGTACGACGACAAAGTACGTTTAAAAGAAGTAGAGCAAACATTAAGTTCTTATCCACCGCTTGTATTTGCTGCTGAAGCCCGTGAGCTTAGACGCCAGCTAGGTGAAGTAAGCTTGGGTAAAGGCTTTCTTTTACAAGGCGGTGACTGCGCTGAGTCGTTTGACGAATTTAATGCGCCTAAAATTCGCGATACCTTTAAAGTTATTCTTCAAATGGCCATTGTGCTTACCTTTGCTGGTCGTTGCCCGGTAACCAAGGTTGCCCGTATGGCAGGCCAGTACGCCAAGCCGCGCTCATCAGATTTCGAAACCCGCGATGGCGTGACCTTGCCAAGCTATCGTGGTGATATCATCAACAACTTCGAATTTACCGAAGCGGCCCGTCGACCAGATCCTGACCGTTTGTTGGAAGCCTACCATCGCAGTGCGTCAACACTGAATTTACTTCGCGCGTTCGCGCAAGGTGGTTTGGCCGACCTTCATGAAGTTAACCGCTGGAACATGGCGTTCGTTGAAAACAATCCGCTTAAAGAGCGTTATTCTGATATGGCCAACCGTATTCAAGATACCCTTGAGTTTATGGATGTTATTGGTATTAACGCACAAACCAGTTCTACGCTGCACGAGACCTCACTGTTCACGTCGCATGAAGCATTGCTGTTGAACTATGAGCAGGCGCTAACACGCATCGATACCCTTACCGGTAAGCCTTACGATTGTTCGGCTCACATGGTGTGGATTGGCGAGCGTACCCGTCAACTTGACCATGCGCACGTTGAGTTTTTCCGTGGCATTCACAACCCAATTGGTGTGAAAGTGGGGCCAAGCATGCAAGAAGACGAGCTTATTCGTTTGATTGATGCGCTTAACCCGCTAAACGATCCAGGTCGTTTAACGCTAATTACGCGTATGGGCGCCGATAATTTAGCCGACAATTTGCCACGCTTATTGCGTAAAGTGAAAGCTGAAGGCAGACACGTAGTGTGGAGCTCTGACCCGATGCACGGCAACACGTTCTCGGCATCTAGCGGCTATAAAACCCGTAACTTCGATGCAATTTTGAAAGAAATTAAGCAGTTCTTCCAAGCTCACGAAGCAGAAGGTACTCACGCAGGTGGTATTCACCTTGAAATGACCGGTCAGCACGTAACGGAGTGTACAGGCGGTGCTTATGAAATTAGCGATGAAGACTTAGCGCAAGCCTACAAAACGCAATGCGACCCGCGCTTAAATGCAGACCAAGTACTTGAAATGGCATTCTTGGTGGCTGATCATTTGCGTAATGCTTAAAGTGACCAACATCGCATTGGCAAGTTGAAGAAACGGCATCATTGGGATGCCGTTTTTTTTACCTAAATTTTACGCGTATATTTGAGGTTAGGTTGATATGCTCATTGTGTTGAAGTAAACACGATTGACCTATGACCCAATTTAAACACGGTTTCTATACACTCTTTATTATGGCTGTGGCTATTTTAGGGTGTTTAGCACTTAGCAACTGGTTACTGCCGCTTGGCGGTATTTTGCTCATTCTACAGCTTGCGTGTGCCATTGTGGCGTTAACGACCTCAAGGTTTTACGGCTTGCTTGCAGGGGTAGCCGGAGCACTGAGCTTTAATTATTTTTTCACCGAGCCTTTGCACTCATTTCAAATTGCAGAAGTTGAAGACAGCATAAATTTTGTCGTTTTCATCATTGTAGCCATCCTCATTAGCGAGCTTGCTGTCTACGTTAATTCTCAACAACATGCACTACAGGTTGTTAAAACACAATCTAGTGTCCTGCGATCTGTGTCCCACGATTTGCGTACGCCGCTCTCTACCATTATCGGTTCTGTTGAAACCTATATGACATATCAAGACAAGCTTGATGACATTGAGAGACAGGCACTGTTAAAAGGGGTTCACGATGAAGGTAAACGCCTTTATGTTTACGTTGAGAACCTGCTTCAAGCCACACGAATTGAGCATAACGCGTTAGCGCTAAATTTAACCCATGTAAACCTGACTGCCTTTTTAGCTAACCTTGAAAGTCGTATTAACAGTGGACGACTAAAAGTGATCAACAACAGTGACAGTCGCGGTATAACTGTGTCTGAATCACTGTTTGAACAAGCTTTATTTAACGTAATTGATAATGCCCTTAAATTCAGCGATGACAGTGTATTGCTGATGGTTAGCCACTCTGATGGAGAGTTTAAGTTTCAAATAGCCGATAAAGGCGAAGGGATCAGCGATGAACAGCTACAAGCGCCAATACAGCTTTTTCAAACCAGTCGTCGCAGCGATAGTGGAAAAGGCGGCATTGGCTTAGGGCTAAGCGTAGCAGCAGGTATAGTTCACGCCCATAGTGGTGCTATCAAGCTGTCGAATACCACACCAGGCCTTCTCGTCAGTATTACAATTCCAAAAAGGGATTAGCGCAATGAGCCACACCATTCTACTTGTTGAAGATGATGCGAATATTCGTCAGATGCTGAGCATTGCGCTA
This sequence comes from Alteromonas sp. Cnat3-28, assembly GCF_022348265.1. Lineage (NCBI taxonomy): Bacteria > Pseudomonadati > Pseudomonadota > Gammaproteobacteria > Alteromonadales > Alteromonadaceae > Alteromonas > Alteromonas sp. Cnat3-28. The sequence goes on from NZ_JAKREY010000009.1 coordinate 182,510, forward strand.
GGTGCAGAAGGCTACCTTTGTGTTGAAGCTGCTTCGGTTCGAGAAGCTCTGTCATTGTTTAATCAGCACCGTCCTGACCTTGTCATACTCGATTTAGGGTTACCTGATGGTGAGGGGAGTGAAGTACTTAAACGCATAAGAGAATCTAGTCGCCTGCCAGTGCTCGTGTTGTCTGCAAGAGATCAGGAGTTAGACAAAGTCGACTTGTTGTCCCGGGGGGCCAATGACTATGTTAGCAAGCCTTTTGGGATCAGAGAGCTTGTCACCCGGGTGAAAGTACTGCTAAGAGACTTCAATCCTGTGGTTGAGCCCACAACGCCCACACGACAGATTGGCAAGATAGCATTGGATATTACCGAGCGACGGCTGCTCGTTGAAGGCGAAGTTATCGCGCTGGCCCCAAAAGAAGTTCAGCTTCTTGACGAGCTCACAAAACAGCCTGGGGCGTTTGTTAGTCAGCAAGAATTGTTAAGAAGAATATGGGGTCTGCATCACAGTGAAGATACCCACTACATCCGCGTTCTTGTAAGACAGCTAAGAAAGAAGATAGATCCGTTCGAGAAAGATTTAATAGAGACAATGCCTAAACAAGGCTACCGAATAGTGGTTGATAAACCGGAGGCTAATTAATGTCGCACTTTAGTGTAATTGGGCTTGGCAAGTTTGGCTTAACGGCCAGTTTAGAGTTAATTCATATGGGACACACCGTTACAGGAATTGACCAAAGTGAAAAGCTGGTTGAACAGTATGCAGGTGAGTTTACACAGTGCGTTGTGTGTGATGCCAGTGATGAGCGTGCACTCAAGGAATTAAACTTGTGTCAGAGCGAAGCCGTGCTTGTTGCTATTGGCGAGGATATGCAAGCTAGCTTACTGTGTACGTTGGCACTAAAAAACTTGGGCGTAGCCAATATTTGGGTGAAAGCTAATAGCTCTGCTCACCACGCTATTTTATCCAAGCTGGGTGTGTCGAAAATTATTCATCCTGAAGAAGAGATGGGAGCAAGGGTGGCGCAAGCGCTTAACTACCCAATGGTTAATGACTACTTGGGTATAGGGCACGGCGTTTATATCGTTGATGTCATTTTGTCTGATCACTTTTCTTCACAGCGCTTAAAAGACGTGCTGTCCGTCGGTAAGGGGCAAGTCTCTTGTTTGTTAGTTAAGCGAGGTCACCAGCTACATCATAATCCATCATTAGACTTTGAAGTTACTTCGAAAGATACCGTTATTCTCTGCGGCCATAGAGAGAACCTTGTTAAAATAGCGCCCAGGCTAGCACAATGAACAGATGGGATCCTGGCTACAGACCGATAGAGCGCTCGCCTAAAGGTATCAATAAAATTCAGGTAGGGCCGCCTCTTATTCTCTCCCTAAGCTTTGTGGCGGTGATTTTCTTAGGCACCGTTATCTTAAAATTACCAATGATGACTCATGAGCCCATCTCGTGGATCCAAAGCCTATTTACTTCCACATCGGCGGTGACAGTAACGGGTCTTGTGGTAGTCGATACCGGATCTGTTTTTACAACTGCTGGACAAGCGGTGATTGCGGTTTTAATTCAGCTGGGGGGCTTAGGGTTGATGACGTTTGCCATCGTCACGCTCATTGCCTTAGGAAGTAAAATAAGTTTCTTGCAGCAATCGGCAGTGAAGGAGGCGTTTAATCAAACAGATTTATCAACGCTTGTATCTACAGCAAAGTCGGTACTGATTTTTGCATTCTTCGTTGAGTTTGTGGGTTTTTGTATTCTGTCGGCCTACTGGATGCAGGAAAAAGGAGTAAGTGAAGCGTTATTTCACGCGTTTTTTTACACCATCTCTGCGTTCAACAACGCAGGATTTGCACTTAGTGGGGATAGTCTTTCCGCCTATGTGGGAGACCCGATTATCAACATCACTATTTCTGCATTATTTATTATTGGTGGTCTCGGGTTTTCCGTTTGGATAGAGCTTCATAAAAAGCGCAGATGGCAACGTATCTCTGTGTATGCCAAGACAATGATATTGGGTACGCTAATTGTCAATGTAACCGCCTTTTTGCTTATCTTTGTTATTGAAAGTGATAATCCTGCAACCTTGGCGAACCTCGATACTCAAAGCGCATTATGGGCATCATGGTTTCAAGCTGTTACTCCAAGAACTGCCGGATTTAATACGCTGGATATAGCGTCGTTAGAAGATCCAACGACAGCATTAATGTTGTTGCTAATGTTTATCGGCGGGGGCTCAATGAGTACCGCAAGCGGTATAAAACTGATGACTTTCATCGTTTTGATCATTGCCGCATACAACTATATTCAGCGGGGAGCTGCGCCACGACTCTTTGGCAGAACAATTTCAAATGACACTATCAGCAAAGCGCTAGCGCTTACGATGATTTCCATAGGTATTACGTGGATAGCTATTTTTCTTTTATTAATGTCAGAAAAAGCTGACTTTTTGGATATCGTGTTCGAAGCGGTTTCTGCTCTTGGGACCGTGGGTCTTTCCAGAGGGCTAACTGGCGAGCTGTCAAACAGTGGTGAGTGGATCATTATCTTACTGATGTACGCGGGTAGATTAGGGCCTTTGACATTGGCTTATTTTATTGCCAGCCCTCGAATAAGCCGCATTAAATACCCAGAAGCTAAACTAGCAATTGGTTAACCTGCAAAAATAGCGGCTCGTTCATCTTCACATAAAATACCGACGAAGATGGTTTCTCTTCTTAAGTTGGCTGTGCGCTCGTCGTCAGCCAAAAGAAGCGCCTTAAATACGTCTGGTTGATGGCGAGCCTCAATTATTCCTTTCCAAAGAAGGTAGCTTCCATAGCGCATCATTTTGTTGTGATAACGGGTTTCTAATGTTTTTTCGACTTCTTCAAATAGTTCTGGTTGCAACATCAGTTTGTCGGCAATGGCATTATGTATTTTTTTGATGCGTTCGTTTACGTCACTTCGACGTTGCTTTCTGGGTCTTGCTAACATAAATCATCATATGGTTAGAGTTTACGCATTTTGCCATTAGGGGGCGCTGAGTCCCCTTGTGATTGCTAGTCATCATTTAATAGCGGTTCTACAACAGACTCTAAGCCGTTTAGCTTAATTTCATACATTAAAGCGAGCTGTTCACCAAGCTTGTTTTCTGGAAAGCCTTGCTTGTGAAACCAGACCAAATAGGGTTCAGGTAAATGAAATAGGCGTCTTCCAGCGTATTTGCCAAAGGGCATCACTTGGTTAATAGCGGCTTTGATAAGCTTTGGGTCCATTTACTGATTGCCTTTTACATTTTCGTTTTGGTCTAGTTGTTCAACTTCACGCAGTTGTGCTTGCCATAGTGCTGCGTATTCACCGTTTCGCTCGAGCAAGGAAGTGTGTGTCCCTTCCTCTACTATGGTACCGCGCTTAAGCACCAGTATCTTGTCTGCATCGACAATTGTAGAGAGTCTATGGGCTATTACTAAGCTGGTATGGCCTTTGGCGGCATCGCGAAGGGCCGATAAAATAGCGCGTTCAGACGTGCTATCTAACGAACTGGTGGCCTCGTCAAAAATCATAATAGGCGCACCTTTTAGTAAGGCTCTTGCGATAGATACTCGCTGCTTTTCGCCACCTGAAAGTTTTAGCCCACGCTCGCCCACAGTAGTTTCTAGCTTATCAGGCAGGCTTTCTACAAATGTTTCTAAATGGGCGAGCTTAATAACGTGTTTAATCTCGTCCTCGCTCGCATCAGGATTACCGTAGAGAATGTTCTCCAACAAGGTAGTGTTAAACAGAACAGTATCTTGGGGCACGATACCTATGTGTGAACGCAGACTCTGTTGGGTGACCGACGTAATATCTTTCCCATCTATAGTAATTTCGCCCTGTTTAGGCTCGTAAAAACGAAAAAGCAGCTTCATCAGCGTCGATTTTCCCGCTCCGCTTTCCCCCACTACCGCAACCTTTGCACCGGGGGGCACCTCAAAGCTCAAGCCGTTAAGTATTTGTCGATTCTCGGTATACGCAAAATGTACATTGCTAAATCGCAGTGCCGGGTTGGCGCAAGTTAATTCTGTGGCATCGTCTGCATCTTTTATTGCTGGCGTTTGTGCGAGAAGGTCGAACAATTTATCGATATTGGCAAGGCTTCCTCTAATTTCTCGATAAACAAACCCTAAGAAGTTTAACGGCATAAAAATTTGCATGGTGAAGGCGTTGATCAATACAAAGTCGCCTATGGTCATTTCTCCATTTATTACACCAAAGGCAGCATTAGCCATCATCGAGGTCATGGCAATTGCGATTATGGCAGCTTGGCCGCCATTGAGTGCAAACAGCGACAATCGGTTCTTCCTTCGAGCCTTTTCCCATGTTGCTAAATCGGTGTCGTAACGATGTGCTTCAAACGATTCGTTGTTAAAGTATTTTACGGTTTCAAAATTTAGCAGGCTGTCTACCGCTCGGGAGTTGGTGGTGGAATCGGCTTCATTCATCTGTGTAACAAACCGGGTGCGCCAATCCGTTGCTTTCATCGAAAATCCGATATAAGCCACCACGCTAAGCACAATAATTAACGCGAAAGATACGCCAAATTGAAACAAAAGTAAGCCAACAACAAGGGCTATCTCTAATAGGGTAGGGACAATATTGAACACCATAAATCGCATGAGAAAACTAACGCCGTTGGTACCGCGCTCTATATCCCGAGATAAACCGCCTGTACGTCGATTTAAATGAAAGCCTAAGTCTAGGTTGTGCAAATGCTTGAAGACTTTTAGTCCTAATCGACGCATGGCGCGTTCTGTGACACGACCAAATAGCGTATCGCGCACTTCACCGAGCAACACGTTTAGCAGGCGCAGCGCTCCATACGCGACTATTAAACTTATCGGCACCGCTAAAGCGAGGGTGGTTAAGTCGCCATTTAAGCTATCGACGGTGTATTTCAATACATAGGGTAGGCCAATGCTGGCAAGCTTTGCTGCTACTAGGCACAGTAGAGCAAGAAATACACGGTGCTTGAACTCTAGGAGATAAGGCCAAAGCTGTGAGAGAACGTGCCATTTAACAGGTTCGTCGACATTGGTAGGAAAACGGTTTTTTCTCATTTTATAGTGTGCTTTATTATTGTGTTTACAGTGTTAGGAACGCGCTGATTCAAAAAATCGCTTTTCGTAAACGGTGTAATAGATATTGAGCTAACCTGCTCGTGTAGGGCGATTTTCGCTTTTTGAAGTACGTTTTGAAATAGGCTAGAGATTAAAATGGTCTTATTTATAGCGATGAATGTGTTTAATTTTGGTTTCACCGCGCGTACACTAGAGGTAGTTTAATTTAGTTACCTTGTTATTTACTCAATGTTTTACTGGCTTTTGTTAGATTGAGAAAGCCGTGAATTGAATGACTAAGCAGCACAGGATTAAGGAGTTAGTTTGTTAGAAGATAGTTTCGGTAGACAGTTTCATTATTTACGTTTGTCAGTGACCGAAGCGTGCAACTTTCGTTGTCAGTACTGTTTGCCAGACGGATATGAAGGCCCGACGAGCGATCAGTTTATGACGCTAAACGAAATTGATACCTTGCTCAAAGCGTTCGCTAAGCTAGGTACGTCGAAAGTGCGCCTAACAGGCGGCGAACCAACGCTGCGAAGAGACTTTCTTGATATTTTACAGCTAACAAGTAATACGCCTGGTATCGAACGTGTAGCGATGACAACACACGGAGCGCGAATGGAAAAGTTTGCGCATCAGTGGAAAGAAGCAGGGTTACACCAAGTAAATGTAAGTATTGACAGTTTAGATCCCCGTCAGTTTGCCGCTATAACAGGACAAGACAAACTTAAAGCTGTACTTCGAGGGTTAGACGCAGCGATTGATGCCGGCTTAGACGTGAAAGTGAACTCTGTCTTACTCAACGATTTTTCAGATAGCCGTCTTCATAGGTTTCTTGCTTGGCTAAAAGATATGCCAGTAACGCTCCGGTTTATAGAACTAATGGAGACAGGCGACTTAAATCAGTTTTTCAATAAGCAACATCAAAGTGGTACGCCGCTAAAAAGTACGTTGTTAGAAATGGGCTGGCAGCCTTTGTTGCGTAGAAAAGATGCGGGGCCAGCGCAAGAGTTTTACCACCCTGACTATGCCGGTAAAATTGGCTTAATCATGCCTTACAGCAAAGATTTTTGTAAAACTTGTAATCGATTACGTGTTTCTGCCCCAGGAAAGCTTCACCTATGCTTGTTTAGTGAAAATGGGATAGATATGAGACATCTTCTTGCCACTGGAAATGTGGATGAAGTGGTCGCTTTTTTACAAGATGTGCTGGGTCAAAAACACGAAACACACTATTTGCATGAAGGTAAAACAGGGGCAACCAAGCACCTTGCCATGCTGGGAGGCTAGTTAATTGGCTCTACGTTAAAGGAAAATGTAGGGCAAAATAAATACATCGAATAAGTTTGGTTTGTTGTAAAAATGAGCTATATTCAGCGGTGTAAGTATATTAAAAATAATAACGATAAAGGAAGTATATGCATATCAAGGACAGTGCGCGTCTTTCCTACCATTATATCACCGAACAAGACGCAGACTTTTTATGGGAGCTCGATCAAGATGAGCTTGTCATGAAATATATCAACGGTGGCAAGAAGTCTTCTAAGGAAGATATTCGGGAAATCTTTGTTCCTCGTTTCCAAGCCTATTCCAATCCAGCTCTAGGGTGGGGACTGTGGCGCGTGGAAACGCTAGTCGAAAAGGAAAGCATTGGTTGGATTTTAGTTCGACCCTTTGGCTTTTTTACTCAACACCCCGAAAGTGACAACATGGAACTAGGGTGGCGTTTTAAGCGCCATACGTGGGGCAAGGGCTACGCAACAGAGGCTGCGGAGTCTGTTAAAGAAGCGCTGTATGATATAGGTGTTGAAAAATTCTCTGCTATTGCTAATCCGCAAAATAGTGCGTCTATCAATATTATGAAAAAGCTTGGAATGACGTTTAGTCACGAGCTTGAGTATAAAGACAAACTCTATCACGAGACAGTAGTCGTCTACTCTAATTAAGTAAGCGTATTGGTATAAGAAGGGCGAGGGGAATAACTGACGTTATCATTCGCTCTTTAGAATGCTCTTCACGTTCTCGTAGCGAGAATACTGATCTTCTGACAAAGCTGCCGACTCGAGTGTTTCTCTGCATTTTTTGATGGCCGAAAGGGTGTCGGCAAGCATAGGCGCGTTAGCTTTTCGGGCCCTTACTATTGCTTGAAGGTAGTTAAGCGCAATAGAGGGATTTTTAGGCATGACGCGGAACGCTTGAGCAAATGTTGTGTAAGACTGCTCTAAATTACCCCGTTTATACTGTGCAACGGCGGTGTTGTTAAGTATTTTAGGGCTTAGCGTAATCGCTTCTTTTTCTTCTTTCTCTTGTTTTAAATAGGTGGCCATGAGGTTTAATTCATCGTTCTCCTCATCCTGCCTTGAGGAAATGGCGTCTAAAATCGCAAGGGACTCTTTCTTCATTCCTACTTCATGAAGGGCTTTGGCTCTATCAAGCAAGGCTTCTGTGGAGTGGTGTTGGGCATGATCTGTGTGAAAATCTGACAACAGCATTTGTGCTTTCACTGTGTCGTCTTTCAAATAATGAAGACGCGCGTCAATCACCGTCAGCTCATCGTTTAAGGCTGCTTTCGGGTGAGCCTTTTTCAACTGTCGCAAATACTCATTAGTTTGTTTAACTATGCTGTTTACGTGTTCGGGCTCAGATGTCATAGCAAAATCAACTCCCGCTCTTGCGGCAGTTAAATAAATATCTGGCTTGTCATGGATAGAGTCTTTCGCGTAGCGGACCACCTTTTTAGCGCTGTTAAACTGACTTTCGTAATCATGGGTGATCCGCGCTAAATTTATCGCTAACTTATGTCTAGCAATGTTTTGAGGTGAGATATTGCACGCCAGCGATGTACACTCCAGCGCTTCGTCAAAAGCTAACTGCTTAATTTGCAGTTTGGCGAGTAAATCATAGGCCTCAAGCGCAGAGTCAGGTCGCATTGCTAACTGGATAACTTCTCTTTCGGCATCGTCCAATTCATTGAGCGCCAACAGACTCTTCGCGATCCCCATTTTTGCCCAGCTAAAATCTTGAACGTTAATTATCGATTCAAAGAAGGCTACGGCTTCTTGAAACCTTTCTGTGATAATCAACAAATCGCCTTTAATCTTCATCGCTAGCGGAAAGTGTTCGGCTTGCTCAGGCTGCAATAGAAAGAACTCAACCTCGGCCAGGGCTTTTTCGTAGTCCTTTTTATCCATGAATGAATAGATATTCTTTAGCGCTTTTTTCCTTGATAAAACTCTGGAAAGTCGCCTGTCTAACTCGTTAACCGAAAAAGGCTTAGCGATAAACTCGTCCGGCTGTAACTCTATGATGGCGTGGACGACTTCTGCTGAGGTATCTGCACTGGTGAAGATGAATGCGCTGGTAAGGGGGAGTGATTGAGTTTCGTTTAGTTGCTCAAGTAAAAAATAACCGCCTTGTTCAGAGCGCAAATTATAAGAGCAGATAATGGCGTCATAATCATGTTCTTGCAGTGCCGAAAGGGCATGAGAGGGCCTATCAACATAGTTCATGTTCTTGAAACCTAACTGCTCAAGTGCGTAGTGCATATGGCTTTTCGCCAGCACCTGGTCTTCAGCAATTAACAACTTAGTATTTCTAGCTAAGTGTAGTTTCATCAATTAGTAGCCTCTGAAACATGAGAACCCTTATTTTTCTTACCATATCACGGTAAGTGCACCTTAAGTATAGTTCTTTATGGAGGCTATCGCATAATGGAAGCTGCTCGTAGCTGAATTTCAGTACTGGTTATTGATAATGATTGCTGGGTTTGGTGTAGGAGTAGCCAAAATGCTTTAACGTGACAGCGACTAAGACAGAGTTAGATTACTGTGTTTCTAAAGATTGATATATTGAGAGGGATGGTGGACGCTACTGGGCTTGAACCAGTGACCCTCGCCTTGTAAGGGCGATGCTCTCCCAACTGAGCTAAGCGTCCGTATTTTTGATTTCTCTATTTAACCACGGTGAGGAAGTGGTGGACGCTACTGGGCTTGAACCAGTGACCCTCGCCTTGTAAGGGCGATGCTCTCCCAACTGAGCTAAGCGTCCATATTTTTTATTTCACTGTTTAACCACGGTGAAGAAGTGGTGGACGCTACTGGGCTTGAACCAGTGACCCTCGCCTTGTAAGGGCGATGCTCTCCCAACTGAGCTAAGCGTCCATATTTTTTGATTTCACTGTTTAACCACGGTGAAGAAGTGGTGGACGCTACTGGGCTTGAACCAGTGACCCTCGCCTTGTAAGGGCGATGCTCTCCCAACTGAGCTAAGCGTCCATATTTCTTTAAAGCTTGCCTAAGCAAGTGGGGCGGTATTATAGAGTCGGTTCCGTTAGTGTCAACAATAAAATTAAAGAAAAATGACTGTGTGCCCGAATTTTAGACACTCTGGCTGCATCTTAACTAAATTGATGAAAAGAACAGCGTTTTTAATCGCGTTTTGAATTCATTGATAAACAAAAACTGCAGTGTGGGTTTACACGAGCCAGTCGGAGTTTGTGGGGGAGCTTGGGTGGACAGTCACTTATTTACCACAAACATATAATTAAATTGGCCTCGCACAATGGGGCTTCGCACAATGGACACACACTCATTTTTTAAAAGAAGAAGTGGCAAACAAGGGCAAAGTGGACACCCACTTATTTTTTCGTAGCTAAACGTTAGTAAACCTAACCAAATAAAAGTGGTGCTTACTTTATTCTTGAAATATCAATTGAATTACCAAGTGGACAGTCACTTATAAAACACGAAACGAAAAAAAAGGAGAGAAGGAGAAAGGACAGACACTCACGTAAACCTGATAAAGTGCGTGCAGAATCTTTTCATTTAAAGTACCTGGTCTTTTCGGACACCCACTTACGTTTTTGAAGCTATTATCGGTTCTGTCACTCTCTGATCGTTGGACTTATCTGAGTGTGTGTCCACTTTAGCAAGAAATGAATTTTGAAAAAGTGGGCTTCAACAATAAGTGTCTGTCCACTTTATAACTCACTTTCTTCGTACCATCTAAACTACTTCAAGAGATTTCTTTTTCCTTCTATTCTTATCTTACTTTTGAAGTCGCGCTTACACTGGTAGAATGCGCCCAACTTTAGAAATACATTAACAATAGAGAGTGACCATGTCGGTTGTTACACGATTTGCACCCAGCCCAACAGGCTATCTTCACGTTGGCGGCGCACGAACTGCGCTTTATTCTTGGCTTCTTGCTAAAAGCAAAGGCGGCGAGTTTGTTCTTCGTATTGAAGATACAGATATCGAGCGTTCAACTGAAGAAGCAAAGCAGGCCATTCTAGACGGAATGCAATGGTTAGGTTTAACGTGGGATACGGGGCCAATCTATCAGACCGAGCGGTTCGATAGATATAAAGAACTTATTCAGCAGCTTTTGGATGAAGGTAAAGCGTATAAATGCTTTATGAGCTCTGAAGAGTTAGATGCGATTCGTGAAGCGCAAAAAGAACGTGGTGAGAAGCCTCGCTACCCAGGCACGTGGAGAGACAGAACGGATCACCCAGAAGGTCAGCCTTTTGTTATCCGCTTCAAAAACCCTCTAGAAGGCAAAGTGGTAATTAATGATCACGTGCGTGGAAAAATCGAGATTAGCAATACTGAGCTAGACGATCTTATTATTCAGCGCTCTGACGGTACCCCTACATATAACTTCTGTGTAGTTGTTGATGATTGGGATATGGGTATTACTCACGTAGTTCGTGGTGAAGACCATATTAATAACACGCCACGTCAAATCAATATTCTTGAAGCGCTTGGTGCACCTGTTCCAGAATATGCTCACGTTTCTATGATTTTGGGTGATGACGGCAAGAAGTTATCTAAGCGTCATGGCGCAGTAAGCGTGATGCAATATCGCGATGATGGTTTCTTACCGCAAGCTGTGCTTAATTACCTTGTTAGGTTGGGGTGGTCTCACGGCGACCAAGAAATTTTCTCAGTTGATGAAATGATTGAGAAATTCAGCTTAGATGCCATTGGGCAATCTGCATCGGCATTTAACACAGAAAAGCTAATCTGGTTGAATCAACACTACATTAAGACATTACCAGCAAGTGAAGTTGCGTCACACGCTAAATGGCACTTTGAAGAGTTGAATGTTGATTTAACGACAGGCCCAGCGCTTGAATCTATAATTGCTATTCAGGCCGATAGAGTAAAAACGCTAAAAGAGTTAGCTGAGATTTCTACGTACTTTTATCAAGACTATGAAGATTTTGATGCGAACGCAGCAAAAAAACACCTTCGCCCAGTCGCTCGCGGCCCATTAGAGCTTGCTAAAGATAAATTAATGGCAATTGAAGAGTGGAACCCAGAAAATATTCAGGCTGCTATAAATAGTACAGCCGAAGAATTGGAAGTGGGCATGGGGAAAGTAGGTATGCCGCTGCGTGTAGCTGTGACAGGTGGTGGTAATTCACCGTCGTTAGATATCACGTTGAATCTTATCTCAAAAGAGAAAATTGGCGAGAGAATCGACAAAGCGCTTACTTTTATAGCAAACAGAGAAAATTCATAAAAAAAGCGTTGACATGACAGGGGGGGATGCCTAGAATGCGCCCCGCTGTCACGGAACAGTCACACAAAATGACTGGTACCATGATGGGGCCATAGCTCAGCTGGGAGAGCGCCTGCATGGCATGCAGGAGGTCGGCGGTTCGATCCCGCCTGGCTCCACCAAGTCACATTGAGATGTGGTTTGATATAGGCTGAAGTTGTTAACGCAGCTTCGGACTGAAAATTCGAAAACTTAGTTTCGAAGAAAGAATTCAGTCCCCTTCGTCTAGAGGCCTAGGACACCGCCCTTTCACGGCGGTAACAGGGGTTCGAATCCCCTAGGGGACGCCATTTTATCGCGTCACAGTCGATTAAAACTGTGAAATAGGCTGGAGTTGATTAATCAACTTCTGACTGAAAGTTTCGGTAAGGAAAAGTCGCTCGGTTCGCTGGCCCACTTCGCCTTGCTGAAAATCTCGAAAGTAAAGCTTTCGAAAGAAGATTTTCAGTCCCCTTCGTCTAGAGGCCTAGGACACCGCCCTTTCACGGCGGTAACAGGGGTTCGAATCCCCTAGGGGACGCCATTTTATCGCGTCACAGTCGATTAAAACTGTGAAATAGGCTGGAGTTGATTATTCAACTTCTGACTGAAAGTTTCGGTAAGGAAAAGTCGCTCAGTTCGCTAGCTCACTTTGCCTTACCGAAAATCTCGAAAGCGGTGCTTTCGAAAGAAGATTTTCAGTCCCCTTCGTCTAGAGGCCTAGGACACCGCCCTTTCACGGCGGTAACAGGGGTTCGAATCCCCTAGGGGACGCCATTTTATCGCGTCACAGTCGATTAAAACTGTGAAATAGGCTGGAGTTGATTATTCAACTTCTGACTGAAAGTTTCGGTAAGGAAAAGTCGCTCAGTTCGCTAGCTCACTTTGCCTTACCGAAAATCTCGAAAGCGGTGCTTTCGAAAGAAGATTTTCAGTCCCCTTCGTCTAGAGGCCTAGGACACCGCCCTTTCACGGCGGTAACAGGGGTTCGAATCCCCTAGGGGACGCCATTTTATCGCGTCACAGTCGATTAAAACTGTGA